>CAUSDR010000015.1:0-32456 GCA_963530105.1 uncultured Janthinobacterium sp.
ACACCCAGCAATCGCCCTTGTATTCCAGGCCGATCAGGCTATCGACCATGCGCCGGTCCAGCAGCGAGTAACTGATGCGGCCCACGCCATACAGGCGGTCCGTCAATGGCCACTGGCCCGACACTTCCGCACTGCGCGAACTGCCGCGCTGGAAACGATTGCTTAAATTCAATACTTTCTTCGGGCCGGGCTGATATTGCAAGGTGTAGTTGTAGCTCATCAACTGGCGGTCGCTGGGATTGTACTGCACCAGGCTGTCGACGGTCCAAGTCTCCGACACGCGGCCCGTTGCCGCCAGCAGCACATCCGAGCGCGACTGGTTGACCGGCGTGCTCGAATCGAGCTGCACGCGCTGGTCGGCAAAATAGAAGCGCTGGCCGAAGGTCAGGCGCATGCGCTCGGCGCCATCGGGCTGCAGGAAGCGCGACACGACGGCCGCCGTCACTTGGTTGGCGTCGCCGATACGGTCATTGCCGACGAAGCGGTTTTCCGTGAAGATCTGCGTCAGGTTGAAGGTGCCGTTGTCCGTATCGAATTTCGGGAACTGCGACTGGTCGCGATACGGCGTGTAGACGTAGAACAGGCGCGGCTCCAGGGTCTGCGTGCCGCCCTTGGCGCCAAACAGGTTGGTGTCGCGCTCGAACACCAGGCCGCTGTCGACCGAAAATGTCGGCACGGCGCGCGTCAGCGAGGTATTCGGAAACTGCGCCTTGGTCGCCGCGTTCGTGTCGAGCTGATACGCACTGGCGTTCAGCATCAGCTTGGGCGTGATGAAGTAGCCGGGGCGAACGATGGGGAAACTCACTTGCGGCACGGCCACCAGGCGCGAACCCTGCACCAGGGTCGGGTGCGAGAATCGCGTCGCTTCCGCGTCGAAGGTCCAGTCGAAACCGCCCCACACGTCATATTTGCCCGCGTGGAAATTGACCGATGGCAAACGGTCATACGGGCGCGGCACCGTCACGCTGGGATCAGGATCCTGCAGCACCTGGTAATTCTGCACGCGCGCCGTCAGGCTCCAGTCCTCGGTGCGGTAATCGGTGCGCAATTCGCGCAGCAGCTGGCGCTCCGTGGCGCTGGCCACGTTTTTCGAAAAATCGTTCGGGTAGTTATTGTCGGACGCTTCGCGCACATCCCAGCCATAGGTCCAGCCCTTGGCCAGCGCCTGCTCATGCTTGGACTTGATCATGTAGCGGTCGGTCTTGGTCTGCTTGTCGTTCGGCAAGTACTCGATCGACGTCTCGCCGTTGTACAAACCGGCATCCGTCTCGCCCATGTAGCGCCCGACGGCACCGAGCTGGATGCCGCGCCGCTGGATATATTTCGGTAACAGGGTCAGGTCGCGGTTCGGCGCGATATTCACGTAGTACGGTACCGTCAGCTCAAAGCCATTCTTCGAGGCAAAGCCCGGCGTCGGCGCCAGCCAGCCGGAACGGCGCGCGCCCGACAGCGAAAACGAAATGCCGGGCGTGCCCAGGATCGGCACGTCCTTGAAATAGATGATGGTCTTGCCACCGGTGCCCACGTCGCGCCCCGTATCGAGATTCAAAGTGCTCGATTTCAGGTACCAGTCCGGATTCGGCCCTTCGCAGGTACTGTAGGTACCGTCGATGACATTGGCTTCGTCGGGATTGATGAAGTCGACGCGCTCGGCCTTGCCCTGGCCGCCGCCCACTTCGAAGCGGTACGTCGGGTTGAGCAGGAAGCCCTTGCCCGTTTCCATGTTCAGCTTGAGCACGTCGCCCGTGTAGTAATTGCCGAAACGCCACATCTTGATATGGCCTTCCGCCTCGAACTGATCTTCAACTTGTTTGTAACAAGCTGTATCGGCCGTCATTTTTGTGGTTTTTCCACGCTCAATCACGACATTTTTGTCGAGATTGACTTCCCTTTCCGGCCGGCCGTTCATGCTTTCCGCCGTCATGACAGTGGGCGCGTCCGGATCTTCCACATGCACGGGGCGTGGAGCCTTCTGGGCGTGGACGGGCACCGTCGTGGCGGCGACGAGCGCGCTGATGGCGAAAGCCCAGCGCTGCGAATGGGGGGAGGCCGAAAACCAGCTCATGAATTGGAAGGGGCAAGCACCATTGACAGGCGATTTTTTAATTGTAGGGTAGGAAGACTCCATTACTGGAGTCCTCCCCCCTAGGAACCGGGCTTGCGACTTTCGCCGCACACGGCTCGGGCTTAATAAAAAGTTCCTATACAGGAACCGGCTTTGTTACTTTCAATCCAAGGCTATGAACCTGAGAATGGCAATTTGGGTGCAATAATACCCGATTTCCCAGCGCATCGGACCCGCCCGCTACCCTATACTGCATATGGTGGTCGTGCCAGCCGGTGTCAAAGTCCATCGCATACCCGCACAGCGCGCACTTTCCGTCCTGATCCACGTACAGCCGTATCCACTCCTTTCGGTAGCGCATGTTTTTCACCATGCGCTCCATCCGAAGCGTCTCACCGTACATCTCCCATGACGGATCATAAGGGTTGAATGCTCCCTTGATCTTGATGTGACGCTCAATGGCCGTTCCCGCAAGCGAGTACAGTTCCATTGTTGCCTTATTGCCGAACTCAGTATCAATTTGACATGCAAATACCCAATGCCGATTGCCGACGGTACGCCAATACTTTTTGCGTATCCAATCTGCGCTCTTGGTCGGGTGCCTGCGTTTTGCCCATCGCATGAGTCGCCAGAACAGCAGCGACTCCAGACGAGAGAACGTTTGCTTTGCTACAACAGGCGAGTGGTACTGCGCCCACCCGCGTAGCATGGGGTTCAGCAGGCGTATCAAATTCTCCTGCGTTGCGCCCAAATTGTCACTGATTGCCGTTCCCAGCTTTTTATAAAACGCCTTGACGTTTTTCTTACTTGGCTTGATGAGCAACTTTCCTGTGTATTTGCGGAAGTTCCATCCCAGGAAATCAAACCCTTCATCGACATGCACGATCTTGGTCTTCGCCTTTGCAAGCCTCAGACCTCTGATGGCGAGAAAATTCTCCACCCACGGTTTGATTTCGTCTTCCAGCAGCTCTCGTGAAGCCCCTGTAATGACAAAATCATCCGCGTACCGTATGACGCCGACCTTGAGTTTCTTGGCCTTGGCTACTCCCCATTTTGCATCGAGATGCGCAACAAGTTCCGCTTCCAACCCATTCAGTGTCCAATTTGCAAGTGCGGGGCTGATGATGCCACCCTGCGGAGTTCCGGCAGTTGTCGCCAGCAATTGCTTACCGTCCACTACACCGGACTTCAGCCATTTAGTCAGTATCGACTTGTCCATGCGGACGTTGTCGATCATCCATTGGTGGCTGATGTTATCGAAGAACCCTTCGATGTCCGCATCCAATACCCATTCAGCTGAACCCTTGCGGGAGAGTCTGACGAATATCTGGGACATCGCATCGGCAGTTGCACGATTTTTCCTGAACCCATACGAGTTCTGATCGCTCACTGTTTCCAGGACCGGATCGAGCGCCAGCAGGTGTAGCGCCTGCATGGCCCGGTCCTTCATAGTTGGAATGCCCAAAGGGCGTAACGTTCCATTGGTCTTGGGAATATTAACCCTCCGGAGGGGCAGGGGTCGATACCGGGATTTTCCGAGGTTGGCAATTGCCGCATGTTTCAGTTGCGGGGTCTCCCATAGCTGCCGGTCGACACCCGATGTTCGCTTGCCTTGGTTTTCGGTCACGCGTTTGATTGCCGCTGCTTTGGCACAAAACGAATGGGTCAGCCACCGTTGCAGAGCTTTCACTCGGCGCCAGTCACTGTCCGACGTAGCCTTCGCTAGACGATGCTGCATGACTCTCACATTCTTCTGAACTTTGCGCCAGTCGATGGCGCTCCACTCAGCAGGAATGTGCGAGGACGCAGAACCGAAATTTTCTTCAGTTACTCTCATTGCTGTACCTCGTTGGTTGACACCTATCGAGGACGCAAGTCACCCCGAAGGGATGAACTGCGTCCCTTCGAGGCGTTATTGTCTATACAGTCGTTTGACGACTATTGCACCAGATGGAAGTCTGCCCGCTTTCACGGTGGGACAAATTTGGAATCCCTATCCACGCTATTACTGCGCAGCATTCGCTTTTTCCATCCTCCCATACCTGCTTTCCCGTCAGCTTCCCTTGCGGGTCGCCTGCCGTATGACTTGTAGCTGCCAAGCTACGGCAGGAAATCAGGCTTACCACGTTCCCTGAGATACCAACGCAACTGAATACATTGCGATTGACTGTTTAGAGTCCGCCTATCCCCCGGTGGTGTTAATGACGACGTGTCCCCAGATTCAACAAGGACAACCATCCACGGTACCGTTTTGGTTAGGGCCTGTCAGCAGCTTAGGCCCATCAATATTTACGAGGGTTCAAACGACGATTCACATTACATTACCCTTGCAGCACTCACCTAGCCCCTCAACCGCCTTTCTGCTGGCAGTCTCCGCCTTGCTCACTCGCATGAACAAAACGCCGCATACGAACATGGGGGTACATTGTCTTCGAAGCTTCACACCCCACCGTTGCCAGTGACGCATGTTCGAATAGGTGACAGATGGTCGTGCATCCGGTCGTAGCACCTGATAATTCGGGTACGACAAGGTATCTCAGAGCTTGCGCTCTATACATAGCAACTGCTGCCTGCTTAATGTCTCAAATGCCATTGCTGGCTTGCCATGAACGTCTGCGCGGAAGGCGTACGTTCCAGTTTCACGGGTATATACCGTTCGTTGTTTGGAGGCAACACAATTCCGCCTTGTGGGCGAATTTTCGACGCAAGGAAGCGCATGGGACAGGAAAACCTGTGCATGAACGTCGGATACGTGAAGATTGTTTGAGTGTGGATTTGATCTGAACTGTATCGTTTCCGCTGGGCGGAGTTATACAGCCGACGCTAACATCCTGTAAAAATCAAGGACTTAGCGCATGTTTGCAGGTTTTGTTGCTTGTAAATCAATGCCGCATAGCGACCAATTAGCGACTACGTGTCGCACTGAATCCCTTATTATATGGGAATACGCACCATCAACCCGATTCCACAGGCCGCTTAATGTCATTCTCCTCCAATTCCACCACCGCGCCGGCCCCCGCCGACGCTCGCCTGACCCTGTTGAAAGCCTGGTTGACCTCGCTTAACCTCGTCGCGCCCGACTCCGCCCGCCCCGCTTCCAGCGATGCCAGCTTCCGCCGCTACTACCGCCTCGATGTGCTGCCCGGCAATGCAACATTGCCAGAAAAGACATTGATCGCCATGGATGCGCCGCCCGAGCGCGAAAACGTGCCCGCCTATATCAAGGTGGCCGGCTTGCTGAAGGCGGCGGGCGTGTCCGTGCCGGAAATCATCGCGCAAGACCTGGACAACGGCTTCCTGCTGCTTTCCGACCTGGGCACGACCACCTACCTCGATGCCCTGAACCACGACAACGCCAGCGTGCTGTACGCCGAAGCGCTGGAATCGCTGATGAAGATCCAGCTGGCCAGCGCGCCCGACGTGCTGCCCGAATTTGACCGCGCCTTCATCCTGCGCGAAATGAATTTGTTCCCGGAATGGTTCATCGGCAAGCACCTGGGCCAGACCTTGACGGATGTACAACAAGCCCAGCTGGACAAGGTATTCGAGGCCATCACGGCGAATATCTTGTCGCAGCAACAAGTATTCATGCACCGCGACTACCATTCGCGCAATTTGATGCACATCAACGATGGTTCCATCCCCAATCCCGGCATCCTCGACTTCCAGGACGCCGTCTTCGGCCCCGTCACCTACGACATCGCCTCGCTGCTGCGCGATGCGTATCTGCAGTGGGATGAAGAGCTGGTGCTCGACTGGGTGATCCGCTACTGGCAGCGCGCCAAGCAGCTGGGCTTGCCGGTGAATCCCGACATCGACGCCTTTTACCGCGATTTCGAATTCACGGCCCTGCAGCGCCACCTGAAAATCCTCGGCCTGTTCGCGCGTCTGAACTACCGCGACGGCAAGGATATCTACATGGCCGACCTGCCGACCGTGCTCGACTACGTGCGCAAGACCGCCAACCGCTACACGGAACTCAAGCCGCTGGTGCGCCTGCTCGATGCGCTGGAAAACAAGACGCCGCAGGTGGGCTACACCTTCTGATGACAGCCGGCAAAACCTGCTGCGCGTCGCGCTTCCCGGCCGCAAGGCACTGGCGCTCGCCACGGTTTTGCCAGGTGCCGCTACTGCAGAATTAACTTATTGTGCGGCTCGCGCCACGCAACAATTACCGAACAAAACAGAAAACGAGTCCTACCATGAAAGCCATGATCTTCGCCGCAGGCCGCGGTGAACGGATGCGTCCGCTCACCGATACCTGCCCCAAACCGCTGCTGAAAGTGCGCGGCCGCCCGCTGATCGTCTGGCATGTGCTGAACCTGGTGCGCGCCGGCATCACGGAGATCGTCATCAACCATTCGCACCTGGGCCACCTGATCGAGGAAACCCTGGGCGACGGCAGCGCGTACGGCGCGCGCATCGCGTATTCGCCGGAAGCCACGCCGCTGGAAACGGCGGGCGGCATCGCCCAGGCGCGCCACCTGCTGGGCGAGGAACCGTTCCTCGCCATTTCCGGCGACATTTATTGCCCCTACTTTGATTTCACGCAAGTGCTCGACGTGCTGGCCGACAAGGATGTGCTGGGCACGCCCTACCCGGCCGAGCAGCGCGACATCGCCTGGACCTATCTGGTGCCCAACCCGGACTTCCATCCCAAGGGCGACTTCGGCCTGACCTTGTTCGCGATCAACAATACGGACGAGACAAAGTGGACCTTCGCCAATATCGGCGTGTACCGTCCCGAGATGTTTGATGGCATCACGCCGGGCAGCCACGCCAGACTGGGCGACCTGCTGCGCAGCTATGCGGACCAGGGCCGCGTGGGCGGCGAGATCTATCCGGGCGAGTGGACGAATGTCGGCACGCCGCAGCAGCTCGACGCCCTCAACGGCGTCGCCAGCGCAATCACCAGGGCGCCTGCGGCATGATGGCCAACTACGCGGCCCGGCGCGCGGCGCTGCTGGCGCAGATGCTGCCCGGCAGCGTGGCCATCCTCGCCACGGCGCCCGAAGTGGCGCGCAACAGCGATTGCGACTATCCCTACCGCCACGACAGCTATTTTTATTACCTCAGCGGTTTTACGGAACCGGACAGCGCCGTGGCCCTCGTGGCCGCCAGCGCCACGGCGCCCGCGCGCGCCATCCTGTTTTGCCGCGCCAAGAACACGGAGCGCGAAATCTGGGACGGCTTCCGCCATGGCCCCGACGCGGCGCGCGCCACCTTCGGCTTTGACGCGGCCTTCCCCATCGAGGAACTCGATGCGGAAATGACGCGCGTGCTGGCCGACGCGCCAGCCATCTATTACGCGCTGGGCGGCAACCTCGATGCGCAGGTCAAGGTCTGGCGGCACAATGTGCGCAAGCAGGCGCGCAGCGGCGTCACGGCGCCCGCCATGGCCATTGAGGTCAACGGCATGCTCGACGCCATGCGCCTGCTGAAGGACACGCAGGAACAGCAGCTGATGCGCCGTGCCGCCGCCATTTCCAGCGCGGCGCACGCGCGCGCCATGCGCGCCACGCGGCCCGGCATGCATGAATACGCGCTGGAAGCGGAACTGCTGTACGAATTTCGCCGCAGCGGCGCCCAGTTTCCCGCCTATTCCTCCATCGTGGCCGGCGGCGACAATGCCTGCATCCTGCACTACAGCGCCAACAACGCCGTCCTGAACGACGGGGAACTGGTGCTGATCGACGCCGGCTGCGAACTCGATGGCTACGCTTCCGACATCACGCGCACCTGGCCCGTCAACGGCCGCTTCAGCGCGCCGCAGCGGGCGCTGTATGAACTGGTGCTGGCGGCGCAGCAGGCGGCGCTGGACATGGTGCGCCCCGGCCTGCCGCACAGCGCCATCCACGAAGCGGCCGTGCAGGTGCTGGCGCAGGGCATGCTGGACCTGGGATTGCTGGACCGGCAAAAGAACGGCAGCGTGCAGGACGTCATCGCCGACAAGAGCTATGCGCCCTTCTACATGCACGGCACCAGCCACTGGCTGGGCATGGACGTGCACGACGTCGGCGCCTACCGCGACACGAGCGCGCCCGGCAAGCCATGGCGCCCGCTGGAAGCGGGCATGGTGCTGACGGTGGAACCGGGCATCTACGTGCGTCCCGGCGCCGGCGTGCCGGAACAGTTCTGGCATACGGGCATCCGCATCGAGGACGACGTGCTGGTCACGCCGCAAGGCCATGAAGTCTTCAGCACGGCGCCAAAAAGCGTGGCTGAAATCGAACAACTGATGTCACAGGATTAACGCCGCCGCATGCATACACCGTCCACTTTCGATCTCGCCATCTGCGGCGCCGGCCCCGTCGGCATGGCGCTGGCCGCCCTGCTGGTACAGCGCGGCGCACGCGCCGACGGCATCGTCCTGCTCGACGCCAAGTCCATCGAACAGGCCAGGCGCGATCCGCGCACCATCGCCCTGTCGCACGGCAGCCGCCAGATCCTCGAGGAAGCGGGCGCCTGGCCCGTGGAAGCGACGCCTATCCACACCATTCACGTCTCGCGCCGCGGCCAATTTGGCCGCAGCCTGATGGACCGCGATGAACATGGCGTCGAGGCGCTCGGCTACGTGGCCCGCTATGGAGCCGTGGTCAGCGTGCTGGCCGACGTCTGCGCACGCCTGGGCGTGGCCACCGTGCGTCCCGCCCTGGTGACGGGCAGCGCGGAAGACGGCGACGGCGTGAGCGTGCAGATCGAACAGGATGGCGCCTCGTCCACCCTGCGCGCCAGCCTGCTGGTGCAGGCCGAGGGCGGCCTGTTCGGCCAGCAGCAGGAACGCGCCGTCAGCCGCGATTATGGCCAAAGCGCCATCATTGTCCATGTCCGCACAAGCGCCCCCATCGCGCACCGCGCCTTTGAACGTTTCACCGACGAAGGGCCGCTGGCGCTGCTGCCGCAGGACGACGGCTACGCGCTGGTGTGGTGCGTGCCGCCCACGCGCGCGGAACACTTGCTGGCGCTCGACGATGCGGCCTTCCTGGCGCGCTTGGGCGCGGCCTTCGGCAGCCGCCTGGGGCGTTTTACCCACGCGACGCCGCGCCTGGCGTATCCGCTGGGCCTGAACGCGCAGGCGGGCGGCACGGCGCGCACGGTCGCCATCGGCAATGCGGCGCAAACCTTGCACCCGGTGGCGGGGCAGGGCCTGAACCTGGGCCTGCGCGACGCCGCCGTGCTGGCCCGCGCACTGGCGCAGGACAGCAGCCCGGCCGGCCTGGAACGCTACGTGGCCCGGCGCCAGGCGGACCGGGGGCTGACCGTGCGCGTGACGGACACCATGGCGCGCATCTTCACGGGCAGCGCGCCCACGCAAGGCTTGCTGGGCCTGTCGCTGGGCTTGCTGGATGCCTTCCCTCCTGCGCGCAAGGGTCTCGCCGCATTGATGATGTATGGCCGCCGCTGAAGCTCGCTAATCGGGCCAGGGGCAAAAAAGAAACAGCGGGATTATCCGTCATGGAATAAACGGCCCGCGGATGCGACAATGGGCCTCACCTGGATTTTGGCGACCGTTCCATGACAGATGCATTGCCCGCAGCACCGCCTGCCGCTCTTCCCGACGTGCTTTTTTTCCGCCTGCTGGAAGACGCCCTCGACGCCGTCATCATCATCGACGAACAGTGCCGCATCCGCTACATCAACGGCGCCATGCAGGCGCTGTCGGGCTATGCCAGCGGTGAATTGCTGGGCCAGACCCTGAACGGCCTGCTGCCCGACGCCGTCGCCGCGCAGCACGACAACCACGTGATCAACTACATCCGCAGCTCGCGCACCTCCAGCGTGCTGGGGAAAATCCGCGAATTCGCCATCCGCCACCGCAATGCGCAGATGATCCCCATCGAGATGAAGGCGCTGGACCTGGGCGTGGTCGACGGCATGCGCTATTTCGGCGCCTTTTTGCTAGACGTGCGCGAGCGGCGCGAACTGGCGGCGAAAAACGCCAGCCTGCTGGCGCAGCTGGAGCAGCAGGCTCTGTACGACGCCCTGACGGCGCTGCCGAACCGGCGCGCCTATGAAGCCCAGGCCGAGCAGGCGATGGCGCGCGCGGCCCGCAGCGGCGCGGCCCTGACGGTGGGCGTGGCCGACCTCGATCATTTCAAGAAAATCAACGACCGCCATGGCCATGCCGTGGGCGACGCCGTGCTGCGCAACGTGGCGCAGGTGCTGCGCGACACGGGCCGCGTCACCGACGTGGCGGCGCGCCTGGGCGGCGAGGAATTCGGCCTGCTGTTCCCCGACGCGACCCTGAAGCAGGCGTACAAGGTGGCCGAACGCATCCGCGCGGCGGTGGCCGCCGCCGTCACCGTGCTGCCCGACGGCACCCCGCTGCACGTCACCATCAGCATCGGCCTGGCACCGCTGGTCAAGGGCGCCACGCTGGACGCGGCCATGTCGGAAGCGGACAAGGCCCTGTATGCGGCCAAGCACCAGGGCCGCAACAAAGTCGTGGCGGCCGCGTGACCATCCGGCCTGCCGCCCCTCCTGTCTTATGCCGCGCGCAATCAAAAAAACGGCCCGCGCAAGGCGGGCCGTCTTTGGTTGGCTAAGGCAATGCCTTACTCGACTGCCTTGAGCATATCCTCGATCACCTTCTTCGCATCGCCAAACACCATCATCGTGTTCGGCTGGTAGAACAGTTCATTGTCCAGGCCCGCGTAGCCGGAAGCCATCGAGCGCTTGTTGACGATGATGCTCTTGGCTTTATACGCTTCCAGGATCGGCATGCCGGCGATCGGCGATTTCGGGTCTTTCGCCGCCGGGTTGACCACGTCGTTCGCGCCCAGCACCAGCACCACGTCGGTCTGGCCGAATTCGCCGTTGATGTCTTCCATCTCGAACACCTGGTCGTACGGCACTTCCGCTTCGGCCAGCAGCACGTTCATGTGGCCCGGCATGCGCCCCGCCACCGGGTGGATCGCATACTTGACGGTGACGCCCTTGTGGGTGAGCTTTTCCACCAGTTCCTTGAGCGAATGCTGGGCGCGCGCCACGGCCAGGCCGTAGCCGGGCACGATGATGACGGTTTCCGCATTGCCCATGATGAAGGCGGCATCGTCGGCCGAGCCCGATTTCACGGGACGCTGTTCCTGCGTGCCCGCCGCGCCCGCGGCCGGCGCATCGCCGCCGAAGCCGCCCAGGATGACGTTGAAGAAGGAGCGGTTCATGGCCTTGCACATGATGTACGACAGGATGGCGCCCGAAGAACCCACGAGCGAGCCGGCGATGATCAGCATCGAGTTATTCAGCGAAAAACCGATGCCGGCCGCGGCCCAGCCGGAATAGCTGTTGAGCATGGAGACCACCACCGGCATGTCGGCGCCGCCGATGGGGATGATGATCAGCACGCCCAGCGCGAAGGCGATGAGGGCCATGATGACGAACGGTGTCCATGCCGGTTCCACGCCGTCGGCGAAGCAGAACGCCAGGCCCAGGCCCACCATCACCAGCGCCAGCACGAGGTTGAGCAGATGCTGGCCCTTGAAGCTGACGGGCGCGCCCTGGAACAGGCGGAACTTGTACTTGCCCGACAGCTTGCCGAAGGCGATCACCGACCCGGAAAACGTGATGGCGCCGACGAAGGTGCCGATGAACAGCTCGAAGCGGTTACCGATCGGCAGCGGCTGGCCCTGCTGGGCGATATTGAAGGCCCACGGTTCCGACACGGCCGCCACGGCGATGCAGACGGCGGCCAGGCCGATCAGCGAGTGCATGGCCGCCACCAGTTCCGGCATTTTCGTCATTTCCACGGTTTTCGCCAGGTAGGCGCCGATGGCGCCGCCCGTGACGATGCCGATGATGACGAGGGTCAGGCCCATGCCGCCCGTCTGCTGTTCCTTCAGTTTCAGGATCAGCGCCACGGTGGTGACGGCGGCAATGGCCATGCCGCTCATGCCGAAGGCGTTGCCGCGGCGCGCCGTCGAGGGCGACGACAGGCCTTTCAGGGCCTGGATGAAGCACACGGAGGCGATCAGGTACATCATCGTCACCAGGTTCATGGTGACGAAACTCATGGCATGACTCATTCTTTCGCTCCTTGCTTGGCCTTCGGTTCTTTTTTACGGAACATTTCGAGCATGCGCTGCGTGACGAGGAAGCCGCCAAACACGTTGACGGCGGCCAGGGCCACGGCCAGGGTGCCGGCCACTTGCGCCAGCGGGCCATCCGTCAGGCCGGCCGCCAGCATGGCGCCAACGATGATGATGGCGGAAATGGCGTTGGTGACGGCCATCAGCGGCGTGTGCAGCGCCGGCGTGACGGTCCAGACGACGTGGTAGCCGACATAAATGGCCAGCACGAAGATGATCAGGTTAGTGATGGTGTGACTGATTTCCATGATGTTGTTCTCTCCGGCGCTGCATTAGTGACGCAAGATCGCGCTGTCGGCGCAGACCAGGCTGGCCTTGATGATTTCATCCTCGCGGTCGATCAGCAATTGATCGTCCTTGTCGATGATGAGCTTTAAGAAGTCCAGTACGTTGCGCGCGTACAGGGCCGAGGCGTCGGCCGCCACCAGGGTGGCCAGGTTCGGCTCGCCCACGATGTACACGCCGTGCTTCACCACCGTCTTGCCCAGTTCGGACAAGGGGCAGTTGCCGCCCTGCTCCACGGCCAGGTCGACGATGACGGAGCCGGGTTTCATGGCTTTCACCGTCTCTTCGGAAATGAGCACGGGCGCGGCGCGGCCGGGAATCAGGGCGGTGGTGATGATGATGTCGGCCAGCTTGGCCCGTTCATGCACCAGTTCGGCCTGGCGGCGCATCCAGTCGGCCGGCATGGCGCGCGCGTAGCCGCCCGCGCCCTTGGCGATCTCTTTTTCTTCGTCCGTGAGGAAGGGCACGTCGAGGAATTTGGCGCCCAGCGATTCGACTTGCTCCTTGACGGGCGGGCGCACGTCGGACGCCTCGATGACGGCGCCCAGGCGCTTGGCCGTGGCGATCGCCTGCAGTCCGGCCACGCCGACGCCCATGATCAGCACGCGGGCCGCCTTGACGGTGCCGGCCGCCGTCATCAGCATCGGCATGAAGCGCTGGTAGGTGTTGGCGGCCACCAGCACGGCCTTGTAGCCGGCGATGTTCGCCTGCGACGACAGCACGTCCATCGATTGCGCGCGCGTGATGCGCGGCACGGCTTCCAGGGCGAAGGCGGACAGGCCGGCCGTGGCCATGGCGGCGATATTGTCCGCGTCAAACGGGTTCAACATGCCGATCAATACCGTGCCGCTGGCCATCAGGGCGCGCTCGCCGGCGTCCGGCGCGCGCACCTTGAGCACGATGGCGCAGCCATAGGCGTCCTGCGCGGTGCCGATCTGCGCGCCGGCGGCGGCGTAGGCCTCGTCGGGAATCGACGCCTGCACGCCGGCCCCCGCCTGCACGACGACCTGATGCTTGGCCGCCAGTTTCTTGACTGTCTCGGGCGTTGCTGCCACCCGCGTCTCACCGGGCCGCGATTCGGCCGGTATGCCTATCCTCATGATGCCTCCGCTAATTGATAAACTGACTAGAATCTAACACGGAAAGCAGCGCGTTAAACGTTTGTGAAGCAGCAACTTTTAGTCGTACGACACTAATTTCCCTGTAATACCAATCCCCGTTCCGCCATGCGGTATGGCGACCATATTGTGGGAAAGGTGTGTCAATCTCGCCACACTCGGGCAGGCGTGCGCGCTTGTTTTGACCACGGGGAAAGCCTATATTAGCGGGCGTTTCCTGCCATCTTGCCGCCAAAGCCACCATGCTAGTGCGCGCCCAGGGATAGACGTAAGTACCTCCCACCGCTATTTGCTAAAACGTTGTCATTTATCAATATGTCCGCGCAACAAAAGGCCGGCTTCAAACCGCGCGCGCAGAACAAGATAAAATGTCGGCTCTTTCAAGGATGGAATCATGCCGAGAATCTGGAAACCCTCTGTCACCGTTGCCGCCATCGTCGAGCGCGATGGCCTGTTTTTACTGATTGAAGAAGAGACCAGCGAAGGCATCAAGATCAATCAACCGGCCGGCCACCTCGACCCGTTCGAGTCGCTGGAACAGGCGGTGATCCGCGAAACGCTGGAAGAAGCTGCCTATGATTTCATCCCCACGGCACTGGTCGGCATGTACATGTCGCGCTACCAGTCGCTGCGCACGGGTGAGGACGTGACCTATTTGCGCTTCACCTTTTGCGGCACGGCTGGCGCCGAACATGACCGCCCGCTGGACGAAGGCATCCTGCGCACCCTGTGGATGACGCGCGACGAACTGGCGGCGTGCCAGGAGCGCCACCGCAGCCCCCTGGTGCTGCAGTGCGTGGACGAATACCTGGCCGGCCGGCGCGCGCCGCTGGCCCTGCTGCACACGCATGCGTCCGTTTTCAATAGCGCATAGCAATATTATCTAAAAGTAACTGGAAAGCAAGATGAGCAAGAAGAAAGTCGTTATCGGCATGTCGGGCGGGGTCGATTCCTCGGTCGCGGCATGGATGCTGAAGGAACAAGGCTATGAAGTCATCGGCCTGTTCATGAAAAACTGGGAAGATGACGACGATTCGGAATACTGCTCCACGCGCCAGGACTGGATCGATGCGGCCAGCGTGGCCGACGTCATCGGCGTCGATATCGAGGCCGTCAATTTCGCTTCCGAATACAAGGACCGCGTCTTCGCCGATTTCCTGCGCGAATACCAGGCCGGCCGCACGCCGAACCCGGACGTGCTGTGCAACGCCGAAATCAAGTTCAAGGCTTTCCTCGACCACGCCATGACCCTGGGCGCCGACCTGATCGCCACGGGCCACTATGCGCGCGTGCGCCAGGCGCCGGCGGACGCGGGCCGCTTCGAGCTGCTCAAGGCCGTCGACGCCAGCAAGGACCAAAGCTACTTCCTGCACCGCTTGAACCAGGCGCAGCTGTCCAAGACCCTGTTTCCGCTCGGTGAAATCCCGAAAACGCAAGTGCGCCAGATCGCCGAAAAGTTGGCCCTGCCGAATGCGCAAAAGAAGGATTCGACGGGCATCTGTTTTATTGGCGAGCGCCCGTTCCGCGAATTCCTGAACCGCTACCTGTCGTACAAGCCGGGCCCCATGAAGACGGCCGACGGCAAGACCGTGGGCGAACACGTGGGCCTGAGTTTTTACACCCTGGGCCAGCGCAAGGGCATCGGCATCGGCGGCGTGAAGTCCTACCAGAACGCCGATGGCAGCAGCGACGCCTGGTATGTGGCGCGCAAGGATATCGCCAACAACACCCTGTACGTGGTGCAGGGCCATGACCACCCGTGGCTGCTGTCGCAATCCTTGACGGCCGACCAGGCCAGCTGGATCGCGGGCGTGGCGCCGCAAGCGGGCGCCCTGAGCGCCAAGACGCGCTACCGCCAGGCCGACGTGGCTTGCCAGCTGCTGCCGGATGGGAATGAACATTTCAGCCTGGCGTTTGACCAGGCGCAATGGGCCGTCACGCCGGGCCAGTCGGCCGTGCTGTACGACGGCGACGTCTGCCTGGGCGGCGGCATCATCGCCAGCGCGAGCGAGGTGCTGTAATAATTGTATGCATATAGTTCAGTATCAACGCCTGAGAAAATCGTAGCGAGCGGCAGTGAGGCTCGGCGCCCCCGTTGGCCCGAGAAGCGCAGCTGTACTTTAGTACGGGGGCGCCGAGCCAGTGAGCATCGCCGGCCGCAACGCGCGACGCGCAGTAGATTTAATCAGGCGTCCTTCTGAGCGGCGGCCAGGGCCTGCTGCTTGCGCACCATGGCGATCACCGTGTTGCGCACGGTTTTCAGCACCGTGTCGGCCATGAACGGCTTGACGATGAAGCCCGACACGCCCATGGCGTGCGCCGCCTGCAGCGAGGCGGCGTCAATACCGCCCGAGATCATGAAGATCAGCGTCTTCGGATACTGCTCGCGGATGGTTTGCACCACGTGCGTGCCATCTTCCACCTGCTCGCGCGCGATACACACGAAATGCGGCCGGTGCTTGACCAGCAGCGCCAGTCCCAGCGCGCTGGTATGCGTCTGGCCGCAGACATCGTAGCCGCCATCGGTCAGGACCGTGTTCAGCAGGCCGCGCGCCACGGCGCTGCTATCGATCAGGACTGCCTTTAACATCATGATTTACTTCCCTTGCTTGATTGTTCTTGTCTTGCGCCAGGCGTCACTTTTCCCAGACCAGCTTGTTCCAGGTCACACCCAGGGTCACGTCGGTCTTGAGTTCTACCAACTTTCTTGAAAGATACAGTATTTCCCGCTCTTTTCGCAGGCTTTCCCCCAGCGTACCGGGCAAAATGCCCGCGCCGGCCATCACGGCGTCGATATTGCCGTAGGCGCGCAACAGTTTCGCGCCCGTTTTCAGGCCGATCTTCGACACGCCGGGGATGCTGTCGGTCACGTCGCCCATCAGCGCCAGCAGGTCGGGCAGCAGTTCCGGCGGCACGCCGAACTTTTTCTCGACCCAGGCATGGTCGTGCCAGACGCCCTTGAAGTGGTCCCACACGAGGGCGCCGTGGGCAATCAGGCCGTGCAGATCCTTGTCGGTGGTGGCGATGACGGCCGCGCCGCGTCCCTCGTGCAGCCAGCGCATGACGGCCGTGCCGATGACGTCGTCCGCTTCCACCTCGGGTATGCTGACCACGTGCATGCCGAAGCTGGCCAGGGTCTGGTAAAAGCCGGGCAAGGCGTCGCGCAGCACTTGCGGCATGGGCTGGCGCCCCTCGCGGTAGCCCGCATACAGGGCATGGCGCCAGGTGGGGCCGCCAAAATCGAAGGCGGGCAGGATGTGCGTCGGCTCGTGGTCGTTGATGAGGGTGCGGAACGACGACAGCGCATGGCGCAGCGCGATCTCCGCCTTCAGGTCGGAATCGGGTTCAGGACTGGCTTCGTAGACGCGGCGTACGATATTCAAGCCGTCGATAGCGAGGAGTCTGGCCATGCGGTAAATGGGATGCTGGTTGAATCGGGCATTTTACCGTATGGGGCAAACACTATTCCCAGCGAATTCCGCTTGGCAGGTTTTACGCGGCGCAACAACACCTAACAAAACCGTCGCGCGCGCAAGTCAATGGTGGCCAGGAAGCGCCCCCGTACCCGGTACGGAGGCGCCGAGCCGGTGGGCATTGCAGGCCGCCAGTCGCGCGCAGCAGGTTTGCTCAGGCGTTCTTATTTGGCGAAATCGTAGGGCCCGCCCTTTTCCAGCGCCCGCTGGTAGGCCGGGCGCGCGTGGATGCGCTGCAAAAAGGCCGTCAGTTTCGGCTGGCGCGCATCGAGTCCGCCGCGCATGGCGGCCGCTTCCAGCGGAAAGCTCATCTGGATGTCGGCCGCCGTGAACTCATTGCCGGCAAACCATTTGGTTTTTTCCAGCTCCGCTTCCATGTAGGCCAGCTGGCTGTTGATGTTCGGCATGATGAAGCTGTCCTTCACCTTGCTGGCGATGCCGCGCGCAATCGGTTTGACGAAAAACGGCATGGGCGACGACTCGACCTTGTCGAACACCAGCTTCATCAGCAGCGGCGGCATGGCCGAGCCTTCCGCGAAATGCAGCCAGTACGTCCAGCGCAGCTTGTCCGGCGTGCCCGCGGCAGGCACCAGGCGGCCATTGCCGTAGCGCTCGACCAGATACTCGATGATGGCGCCCGATTCGGCGATGGTGCTGGCGCCGTCCGTGATCACGGGCGACTTGCCCAGCGGATGCACGGCCTTCAGCGCGGCGGGCGCCAGCATGGTTTTCGGGTCGCGCTGGTAGCGCTTGACCTCATATTCCAGGCCCAGCTCTTCAAGCAGCCAGAGCACGCGCTGCGAGCGCGAATTGTTCAGATGGTGGACGACGATCATGGCGGTTCCCGTTAAGCGATGGTTGAGTTCCAGTATAGCCGGGCCGGCCCTATTGCGGCGACGCAAGCAAATCAATGAAAAATTGCGAAAAAGAATAGTTTCAATTGATAACTTTTGAGTAATCCCTTATCTTGTTTTGTTTCCAATAAGTAAGGATCTTCCCCCGTGGATGTCGACATCAACAACCATAGCGCCAAGCGCGAAGCCATCACCTTCAGCGCCACCGGCAGCGAATACTTCCGTATCTGGATCGTCAATCTGCTGCTGAGCATCGTCACCCTGGGCATTTATTCCGCCTGGGCCAAGGTGCGCCGCAACCGTTATTTTTATTCCAGCACCCACCTGGCCGGCAGCAGCTTCGAATACCACGGCAATGCCGTGGCCATCCTGAAGGGCCGCATCGCGGCCGTGGTGCTGATCGGCGGCTACAACATCGCCTTCCAGGTCTCGCCCATCATCGGCCTGATCATGCTCGTGCTGATGATGGCCGTGCTGCCATGGCTGATCTGGAAAAGCCTGCAATTCAAGCTGTACAACACCAGCTACCGCGGCATCCGCTTCGGCTTTGACGGCAGCGCCAAGGAAGCCTACAAGTATTTCCTGTGGCTGCCCATCCTGAATACCTTCACGGGCGGCCTGATGACGCCGTTCCTGCACCAGCGCCTGAAGCGCTTCCAGCATACCCACAGCCGTTTCGGCAGCAGCAACTTCAGCTTCGACGCCAGCGTCGGCAGCTTCTACAAGACCTATCTGCTGTTCTTCGCCCTGCTGCTGGCCGGTTTCCTGGTGCTGATCTTTGTCGTCTTCGCCAGCGTCTTCGCCACGTTTGCCACCAATGCCAACGACGTCACCAAGGCCGGCAGCATCTTCGGCGCCGTGGCCGCCCTGTATGCCTGGGCCTTCATCGTGCTGCCGCTGTTCCTCACCATGATCCAGAACCTGATCTGGAACCACACGCGCCTGCAGCAGCACCAGTTCCAGTCGCAGCTGACCTGGGGCCGCACCACCTTCATCATGCTGACCAACCTGCTGGGCATCGTCGTCACCCTGGGCCTGTTTTCGCCATTCGCCCACGTGCGCTGGCTGAAGTACCGCCTGGAAGCGACATCGATGCTGGTGCACGGCAGCCTGGACGCCTTTGTCGCCGCCACCGGCGAGCAGGTCTCGGCCACCGGCGAAGGCGTGGTCGACCTGCTGGACTTCGACCTGTCGCTGTAGCATGACGCTCGATCACCAGGGCACGGGCGCGCCGCTGGCCGCCCGCTATTTCGACGGCCAGACCTCGCGCCTGTACCACGTCACGCTCGCCGTGCACGATGGCATGGCCGTGCTGGCCGGCGACATCGAACGCAGCTGCCCGCTGGGCGAACTGCACGTGTCCGAACGCAGCAGCCACGCCGTGCGCAAGGTCAGCTTTCCCGATGGCGCCTATCTGGAAATCGCCGACCAGGCCGCCTTCAACGCCCTGCTGCACGACACGGGCCACCGCGACGGCTGGGTGGTGCGGCTGCAGCAAAGCTGGCGCGGCGCCCTGCTGGCCCTGCTAGCCACCGTGCTGGCCCTGTGGCTCAGCTATCAATACCTGCTGCCCGTGGCGGCGAAAGGCGTCGCGTATGCGATTCCCCAGTCCGTCGAGCGCCAGCTGGGCCAGGGCGTGCTCGATTTCCTCGACAAGCACGTGTTTGCCGCCAGCCAGCTCGATGGCGCGCGCCAGCAAGCCTTGCGCGCGCAGTTCGCCCGCCTGGCCACGCCCGGCGACAGCACGCCCGCGCACCGCATCGTTTTCCGCAAGAGCAAGATCGGCCCGAACGCCTTCGCCCTGCCGTCCGGCGACATCGTGCTGACCGATGAAATGGTGGCGCTGATGCCGGACGACCTGGCCATCATGGGAGTGCTGTCGCATGAAATGGGGCATTTGAAGCAGCGCCACCTGACGCGCCGCCTGATCCAGACGTCGGCCGTGGGCGCGGGCGCGGCGCTGCTGTTCGGCGACGTGTCGACGGTGGTAGCGACCTTGCCGCCGCTGCTGCTGGACCTGAAATATTCGCGCGACGTCGAGCGCGAGGCGGACGACTACGCGATCGCCATGCTGCGCCAGAACGGCATTGCCCTGGAACACCTGGCGCAAGTCTTTGTCGCCTTGGGCAAGCTGGACAGCGACACGCCCTACCTGTCGAGCCATCCGGCCAGCGCGGAACGCGTCGCGCGCATCCGCGCCGCACAGCGCTAAGTACCCACGCGGCGTCCCCCGGGCGCCGCGTTCTTTCCAGCCAGCACGTTCCGCAAATCGAAGGTAGACTCATCAGTTATCAGTCTGACTTCACCGGAGTGCCCATGCACCTAGTACCATTTCGCTACCTGACCTTCATTGCGACGGCCGCCATCTTTGTCCTGTCCCTGTTTTACTATGACCATTACTGGCTGCCCGTGCTGGCCGGTGCGCTGACCCTGCTGGGCATCAGCGATCTGCTGCAAACCAGGCGCGCCCTGCGCCGCAATTACCCCATCCTCGCCCATTTCCGTTTTTTCTTCGAGAGCATCCGCCCCGAGATCCGCCAGTATTTCCTCGAAAGCGACACGGAAGCGACGCCGTTCTCGCGCAGCCAGCGCAGCATCGTCTACCAGCGCGCCAAGGAGCAGACGGACAAGCGCCCGTTCGGCACCCAGCTCGACGTGTATGAAGCGGGCTACGAATGGATCAACCATTCCATCGCCCCCGCCAAGGTGACGGGGCACGACTTCCGCATCGAGATCGGCAACCACCCGGACTGCCCGCGCGCCAAACCGTATTCGGCCAGCGTCTTCAATATCTCGGCGATGAGCTTTGGCGCCCTGTCGGCCAATGCCATCCTGGCTCTGAACGGCGGCGCGCGCAGCGGCGGCTTCATGCACGACACGGGCGAAGGCAGCATCAGCCCCTACCACCGCGAGCACGGCGGCGACCTGGTGTGGGAAATCGGCTCAGGCTATTTCGGCTGCCGCAACCAGGACGGCACGTTTTCGGAAGAACGCTTCATCGCCAACGCCAGTTCCGAGCAAGTGAAAATGATCGAGCTGAAGATGTCGCAGGGCGCCAAGCCGGGCCACGGCGGCGTGCTGCCGGGACCGAAAGTGACCATCGAGATCGCCACCACGCGCGGCGTGATGGTGGGCGAGGATTGCGTCTCGCCGGCCGCGCACAGCGCCTTTTCCACGCCGCTGGAAATGCTGCACTTTATCGACCGCCTGCGCAATCTCTCCGGCGGCAAGCCGACGGGCTTCAAGCTGGCCATCGGCCACCCGTGGGAATTTTTCGGCATCGTGAAAGCCATGCTGGCCACCGGCATCACGCCCGACTTCATCGTCGTCGACGGCAGCGAAGGGGGCACGGGCGCCGCGCCCGTGGAATTCACCGACCACGTGGGCACGCCGCTGCAGGAAGCGCTGGTGCTGGTGCATAACACGCTGGTGGGCGCCAACCTGCGCGGGAAGATCAAGATCGGCTGTTCCGGCAAGATCATCACGGCCTTCGACATCGCCCGCCTGCTGGCGCTGGGCGCCGACTGGTGCAACTCGGCGCGCGGCTTCATGTTCGCGCTGGGCTGCATCCAGTCGCAAAGCTGCCACACGGACCGCTGCCCCACGGGCGTGGCCACGCAGGATCCGCAGCGCCAGCGCGCGCTGGTGGTGTCCGACAAGTTGGAGCGCGTGGCGCACTTCCACCAGAACACCATGAAGGCGCTGGCCGAACTGATCGCCGCCGCCGGCCTGGACCACCCGCAGGAGCTGCGCCCGCACCACCTGGTGCGGCGCATTTCGCCGAACCAGGTGAAACTGGCCTCCGCCCTGCTGCCCTTCCTGGAAGCGGGCCAGCTGCTCGACCCGAGCCAGCTGCCGCAGCTGCCGCCCGTGTTCGGCCTGTACTGGCCCAAGGCGCAGGCGGAATCGTTCAAGCGCCTCGATTGACGGCGCCGCGCGTTGTGCAAATGGCGCAAGTGGCGACAAGTGGCAACAAGTTGGGCAATACCACTTAATAACCACTTGCGCAAAAAACTGAATCCAATACAATACCAAAATAAATACACAACAAGGCAGCTTTTCCGCTGACCGCCACGCTGCGGCATCGCGGGCGACAATACGTCTGCCATCATTACAATGAATACCGGAGGAGTTGCAGCATGGAGCAGGGTTTGCGCGAAAAAGTGGGACAGTTGTTCATGGTGGGCTTCGACGCCCTGCAGGCGGACGAGCATATCAAGACCTTGATACGCGACAAGAAAGTGGGCGGCGTGATCCTGTTCCGCCGCAATGTGCACACGCCCGCGCAAGTGTCGGCCCTGTGCCGCGAACTGCAGGAAATCAACGCGGAAGTGTCCGACACGCCGCTGCTGATCTCCATCGACCAGGAAGGCGGCATGGTCATGCGCATCGAACAGGGCGTGACGCCGATTCCCGCCGCCATGGCCTTCCAGGCCGCCGGCTCCGTGGATGACTGCGAGCGCATGAACCAGATCAGCGGCGATGAAATGCGCCAGGTGGGCATCAACATGCTGCTCGCCCCCGTGCTGGACGTAAACAACAACCGCAACAATCCCGTTATCGGCGTGCGCGCCTATGGCGAGGATGCCGACACCGTCATCGAATACGGCATGGCCGCCATGCGCGGCCAGCGCGCCAGCGGCCTGGCCGTCACGGCCAAGCACTTCCCAGGCCACGGCGACACGGCCATCGACACGCACTACGCCATGGCCCTCGTCCCGCACGACAAGGAACGCCTGCGCGCCGTG
Organism: uncultured Janthinobacterium sp.; assembly: GCA_963530105.1. Classification (GTDB taxonomy): domain Bacteria; phylum Pseudomonadota; class Gammaproteobacteria; order Burkholderiales; family Burkholderiaceae_D; genus Janthinobacterium. The sequence continues at coordinate 22,629 of CAUSDR010000015.1, forward strand.
GAACTGGCGCCCTTCCGCGCGGCCATTGCCGGCGGCGTCGACGCCATCATGACGGCGCACGTGGTCTTCCCCGCCTTCGAGGCCGACACCAGCGTGCCCGCCACCCTGTCGAAGGGCGTGCTGACGGACCTGCTGCGCGGCGAAATGAACTACCAGGGCGTCGTTATCACCGACTGCCTGGAAATGGCGGCGATTGCCGACGGCATCGGCATTCCCAAGGGTGCCATCGCCACCCTGCAGGCCGGCGCCGACATCGTCTTGATTTCGCACAGGGAAGCGCAGCAGACGGCGGCCATCGACGCCGTCATCGCCGCCGTGGAAAGCGGCGAAATCGCCATGGCGCGCATCGACGCGGCCCTTGCCCGCGTGGCCGCACTCAAGCGCAACCGCGCCGTGCGCGACTGGCGCGAGCGTCCCGTCGCCCCGCCGGCGCTGATGCAGCCGGCCGCCATGGCCCTGTCGCAGCTGCTGCAAAAAGCCGCCTTGCGCGTGCAGGGCGATTACCGCGCGCTCGATGCCAGCCTGCCCGTGACCCTGCTGACGGTGGAAGTGCGCTCGCGCAGCGAAATCGACGAAGTGGCGCTGGGCCGCAACAAGGAAGCGCGCAGCTCCATGCTGCCGGCGCTGCTCGAAGCGGGCCTGGACGTGCGCGAATATGCCTTGTCGGCCGAAGCGCTGGACGATGAAGTCAACGAAGCCATCGCCTTTGCCCGGGGCGCGCAGCAGATCGTGCTGCAAACGTATAACGCCATGTTCGTCGACGGCCAGCGCCGCCTGGTCGCCGCCCTGCCGCACGACAAACTGTGGCTGGTGGCGGGCCGTTTGCCCTACGACCTCGACCTGGCGCCCGGCGCGCAAGGCCGCCTGGCCGCCTTCGGCTGCCGCCCGGCCGCGCTGGCGCCGGTGGTGGACAAGCTGGCGGGCCTGGCGTAAGCCTTCCGCGCCGACGCCGACACATGCCGGGCGCCGCCCGGCATTTTTCATGCGGCGTCAGGATCGAAGCGCAGGCCCGTCATCTGCTCGCTGAGCGTCCATAGCCGGCGCGCCAGCAGCGGATCGATGGCCCAGCGCCGCACGCCCGGCCCCGTGCTGTCGTCGGGCACCAGCGCGGCGATATCGCCATCCTCGCAATACACGCCGCCTATCCCTTCGAGCTGCGCGCTGGTGGCGCACCAGATGGTGGTGGCGGCACCCTGCGCCACGGTCTTGAAACCCGATTGCGGCGGCGGGTTCACCTGGCCCGCATCGTCAAGCGCGCCCACCCTGCGCAAATCATCCTGGTCCAGGTGGCGCACCAGCGGCGTCAGGATAGCCCCCGGATGCAGCGAAAAGGCGCGCACGCCGTGCGCCGCGCCGGTCCAGCTCCAGGGCAAACAGCGCATTGGCGCTCTTCGACTGCGCATAAGCGCGCCATTTATCGTAAGGCTGGCGCTGGAAATGCGGGTCGTCCAGGTCGGCGCCTGCCTGCCGGTGTCCCAGCGACGACACGCACACCACGCGCGCGCCGCGCGCCTGCCGCAAGGCGGGCCACAGGCGCGCCGTCAGCTGGAAATGCCCCAGGTGATTCGTCGCGAACTGCGCTTCGTAGCCGCGCGCATCGCGCAGCAAGGGCGAGGCCATGATGCCCGCACCGTTGACCAATACGTGCAAGGCACGGCCAGCGGCAAGGAAGCCGGCGGCAAAGGCATCGATCGAGTGCGGATCGAGCAAGTCCAGCGCGGCGATCTCCACCCCGGCCATGCCATGCAGGGCGTCCAGTGCCTGATGCGGGTCGCGCGCCCCCACCAGCACCCTGGCCCCGGCGCCGGCCAGCACGCGCACCGTTTCCAGTCCCAGGCCCGAAGCGCCGCCCGTGACGATGGCTTGCAGGCCGGAGAGGTCGCGCCCGGCCAGCGCTTCGGCGGCCGTGGTGGCGGCATCCAGGCCGGAACGAAGGGGGATCTGTCGTTGATCGCTACTGCGCATGGGGTCTGCCTTTGTCAGTGATGCCAATCCGGATGACTGGCCAGATGCCTATTCTGCGCGCAAGGAACGGGACTGTGAATGGCGTAAAATCTTGATTACTATCGCCATCGTCCAGAATTGGAACCACCATGGATTTACTCTCCGATGTGCTGTCGCTGTTTGACACGCGCAGCTCCTACTTTGCCGGCCTGAAGGCGGGCGGCGACTGGGCCATCGACTTCCCGCCGCCGGATGGCATCAAGTTCAATGCCGTCATCGAAGGCGGCTGCTGGCTGACGGTCGCGGGCATCGACGCGCCCGTGCAGCTGCAGACGGGCGACTGTTTCCTGCTGGCGCCGGGACGCGAATTTACCCTGGGCAGCGCGCCGGGCTTGCCGGCGTCGCCGGCGCTGGAAGTGTACCGGCACGCGCAGCAGGGCGTGGCCCGCCACGGCGCGCCGGAACATGATTTTTTCCTCATCGGCGGGCGCTTCGGCTTTGGCGACGAGGCAGCCATTCTGCTCGACTGCCTGCCGCCGCTGCTGCACCTGCGCGGCGACACCGACCAGGCCAGCGTGCTGCACTGGGCCCTGCAGCGCCTGGCGCAGGAACTGCAGGCGACGGCCCCTGGCGCGGCGCTGATGACGCGCCACCTGGGCCACATGATGCTGCTGCAAATGCTGCGCCAGTATCTGGAAGCGCAGGCCTCGCATCCGGCGGGCTGGCTGTTCGCGCTGGCCGATCCCCGGCTGCGCGCCGCCATCGAAGCCATGCATGCACGGCCGGCGCAGCGCTGGACCTTGCCGCAGCTGGCCGCCGTCGCGGGACAGTCGCGCTCCGCCTTTGCCCTGCATTTCAAGAACAGGGTGGGCGTGCCCCCGCTCGAGTATCTGCTGCGCTGGCGCATGCGCCTGGCCACGCGGCGCCTGAAGGACAGCAGCGCCCCCGTCGCCGCGATCGCGCAGGCGCTGGGCTACGATTCCGACAGCGCCTTCAGCCACGCCTTCAAGCGCGTCATGGCCTGCTCGCCGCGCCAGTACCGGCTGCGCCACGCGGGCGCGCAGGCGTAAAAAAACCCGCGATGGCGGGTTTTGACAAGACAGGGTCAGCGCGCCGGCACGGGCGGCAGGGCCGCCACCGCCAGCAGGGCAAACGGCCCGAGGAACAGGCCGATGCCGAACCAGACACCGCCATGGCGGCCGCGCCGGCTGGCCAGCAGCCAGGTGGCGACCGCAAACAAGAACATGAAGATCAACAGTATCGCCATTGCCACTCCTTTCCATATGGAAAGCCGAGTGTAGCCCAGGGACGCGCCCGTGGCTACACTGCCATTAGCGCTGCACCTGCATCAGGATCACGCGCTTGCTGCTGCCGTCGGCCGGCGGCGTGGCGGACGGCGGCGGCGGGCTGTCGCAGGAGCCGCAGGAACCGCAGCCGCTGCCGCAGCCCGGCGCCACCTTGAAGAAGGCCGACAGCTTGGCCTCATCGAGGCCGCAGCGCACCAGGCCCCGCACGATGGCGCGGCGCACGCCGGCCGGCAGGTACTTGGTCGAAAAATGCAGCAGCGCGGCTGCGACGATCAGGGCGACGATGATGGTTTGCCACATGGTGTGCTCCTAGGCGCCGGCCAGCAGGGCGACGCGGTATGTGATGAACGAGGCGGCGTACGCCAGCGCGAACATGTAGCCGGCCATCAGCAGCGGATAGCGCCAGCCGCCCGTCTCGCGTTTTACCACGGAGAGGGTCGACAGGCACTGCGGCGCGAAGACGTACCAGGCCAGCAGGGACAGCGCGGTGGCCATCGACCACGAATGGGCGATCAGCGGTTCCAGCGTGGAGGCCAGCGCATCGCCCGTCTGCGACAGCGCATACACGGTGCCCAGGGCGCCGACGGCCACTTCGCGCGCCGCCATGCCCGGCACCAGCGCGATGCAGATCTGCCAGTTGAAGCCGATCGGCGCGAAAATCACTTCCAGGCCGCGGCCCAGGATGCCCGCCAGGCTGTAGTAGATCGGCGGGTGGATGGCGTTGTCCGGCGCGCCAGGGAAGGTGCTGAGGAACCACAGGATGATCATCAGGCTCAGGATGATGGTACCGACGCGCGTGAGGAAGATCTTCGCGCGCTCCCACAGGCTGACGGCCAGGTTGCGCAGGTGCGGCCAGTGGTAGGCGGGCAGTTCCAGCATCAGCGGCTGGTTGCCGCGCACGCCCATGCCGCGCTTCATGACCCAGGCCACGGCCATGGCCGAGATGATGCCGGCGAAGTACAGCACGAACAGCACCAGGCCTTGCAGGCTCAGGTAGCCCCACACTTCGCGCTCGGGGATGAAGGCGGCGATGATCAGCGCATACACGGGCAGGCGCGCCGAGCACGTCATCAGCGGCGCGATCATGATGGTGACCAGGCGGTCGCGCGGGTTCTGGATGGTGCGCGCCGCCATCACGCCGGGAATGGCGCAGGCAAAGCTCGACAGCAGCGGGATGAAGGCGCGACCGGACAGGCCCACGCCGCCCATCAGGCGGTCCAGCAGGAAGGCCGCGCGCGGCAGGTAGCCGCAGTCTTCCAGCGCCAGAATGAAGAAGAACAGGATCAGGATTTGCGGCAGGAATACCAGCACGCTGCCGACGCCGCCGATGATGCCTTCCACCAGCAGACTCTTCAGATGACCATCGGGCATGTTCGCCGTCAGCATGGCGCCCAGCTGGCCCACGCCATCGGTGATCATTTCCATCGGCGTGGCGGCCCAGGCAAACACGGCCTGGAAAATCAGGAACATCAGCACCGTCAGGATGATGGGGCCGACGACGGGATGCAGCACCACGTCATCGATCTTTTCCGTCAGGTTGCCCTTGTCGCTCGCGTCATTGCTGACGGCGGCCAGGATGCGGCGCACTTCGCGCTGGGTTTCCTCGACGGAAACGGCGTCGATGGCCGCCAGCGGCTTGGCGTCCACTTGCGGCAGCGGCAGCATGGCGTCGATGGCGTCCAGCAGGGCTTTTTCGCCGTCGTGCTGCACCGCCACGGTTTCCACCACGGGCATGCCCAGTTCGGCCGACAGCTTGGCCGTGTCGATCAGCATGCCGCGCTTGCGCGCCACGTCCGTCATGTTCAGCGCCAGCAGCATGGGCAGGCCCAGGCGCTTGACTTCCAGCACCAGGCGCAGGTTCAGGCGCAAATTGGTGGCGTCGACCACGCAGATGATGGCGTCGGGACGCGGGTCGCCGGGGCGCAGGCCGCCCACCACGTCGCGCGTGATGGCTTCATCGGGCGTGGTGGCCGACAGGCTGTAAGCGCCCGGCAGATCGAGCACGCGCACGGGTTTGCCGGCCGGCGAAGTGAAATGGCCTTCCTTGCGTTCGATGGTCACGCCGGCGTAGTTCGCCACTTTCTGGCGCGCGCCCGTCAAACGGTTGAACAGGGCGGTCTTGCCGCAGTTCGGATTGCCCAGCAAGGCAATTTGTGGCTGATGCGGCGGCTTGTGCACGCCCGCATCGACGATAGTTTCTACAGCGCCCATGGTCATTCCGGTTGAGTCAACGGTTGAATCGTGATCAGCGCCGCCTCGAAGCGGCGCAGTGCGAAGGTGGCATTGCCGACCTTGATGGCGAGCGGGTCGCCACCGGGAATGCCGCGCTTGAGCATGCGGATGCGTTCGCCGGGAACGAAGCCCAGCTCCATCAGGCGGCGGGCCAGATCGACGCCATCCTCCGTCTGTCCGGCCGCGTGGGGCGTGATATGCAACACCGTGCCGCTCTGGCCGACTGCCAGCGCGTCGAGCGTCATCAAGGGTGGAACTAGAGTCATGAGCAAAATCCGTTCAAATTAAGAACACCCGATGCCTGCGGCGGCGCATGGCGCGCGGCAGCGATACCGGGTGTTGTGAGGTAAAACGCAACTGTTGCGCCATACCGACAAGCGGCCTTTCATTATGTCCAGACGGCGACCGTCCGAGACAATACCAGCATTATAAACATGAATGCGAATAGTTTTTATTTAGCCCGGAGAGCCACCGCCATCAAGGGCTGCGTCATTCGCGCGCCGGGCATTTCGCCCGCCTGCCACGCCACCGCGCCAGCCCGCCAGCAGCCACACGTTTCATCAAAATCGCTTGCAATGTCCTGCGCTTTGCGCGACAATGAAACGTAATGATAATGATTCTCATTAAAACACTAGCAATAATGCTTCGCAGCACTAGTGTATTTTCATCATCCAGCCAGAAGGTGTATCAATGATTGTATGTGTCTGCAACAACATATCTGATCGTGAAATCCGTCAAGCCGTCGATCTTGGCCTCTCCAGCATGGCCGAACTGCGCCGCGACCTGGGCGTGGCCACGTGCTGCGGCAAATGCCATACCTGTGCACGCGAAGTGCTGAACGATCACCTGAATGCCAGCGTCGTGCTGCAAGAAACCGTATTGATGCGAGCTGTACTGACTAACTAAGGAAAGTGATGAATGCCATGACGATGATGCCCCCGCCCATAACGGTGCAGGCCGTGGAACAATTTGCCGGTTTCGAGAAGAAACGCAGCAAGTTCGTGCCACTGATGGCCATCGTCGTCCTGCATCTGGCTGGTTTCTACGCAATCCAGAGCGGCTTGCTGAGCAAGGTCGTCTCGGCCGCCATCCCGACCATCACCACCATCAGCATCATCGCCCCGCCGGCGCCGCCCAAACCGCCGGCACCGTCCGTGCCGAAAACCGTGGAACTGAGCGCGCCCGTGCCGCGCGCCGTCATCCCGCCACTGCCGCTGATCGCCGTGGCGCCGAGCGAACCGACCATCACGCCGCCGCAGCCGACGCGCAGCGAAGCGGCCCCTGCCGCCACGGCCGCACCGACCGCGCCATCGACACCGGCGCCGTCGCCACCGGCGCCGGCCACGCCGCGCACCGTCAGCAGCGTGGAATACATCAAGGCGCCGCAACTGATCTACCCGAACCTGTCGCGCCGCCTGGGCGAGAGCGGCACCGTGGTGCTGCGCATCCTGATCAACGAAAAGGGCTTGCCCGAGCAAATCCTGATCCATAAATCCACGGGCTACAACAACCTCGACGAAGCGGGCCGCCAGGCTGCGCAACGCGCGCTGTTCAAGCCGATGGTGGAAAACGGCAAGGCCGTTCCCGTCTACGTCCTGGTACCGCTGACCTTCCAACTGAGCTAGCCACGGCGGCGCCCTGCGCCGCTGCCAGCCCGCAAGCACCGCACACCGTGCCCTGCTTGCTTTTTTGCGCCCTGTTTTTAGTCAAGCGATTTGCTTGTTTCAGTCTGCCAGCCTACATCCCCGGGCCAGGCAGACTTTTTGTTGCGCGGCATGTCCACGGGGTCAGACCCTCAACACCGCCAACGCCAAGTTCAGCGCCAATTTCGCCGGGGGGCTGACCCCTGCCTTGCCGCCGCTTTTTACATCTCCGCCCACATCCGCAGCAGGTTGTGATAATGCCCCGTCAAGCCCACCGTCGCCGGCGAATCGCCATGTTCGCCGCGCACGCTCTGGATATTCTGGTCGAGCTCGAACAGCATGCTGCGCTTCCAATCCTCGCGCACCATGCTCTGCGTCCACAGGAACGAGCAGATGCGCTCGCCGCTGGTGACGGGCAGCACTTGATGCACGCTGCTCGACGGATACACGATCACGTCGCCGGCCGGCAATTTCACTTCATGCGTGCCATACGCATCGACCACCACCAGCTCGCCGCCTTCATATTCTTCCGGCTCGCTGAGGAAGACGGTCGACGAGACGTCGGCGCGCATCGACTGCATGCCGTTTTTCGGTGTGCGGATGGCGCCGTCGATGTGCAGGCCGTAATGTTCGCCGCCCGCGTAGCTGTTGAAGAACGGCGGCAGGATGCGCAGCGGCAGCACGGCGGAAAAGAACAGCGGATTGGCCATCAGCGCGCGGCTGACGATCTCGCCCAGTTCCAGCGCCAGCGGCGAGCCTTCGGCCAGCTGGCGGTTGCGCTTGACTTGCGCGCCTTGCGCACCGACGCTGGCGCGTCCGTCGACCCAGTCCGTCTGCGCCAGGCGCTGGCGAAAGTGCGTGACCTGTTCCGGCGTCAGCACGCCGGGTATGTGCAGCATCATCTTGCTATCCTTTGTAGTAATTTCCCCTCCCGATTATCGCATCGCCGCCAGCGGCCAACTAAAGGCAAGAACGGCGCAAACATTTGCCGCCGTTTCCCGCTGCGCGCGCGCAGGCGCCGGACATGCCAAAAAGGCAGCAGGAACGCGAATGAGAATGGCCTCCATTTGCCTTAACAAATAAAAAACGGAAAAGTGTGGCAACTTACTTGAGAATGGGTTTTATTCGCACGATATTTACGTTAAAAAGACGGAAAAACGCCGTTTCGCAGCAAAAATCGCCCACATTTTGCGCTATCATGCGGGCATAGCGAGACCGGCCATTGCGCGCCACCAGGCAGCCCTTCGCCACCCGGCAGTGGCCGCCAGCAGCCTCCGGTCTCATCATCGAACGCACGACAGAACAAAGGAAATCCCATGAAGGGCGATAAAGAAGTCATCCGCTTGCTCAACGCACAGCTCACCAACGAACTGTCCGCCATCAACCAGTATTTCCTGCATGCGCGCATGTACAAGCACTGGGGCCTGGAAAAGCTGGGCAAGAAGGAATACGAAGAATCGATCGGCGAAATGAAACACGCCGACAAGCTGATCGACCGCATCCTGATGCTCGACGGCCTGCCTAACCTGCAAGCGCTGCACAAGCTGCTGATCGGCGAAAACACGCCGGAAATGCTGGAATGCGACTTGAAGCTGGAGCGCGCCGCGCACGCCACCGTCAAGGAAGGCATCGCCACCTGCGAAAAAGCGGGCGACTACGTGTCGCGCGACCTGTTCCTGATGATCCTGGAAGATACGGAAGAGCATATCGACTGGCTGGAAACGCAGATCGACCTGATCGCCAAAGTTGGCATCCAGAACTACCTGCAAAGCCAGATGGCCGTCGAGGAGTGATGACACCGGATAAAACCGGCTGCGCGCCGGCATAGGCGGCCTGCGATGCTCACCGGCTCGGCGCCCCCGTGCTCCAGCACGGTTGCGCGTCCCGGCCACCTCGTCCTTCCGCTCGCGACGGTTTTATCGAATGATGCAATGCCTGCAGGGGCATAAAAAAACCGGCAATTGCCGGTTTTTTTACGTCCCTGCCTTTACTGCGGCACGGTGTCCTTGAAGGATTGGCGCTCGGAGAGCTTGTCGAACAGGCGCACGAGCGCGGGGTGGTCGGCGCGCCAGTCGATTTCCGGGAAGCGGAAGCTGAGCCAGCCCAGGGCGCAGCCCACGGCCACGTCGGCCAGGGTGTAGTTCTTGCCGGCGCAATACGCGCTCTCGCCCAGGCGCGCTTCCAGCGCGGCCAGGCCCAGCGTGACTTTGTCGAGCTGGCGCGCGATCCAGGCCGCGCTTTGCTGTTCCGGCGGGCGCTGCGTGCGCTCCAGGCGCACCAGCACGCCGGCGTCGAGAATGCCGTCGGCCAGCGCTTCCCAGTTCTTGATGTCGGCCCGTTCGCGGCCGTTGCCGCCGGCCGGCAGCAATTTGCACACGGGCGTGAGCGTGTCGAGGTACTCGACGATGACTCTCGAGTCGATGAGCGCGCTGCCATCTTCCATGACCAGGCAGGGCACCTTGCCCAGCGGATTGGCCTGGGCGATGCGCGTTTCCGGCACCCACACGTTTTCCAGCTCAAAGACATAGTCGAGCTTTTTTTCCGCCAGCACGATGCGGGCTTTGCGGACATATGGGCTGGCGAGGGAACCGATCAGTTTCATGGATACTTTAAGGTGAAGGAGCAACGCCCAGTATAGCATCGGCGGCAGGCGTATTTGGCAGCGCGCCGATGACCTGGCGCAGGCTGTGGCAAGCAGGCCG
>CAUSDR010000016.1:0-31539 GCA_963530105.1 uncultured Janthinobacterium sp.
CGCGCAACAAGGCTGGCATGCCGAACGCGAATTCGACCGAGTTCGACCTTGATACGGATCAACCTGTCGTTGCACTGATCAATGAGTGGCAAAACCACGATGGTAAAGTCGAGTTGCGCGATGAAAACTCGGACCTGGGCGGTACCATGCGCCTGGGCGCGCAGACCTGCGCCGTCAATCCGGGCACCCTCGCCGCCGAGATCTACGGCAGCGTGGTGACCGAGCGTCACCGCCATCGCTACGAAGCCAATAATCACTATCTGGCCCGTGTCGAAGCGGCTGGCCTGATCGTCTCGGCGCGCACGCCAAGCGAAGATTTGTGCGAAATCATGGAATTGCCACGCACGGGTGAAAATGCCCACCCATGGTATATGGGCGTGCAATACCATCCCGAGTTCAAATCGACGCCGCGCACCGGCCATCCGTTGTTTACCTCGTTCATCAAGGCAGCGCTGGCGCACAAGGAAGCCAACGCCGCCGCGCAATAACGCGGTCGATAGCACAGTATTACCCGTAAGACAGCTCCCGGCCTGATAGTCTCCGCCGGGAGTTTCTTTGCCCCCTTTGTGCAATTGCGCATCAGAACGCAGTGTGCAGCCCCCTGTTACGCTTAACTTTGGAGAATGACATGAGTGCTATTGTTGATATTATCGGCCGTGAGATCCTGGACTCGCGCGGCAACCCTACCGTCGAATGCGACGTGTTGCTGGAATCGGGCGTGATGGGCCGTGCGGCCGTGCCGTCGGGTGCCTCGACCGGTTCGCGCGAAGCCGTGGAGTTGCGCGATGGCGATGCCAAGCGTTACTTCGGCAAGGGCGTGCTGCAAGCATGCGAAAACATCAATACCGAAATCTCCGAAGCCATCATGGGCCTGGACGCCAATGAACAGGCTTTCCTGGACCGTACCCTGATCGACCTGGACGGCACGGAAAACAAATCGCGCCTGGGCGCCAACGCCATGCTGGCCGTCTCCATGGCCGTCGCCAAGGCTGCCGCCGAAGAAGCGGGCTTGCCGCTGTACCGCTATTTCGGCGGTTCGGGTGCCATGCAGATGCCAGTGCCGATGATGAACGTCATCAACGGCGGCGCGCATGCCGACAACAACCTGGACATCCAGGAATTCATGATCATTCCCGTGGGCGCGCCATCGTTCAAGGAAGCCGTCCGCTACGGCGCGGAAGTGTTCCACACGCTGAAAAAGATCCTGCACAAGAAGGGCTTGAACACCAACGTGGGCGACGAAGGCGGTTTCGCACCATCGCTGGCCAACCATGAAGAAGCCATCAAGCTGATCATCCAGGCCATCGAAGAAGCGGGCTACGAGCCAGGCACGCAGATCGCCATCGGCCTCGATTGCGCCGCATCCGAGTTCTACAAGAACGGCAAGTATGAAATGGAAGGCGAAGGCCTGAGCCTGACCGCCACCGAGTTCACCAACCTGCTGGCGACCTGGTGCGACAAGTACCCGATCATCTCGATCGAAGATGCCATGCATGAAGGCGACTGGGATGGCTGGGCGATCCTGACCAAGGAACTGGGCAAGAAAGTGCAACTGGTCGGCGACGACCTGTATGTCACCAACACCAAGATCCTGAAAGAAGGCATCTCGAAAGGCATCGCCAACTCGATCCTGATCAAGATCAACCAGATCGGCACCCTGACGGAAACTTTCGCCGCCATCGAAATGGCCAAGCGCGCCGGCTACACGGCCGTCATTTCGCACCGCTCGGGTGAAACGGAAGACTCCACCATCGCCGATATCGCCGTGGCCACCAACGCCCTGCAGATCAAGACGGGCTCGATGTCGCGTTCGGACCGCATGGCCAAGTACAACCAGCTGCTGCGTATCGAAGAAGACCTGGGCGACGTTGCCAGCTATCCAGGACGCGATGCGTTCTATAATCTGAAGTAAGCTGTTGTAAAACCCACTGGCCGGCCGGAGATGTTCCGGCCGGTTTGTTAACTGAATGCCCCATGCGCCTGATTACGCTCGCCCTGGCAGCCTTGCTGCTGCTGATCCAATTTCCCCTCTGGCTGGGTAAAGGCGGCTGGCTGCGCGTTGCCGACATGGAAGCCCAGGTGGCGGTGGCCAACAAGAAAAATGTGGAGTTAAAGGCGCGTAACGCCAAGCTCGAATCCGAAGTGCGCGACCTGAAAGATGGTACGGGCGCCGTCGAGGAGCGTGCCCGCTATGAGCTGGGCATGGTCAAGCAGAATGAGATTTTCGTGCAGATCGTGCGCAAGGGCCAGACCCCGCCACTGCTGGAAACGCCGGTGGACGCTGCTGCGCCACACTGAACACTACCATTCCCTTTGCCAGCCTGGACCGATTGCCAGGCTGACCTGTCATCCCCGGCCGCGCGCCGCACTGCTGCGCTGCTGGCCAAGTCTGTTCCTTCCTGTTGTTCCTACTGCGCTACTTCTGCTGCGGTACTTCTACTGTCTACTTCTACTGCTGCACTGCAACTACCTTGTGCTGCGGAACTGCCTTGCCGCTTAGCGTTCGCCCTTGCCCGTCGTGATCAGGTAAAAGCGGATGGCGGTAACGGCGACAGCGACGACCACCAGGCTCGATTCGAGTAACATCATGGGATTTCCTTGTATTTAAATTAATGCGTGTTTCATGAGTGCCGTTGAGGCAAAAAACGTCCGGCGCAAGGCGCAGACAAGGCCGCCCTGGGCGGTTTTTAACCGCGCGAGGCCAGGAAGCGCAGTTCCGAGGCCAGATTCGGCATCAGGTGCTCGTAACGTGCCGCTTCCGAGTTCAGCAGGGCGATATCGCGCTGGCTGGGACGCACGTAGCGCTCGTCGGTGCTGCTGATGCCCGTGGCGATGACTTCCTTCTGGGCCAGTTCGCTGTATGGCTTGGAAGCGAGCAGGGCGCCCAGGAAGGCGCGCGTGGCGCGGCCAAGGTTGCTGAAATAATTGTCGTCGTTGCTGTAAGTGTTGGTGAAAGTGGACATATGCCCTCCATGAATGGTCTGTTGTTGCATTGCACAATAATGGAGTTGGCGATATATGTCTAATTCCAATTTCCAATTTCAGAAATTCAAGAAACGCATAATAAGGGCGTAGCCGCCCGCCACGCCCTGAAAAAGAATTTGTTACGAAATGTTTATCCTGCGGCGATGCGTCCCAGGCCAGGATCGTCGCTGAAAAAGCCGTCGAGCCCCGTCTCGATGTAGCGGCGCATTTCCGCCACGGAACCGGCTTCGTTGCGCGCGTTTTCGCCATTGCCATCGCGGAAATCGGCGGCCAGGAAACGGTTTTCCGGACGGAAGGTCCACGTGTACAGCAGCAAGCCCGCCTGGTGCGCATCGTCGACGATGGAAGTGGCTGGCTCCAGGCGCTGGTCGGCGCCCAGCGGGATGACGCCCCGCGTGGGCGGCGCCACCACGTCCGCATAGGCGGCGATGTCGCGCAGCCCGGCCGGCGTCGTCATCTGGCCAAACGTCAGCTTGCCGCCAGCCTTGGCCACGTCCATCGGGCGAATATCGCCGCCCACCACCAGCTGCATCAGGCGCACGTTGGCGCGCCGTCCCAGCTTCTCGCGCAAGTACTTTAAATTCGCCACTTCGAAGGATTGGATTTCGATGGGCGCGCGGCGTGTGTATTCGTGCGCCAGCATGGTCGACAGGAAACGGTCTTCCAGCGCCAGGCCCGCATCGCGGAAATACGTGGAACTTTTCAGCTCCGGCACCAGGCCGATGATGCGCCCGCTGGCGGCTGATTGCGCTGCAACAAAATCGATGATTTCTTCCCAGGTGGGAATCTGGAATTGTCCATCGTACAAGGTGTTGCCAGTGCGAACCTTGGGCAGCCGTTCGATGGCGCGCAGGGTCTTCAGTTCCGCCAGGGTAAAGTCGTCGACGAACCAGCCTTCGTGCCATTCGCCGTCGACCATCTTCCTGCCGCGCCGGCTGGAAAATTCAGGACGGCGCGCCACGTCGGTGGTGTCGACGAGGTTGCTTTCATGGCGCGCCACCAGGATGCCGTCGCGCGTGGCGACCAGGTCCGGCTCGACGTAGTCGGCGCCGTCGAGGATGGCCTTGGCGTACGACGCCAGGGTATGCTCGGGGCGCAGGGCGCTGGCGCCCCGGTGGGCGAAGACCAGCGGACGGCTTGGTTTTGTCTCCAGCAAGCCGGCCGCAAAGCCGGGCGCGGCCGCCAGGGCCAGGCCGCCGACGGCTGCCTGGACGAAGTTGCGGCGAGAAAAATGGCGTTGTGGCAACACCGGGGCGAGCGGCGGCGCGCGCATCAGAACTCCGCCGTCAAGGTGAGGAAGCCCTGGCGCGGGGCGATGGGGAAGGTGTTATACGTCTTGTCGGCCGCCCCCACCACCACGTTCAACGCGCCCTCGCGGTTGGCCAGGTTGCTGACATTGACTCTCCAGCGCGGATTTTTCAGCCAGCTGGCCATCGCCGGCAGCTTGCCCGACACGCCCAGGCCCATGAGGAAATAGCTGGGCACGGACAAATCGTTGGTGTACGTCGCGTAGCGCTTGCCCACATAGTCTCCCATCAGCTGGAATTCCACATCGCCAAAGGTTGCCGAGGCGACGAACTTGTTCAGCCATTCCGGCGAGCCCGGCACGTTCTTGCCCGCCGTCAGGACCAGCGCGGCGCCATTGCTGTAATTGTCCGCATATTGCGAACGGTTGTACGACAGCGCATTGTAGAACGAGAAATTGTTACCGAAGTGCACGGTACCGGCGATATCGATGCCATCCGTGCGCACGCTGCCCACGTTCGCCAGCACGGGGTTGCCGCCAATGATGGAGGAAATCACCGGTGTCGGGCTGATCTGCAGCAAGCGGTTGCTGAAATCGACGTGGTAGACGTTCACCTGGCCATCGATGGCCGTGATGGCGCCCAGGCTCAAGGGGTGGCTGCCGCGCACGCCCACTTCATAGGTAAGCGCCGTTTCCGGCTTGGCGTCGCGCTTGAACAGGTCGAACGCGGCCTGGCTCGACAAGCTCCACGGCGAGGCGCCGCCGCCGCCGTAGGTGACGAACTGGCGCATGTTTTTCTGGATATTGAAGTACAGCTGGTCTTGCGGCGTGAAATCCCAGCGCGCGCCCAGTTGCGGCAGGAACCATTTTTTCGTGTTGATGGTGCCGACAGGCAAAGCCGTCGAGCCGCCGGAAATGGCGCCCTTGGCCGGCTGCACGGGGAACTGGCCATCGGCGAACTGCAGGCTGGACTTGAAACCGGCCTGCAGGGCGATATCGGGACGGATGCGCCACTCATCCTGCAGGTGCAGCTGCACCACCTTGTTGTCGATCTCGCTGCCGTATTGCGTGATCAGCGGATTGCTGGGACGGTCATACGGCGACGTCGGCTTGTTGACGTCCAGCGCATACCAGCGGCGGTAGGCCGACGAGCGGTTCTGTTCCAGCCACAGGCCCATTTCGAGCTGGTGCGTGCCGATTTCCTTGCGCAGGGTGGAAATGAGGCCGCCGCGCTTGATGTCGTATTCCGTCGTGCGCACGGCGTAGCCGGAATTGCCGAACACCTGTTTCAGGTTCTGGTTCGGGTAATACACGCTGAACAGGCCCGGCAAGCCGGCCACGCCGATGGGGCCGGCCACGACGCCGGCGCCGTCATCCTTGTGGTAATACACCTGGTTCGACCACGTCGTGCCTTCGGCCAGGTTGGCATCGAACTTGGCGTAGGCCAGGTAATCGGTGCGCTGCGCATCGCTGTAGTAATTGCGGTAATTGTTGCCATCGGCGGCGGGCGTGGCGCCCGTTGGCGACAGGTATTTGAGGGCCGCCTTGAAGTCCGGGTAGAGGAAGGGGCGCGTGTAGGGCGCGCTCGTCTCGCCGGCCACATGCACGGTGCTGTCTTCGTTCGGCTCGATCTTGTCCGAATAGTTGAAGAACAGGGTCAGCTTGCCCGCGTCGCTGCGGTTGACGTACTTGGCGTTGACCTGGTCGCCGCCCTGGCGCGCATCGAAATCCCAGGCGCGCGCCTCGTGGTGCAGGATGGATACATACGCGCTGCTGCCGTCGCCAAAGGCGCCCGTGTCGTAGCGGGCAAAGGTGCGCGAGGTGCGGTGGCTGCCCACGGTTTGCTGCACGCTGGCGCCCTGCGTGGCCAGCGGGTCGCTGGAATAGGTTTCGATGGTTCCGCCCAGGTTGCTGGTCGAGGCGGTGGCCAGGTCGCCCGCGCCCGAGGAGAGCACCACGCTGCGCACGTTTTCGCTGATCACGGCGCGCTGTGGCGACAGACCGTTGTAGTTGCCGTACTGCTGGTCGCCCAGCGGCACGCCATCCATGGTGTAGCCCAGTTGTTGGCCGGAAAAGCCATGCACGAACAGCGACAGGTTTTGCTCGTTGTTGCCCCATGGGTCGGCCGTCTGGAAGCTGACACCGGGCAAGGTTTGCAGGGCCTTCAAGGGATTCGTGCCGGGCAGGATTTTCTGGATTTCATTCTTGCTCAGGGCGACGGAAGAGCGCGTCTTGCGCGAGGAAATCTCCACGGTGGCCATCGGGGCCTGGTCGTCCGCGGCAGGGGCGGCCATCTCGGTGGCGGCGGATGCCACGGCGGCGGCCACGGCCGTTTGCGCCAGTGCCGGCAAGGCGAGGCCCGCGGCACAGGCGCCCAGCAATACGTGGAAGGAATGGCGGCGCAAGGCCAGCTTCAAGTGGGAGTTCATCATCGGCCTGTGGAAATTATTGGAAGTAATACAAGCTGCGCAGCGTAACGGCGGCGCGTGACGGGTTGATGACGAATTGGTGACGGGAGGATGACAGCGGAAACAAAGGCGCCGCCTCAGGGGCGGCGCGGATGATGGATTGCGAAACTGTAATGTTTCGCGGAACCAAGTTGGACTTAGTTGATGCTTGCCGCCGGCGGAATCAAGACCTCGGCCGGCGCATCCGTGATGAACAGCTGCGCGCAGTCGACCTTGTCGAATTCGTAGTGCTGGCCGCAGAAGTCGCAGTTCACGCCCACTTGGCCCACCTCTTCCAGGGTGCTGTTGACTTCTTCCTCGCCCAGCATCTTGAGCATATTGCCCACCTTTTCGCGCGTGCAAGTGCAATGGAAGCTCGGGTGCAGCGGGTCGAAGACGCGGATGGTTTCTTCCCAGAACAAACGCTGCATCAGGGTGTCGATGTCGGTGGCGAGGATTTCTTCCTCTTTCAGGGTCGACGCCAGCATCACGGCGCGGTTCCATGTGTCGAGCGCGTCTTCTTCCGAGACGGGCGTCGCTTCGGCCTTGCCGCCATGGTGCGGCAGCTTTTGCAGCAGCAGGCCGCGCGAAACGGTGTCGTCCGTGGCCAGCCACAGGCGCGTGTCCAGCTGTTCCGAGCGCAGCATGTAGTTTTCGATCACGGTGGCCATGTCGTCGCCGTCCAGCGGTACGATGCCCTGGTACGGCTGCTGGCCCGGCACCTTGTCGGCCGGGTCCAGGGTGATGATGAAGCGGCCCTTGCCCGTGGCGTTGAGCAATTGCGGCACGGTGGCGACGTCGGGGATGGCGGCATCCGGGTCCAGCTTGGCGGTGGCGCGCAGGCGCAGGTCGGAATCGCACTCGACCACCATCAGGCGCACGGGGCCGTCACCGTGGATCTGCATGATGATGGAGCCGTTGAATTTCAGGTTGGCCGACAGCAGGGCGGCGGCGGCCACCATTTCGCCCAGCACTTTTTTCACGGCCAGCGGGTAGGCGTGGCGCGACACCACTTCCTGCCAGGTGTGGGAAACGTCGATGAACTGGCCGCGCACGGCGGCGTTGTCGAAAATAAATTTTTGCAGGGTATCCTGGCCGGTGGCGGCAGCGCTGACGGCGCCCGTGGTTTCAGTCGTCATTCTTTTATCCAATCTTCTTGAGTTGCGTATTAAATAGCTGGCCGCGCTGCACGTAATTGACGGCGTTGCCTTGTAGCCTGGTGATATCGTCCGCCGTCAGGGCCCGCACGGCTTTCGCCGGTGAGCCGAGGATCAGCATATTGTCGGGAAATTCCTTGCCTTCCGTGACCAGCGCGCCCGCGCCGACCAGGCAGCCCTTGCCGATCTTCGCGCCATTCAGCACCACGGCCTGGATGCCGATCAGGGCGCCATCGCCGATCGTGCATCCGTGCAACATCGCCTGGTGGCCGATGGTCACGTTCCGGCCGATGTCGAGCGGGTAGCCAGGGTCCGTGTGCAGCACGGCGCCTTCCTGCACATTGCTGTTGGCGCCCACGGTGATGCGTTCGTTGTCGCCGCGGATGGTGGCGCCGAACCATACGGAGCTGTTCGCTTCCAGGGTCACCTTGCCGATCACGTTGGCCGTGTCGGCGACAAAAGCGGAAGCATCAATCTGCGGCGCATCGGCGCCCAATTGGTAGAGTGTCATCGTTAGCCTGTGGCGGTGGTGGAAGCGCCGGGCAGGGCCGGACGCGGAAGTTTTTGCGCTATTTTACGCTGTTGCAGGGCAAGTCCGAGCGTCGGCCGTCAATCCGGTATAATTATCGAACGGTCGTACTTTTATAGGCGCACCATCTACAGACACAGCATGTGGCGCCATCCGCGCCACTTTCAAGGCAGGCAATGAGATGAAACCCATGAAACTTTCCCGTTCCGAATTCATCAGCATCCGCGGCGCCCGCACGCACGTGCGCCACTGGGGCCGCGAAGGCGCGCCCATCCTCTTCATGGTGCATGGCTGGATGGACGTGGCCGCCTCGTTCCAGTTCGTCGTCGACGAGTTGCCAGGCGACTGGCACGTGATCGCGCCCGACTGGCGCGGCTTTGGCCTCAGCGACTACACGCAGTCCGATACCTACTGGTTCCCCGACTACCTGGCCGACCTGGACGCCATGCTGCTGCATTACTCGCCGGACGCGCCCGTCAACCTGCTGGGCCACAGCATGGGCGCCAACGTGGCGGGCCTGTACGCGGGCGTGCGCCCCGAGCGCATCAGCCGTTTCATCAACCTGGAAGGCTTCGGCATGATGGCCACCCGGCCGGAGCAGGCGCCGGGCCGCTACGCCAAGTGGCTCGACGAATTGCGCGAACCGCCCGTCATGCGCAGCTATCCGAGCCAAAAGGCCGTGGCCGAGCGCCTGCAAAAGACCAATCCGCGCCTGCCCGACGAGCGCGCCGCCTTCCTCGCCGAACACTGGTCGGCGCAGAACGAGGCGGGCGAGTGGGACATCATGGGCGATCCGCAGCACAAGCGCGTCAATCCCATCCTCTACCAGGTGGAAGAAGTGATGGCGTGCTGGCGCCGCATCACGGCGCCCGTGCTGTGGGTGGAAGCGAGCGAGACGAATATGTGGCAATGGATGGGGCCGAAGGAGCTGGCGCGCATCGAAATCGACCGGCGTTTGGCCTGCATCAAGGATGTGCGCTGCGAAATGATGGCGGAGGCGGGCCACATGCTGCACCACGACCAGCCGCAGGCACTGGCGCGCCTGGTGGAAGCCTTCCTGGCGTGATGACTGCGCTGGCGCAACTGTGTCGTCAACGCGACTTCCTCATTTGACAAGCAGCGTACAATGAAAACTTCTGTGCGACACGATAGTCGCGATCCGTCGCTCTGCGGCATTGATTCGAAGCAGTAAGTAGTAATCAAGAAAGCTGTATCCATCCTGCAAGCCTCGCGGTAAGTCTTTGATTTAACTACGTTAAATTTAAAAATAAGACTGGCACTAAACACCGTGGGCTCCCTAATTGCGTCTGCAAATTCGGGGATAAATCAAACAATCGCAATGTTCCAATGACTTGGTTTAATACGTCTTGATTACTGAGTTATTTGTAATTTAGGCACTATTTTTCTCGATTCTCCGCTGACAAGGCGGTCATTGCGTTGCTAATTTGCGACAAATTCCACGAAATTTTAGGGATTTTGAACAATCTGATTTCCTCGTTAGCAGGAAATCTACGGTAGGTCATTTTCGGCCTTGTCTAAACAGAATGGAACAGCAAGATCGCGCAAGCTCTGAGATGCCTTGTCACACTCAACTATTCTGCGTCCTGGAATGCTGATGCTGTGACCGGGTGTGCGACCACTTGTCACCTACTCGGACATGCGTCTCCGGTAACGGAGGGGTTTTGAAGCTCCGATGACAATGTACCCCCGCGTAAGCGGCGTGAACGCCATGCGAATGGTCGAGCGGAAACTGCCAGCAGAAAGGCGGTTGAGGGGCTAGGTGAGGCTGCATGGGTAATGTAATGTGAACTGACGCTTGAACCCTCGTGATCATTGACAGGCCTAATCTGCTGTTGGCCTGAACCAAAAGGTATGTGGTTGGATATCTCCGTAGAAGTTGGGGATACGTCGTCGTCAAACCACCGGGGGAAAGTCAGACCCTAAACAGTCATGTGCGGCGCAATTCGGCCGTGCGGGCATCTCAAGGAACGTGGTAAGCCCGACTCGTCGCTTATCGGATCATCGAAGGCAAGTAACCCGTGAGGGAAACCCATGGCGGAGCGGGTATGGGAGGATGGAAAAAGTGAATGTCCGGCTGTAATGGCAGGAATAGGGATTCAAAATTTGTCCCGACGTGAAAACGTGCAGACTTCCATCTGGTGCAATAGTCGTCAGCGACTACATAGACAAAAGTAGGTTAATTTCAATCGCCCCGAAGGGATGCAGTTCTCCCCTTCGGGGGAAGCTGCGTCCTCGGCTGGCATTACTACGACGAGGTTCAGCAATGGAAGTAATCGAAGGTATCGCAATCGATTCTGCGTCCTCGCACGTTCCCAATGAATGGGCTGCCATCAACTGGCAACGCGTTCAGAAGAGCGTGAAAGTCATGCAGATTCGTTTAACGAAGGCAACACAGGAAGGTGACTGGCGCAGGGTGAAAGCCTTGCAGCGGTGGCTGACCCGCTCGTTCAGCGCAAAAGCGCTGGCAGTCAAACGGGTGACAGAGAATCAAGGTAAGCGTACCGCAGGCGTAGACCGGCAGTTATGGGAAACGCCGTCGCAGAAATTTGCGGCGATTGCGCAGTTGGAGAAGCGTCGGTATCGACCCCTGCCACTACGGAGGGTTTATATCCCCAAAGCCAATGGGAAGGAGCGCCCCCTGGGCATCCCGACCATGAAAGATCGAGCCATGCAGGCGTTGTATTTGCTGGCGCTTGATCCGGTATTGGAAACGGTGAGTGACCCGAATTCTTATGGTTTTCGGAAAAGCCGCTCAACGGCCGATGCAATGAGCCAGATATTCGTAAGAATGTCCCAGAGGACTTCGGCCCAATGGGTACTGGATGCGGATATTGAAGGTTTCTTCGATAACATCAACCACGACTGGATGATTGACCATGTTTGCATGGATAAATTGATTCTTCGGAAGTGGTTGAAATCCGGGGTGGTTCACCGGACGCAATTGCTGGCAACCACAGCGGGAACACCGCAGGGCGGCATCATCAGCCCTGCATTGGCAAATTGGACGCTGAATGGACTGGAATCGGAACTGATCGAACACCTCGGTGTCCGATTCGGAACGTCGAAATTCCAAAAGCTAAAAGTTGGTGTCGTGCGATACGCGGACGATTTCGTGGTAACCAGTGCTTCACAAGAGTTGCTGGAAACAGAAATCCGGCCATGGATAGAAGCATTCCTCGCAAAGCGTGGGCTGCGACTGTCGCAGGCCAAGACCAATATCGTACATATTGACCAAGGCTTTGACTTCCTTGGGTGGAATTTCCGGAAATACGAGGGAAAGCTGCTCATCAAACCGAGTCAGAAAAACGTGAAAGCGTTCTATGAAAAGTTGAGGAAGGTGATCGGCGAACAATTGACGGCAAAGCAGGAGGATTTGATCCGGCTGCTGAATCCGGTGCTACGAGGCTGGGCGCAATATCACAGTCCCGTAGTTGCCAAGCAGGCGTTCTCGTATATGCAGTCGCTGCTATTCTGGCGACTGATGAGGTGGGCCAAGCGCAGACACCCGAACAAAGATGCTGATTGGATTCGCAAGAAATACTGGCGGACAATCGGTGACCGAAATTGGGTGTTTGCTGTGGACGTTGTCACAAAGGATGGCGGTAAAGGTGTGATGGAGCTGTATTCGCTTTCGGGTACGCTCATCGAGCGCCACAGGAAGATCAAAGGGGACTATAATCCCTATGATCCGCAATGGGAGGTGTACGGCGAAACCCTCCGACAGGAGCGCATGCTGAAAAGGATGAGCTACCGAAAGGAATGGGCGAAGTTGTATTTCGATCAACGCGGCCTGTGCGCTTTGTGTGGGTATGAGATGAACATGGACACTGGATGGCACGACCACCACATGGAATACCGTGTGATGGGAGGCTCCGATGCCCTTGGAAATCGCGTACTACTTCACCCGAACTGTCATAATCAAGTGCATAATCTGAAATTACAAGTTGTTAAGCCGGTTCCTGTATAGGAATTTTTATTAAGCTTGAGCCGTGTGCGATGAAAGTCGCAAGCACGGTTCTTAGGGGGGAGGGGTTCTGGTAACAGGCCCTTCCTACCCTCCTCCATGCTGAGCCCGTGCAGGGTATTGTTTTTGTATGCTTAAAGTTGACCTGCATTGTCATTCGAATATTTCCGACGGCGTCTTGTCGCCCGCCGCCGTGGCCGCGCACGCGCGCAAGGCTGGCGTCGACGTATGGGCGCTGACCGACCACGATGAAGTGTCGGGCATCGCCGCCGCGCGCACGGCCGCGCTGGACCTGGGCATGCGCTTCGTGGCCGGCGTGGAAATTTCCATCACCTGGGCCGGCGAGACCGTGCACATCGTCGGCTTGCAGGTCGATGAAGCCAATCCTGGCCTGGTACAAGGCTTGCACCGGACGCGTTCCGGGCGCGACGCGCGCGGCCGCGAGATCGCCCGGCAGCTGGACCTGGCCGGCATTCCCGACGCCTATGAAGGCGCGCTGAAATTCGTCGGCAACCCGGATCTGATGTCGCGCACGCATTTTGCCCGCTACATCGTGGAAACAGGCAAATGTGCGAACATTCCTGACGTATTCAAGAAATACTTGTCCGAAGGCAAGCCTGGCTATGTCGAACACCGCTGGGCCACCCTGGCCGAAGCCGTGGGCTGGATCCGCGGCGCCGGCGGCGTGGCCGTCATCGCCCATCCGGGGCGCTACCGCTTCAGCTATACGGCGCAAGGCGTGCTGTTCGATGAATTCAAGCAACTCGGCGGCGTGGCCATCGAAGTCGTCACGGGCAGCCACAGCCCCGACCAGTATCCGGAATATGCGCGCCTGGCGAATGATTATGGTTTCCTGGCCTCGCGCGGCACGGATTTTCATGCGCCGGGCGAGTCGCGCGTGGATTTTGCCATGCTGCCGCCGCTGCCAGCGAATGTCACGCCCATCTGGCACGACTGGTTCTAGCTTGCAGCCAGGCAAATCTGCTGCGCGGCGCGACTTGCGGCCTGCGATGCTCGCTGTGCTTTAGCACAGCTGCGCTTCTCGGCCACAATTCACTGCCGCTCGCGACGATTTTCCTGGCTGCCGATGCGCCGGAGTGTCGCCATTTCGCCATGGCGGCTTGAAAATGCGCCTGCCTGTACTTATCTTTTCGTTATTCTTGTCATATATAGTCACCTGGAGCCATCGCCCATGAAACGTATCGTCCTCTTTATTGCAACCAACCTGGCCGTGATGCTGGTGCTGTCGCTCGTGCTCAGTTTGCTGGGCGTGGGCAATCCGGCGCGGGGCAGCACCCTGAACCTGGGCAGCCTGCTGGTGTTCTCCCTCGTGGTGGGCTTCACGGGCTCGATCTTTTCTTTGCTGATCAGCAAACCGATGGCGAAGTGGAGCACGGGCGCCCGCGTCATCGACAACCCCACCTCGTCGACCGAGCTGTGGCTGGTCAATACCGTGCGCGCCCTGTCCGAGCGGGCCGGCATCGGCATGCCGGAAGTGGCCGTGTACGAGGGCGACGCCAACGCATTCGCCACGGGCGCGTTCAAGAATTCGGCGCTGGTGGCCGTCTCCACGGGGTTGCTGCAAAGCATGAACCGCGATGAAGTCGAAGCCGTGCTGGGCCATGAAATCGCCCACGTCGCCAATGGCGACATGGTGACCCTGACCCTGATCCAGGGCGTGGTCAACACCTTTGTCGTCTTCATGGCGCGCGTGGTGGGCTTCTTTGTCGACAATGTGCTGCTGAAAAATAACAACCGCGAAGGCGGCGGGCGCGGCATTGGCTACTTTGTCACCGTGATGGTGTGCGAAGTGATCTTCGGCTTGCTCGCTTCCATCATCGTGGCCTGGTTCTCGCGCCAGCGCGAATTCCGCGCCGACGCCGGCTCGGCCAAGCTGCTGGGCAGCCCGACGCCAATGATGCATGCGCTGGCCCGCCTGGGCGGCGTGCCGCCGGGCGAGCTGCCGCAATCGATGCAGGCGCTGGGCATCAGTGGCGGCAACGGCGGCTGGGGCGCGCTGTTCGCCACCCATCCGCCGATCGAGCAACGCATCGCCGCCCTGCGTGGCGTGCAATAATGACAACCAATGCCCATCATTAAGAACGCATAAAAATGAGTCAATTTTTCCAGATCCATCCTGATAATCCGCAATTGCGCCTGATCAAGCAGGCGGCGCAGATCATCCAGTCCGGCGGCGTCGTGGCCTTGCCCACGGATTCCTGCTACGCGCTGGTGTGCCAGCTCGACGACAAGGGCGCCGTCGAGCGCCTGCGCCGCATCCGTGGCGTGGATGAAAAGCACCATTTGACCCTGCTGTGCCGCGACTTGAGCGAACTGGGCGTGTATGCGCGCGTCGACAACCGCCAGTTCCGCCTGCTCAAGGCGGCCACGCCGGGCGCCTACACCTTCATCCTGGAAGCGACCAAGGAAGTGCCGCGCCGCCTCAGCCACCCTTCGCGCAAGACCATCGGCCTGCGCGTGCCGCAGCACCGCATCGTGCAATGCCTGCTGGAAGAGCTGGGCCAGCCCCTGCTGGGCGCCACCCTGACCCTGCCGGGCGACGAGGACAGCCTGACGGATGCCGACACCATCCGCGAGCGCCTGGAAAAGCTCGTCGACCTGATCATCGATGGCGGCGTCTGCGCGCATGGCCCCAGCACGGTGATCGACTTGACGGGGCCGGAGCCGGAAGTGGTGCGCGTGGGCCGTGGCGACCCGGCCGTGCTGGGCCTGTAAAGGCGGGCAGGGCGCCGGCTTTGCCTGCCTGCATTTACCTATATTTAATGGCAACATAAGAAAGTGGCCAGGGGGCCTCTGGTAGAATCGCGGTCATGAGCGATTTCAATACGATAGTCCAGACCGTTGCCGTGTACCTGGTGCCGGTGCTGTTTGCCATTTCCCTGCACGAGGCGGCGCATGGCTACGCCGCCCGTTATTTCGGCGATCCCACGGCTTCGAACGAGGGCAGGCTGAGCCTGAATCCGATCCGGCATATCGATCCTTTCGGCACGATATTGCTGCCCTTGATGCTGTATTTCACGATCCAGGTGCCATTTGGCTATGCCAAGCCCGTGCCCGTCGATTTCGGCCGCCTGCGCAATCCGAAGAAGCAGATGGCCTGGGTGGCATTTGCCGGGCCTGGCGCCAATTTCGTCATGGGCCTGGGCTGGATGATTGCCTTCGTCGTGCTCAGCGTCATGCCGCCGACGGAAATGGGCATGTTTTTCCGCAAGATGGCCGGCGCCGGCGTCAGCGTCAATGCCGCCATGTTCGTCTTCAACCTGATTCCCGTGCCGCCGCTCGACGGCGGGCGCATCATGACGGGCTTGCTGCCGATGCAGCTGGCGCGTCCGTACGCCAGCATCGAACGCTACAGCCTGTACGTGTTTGGCGCCCTGGTGCTGCTGATGTATACGGGCATCCTGAACCGCGCCCTGCTGGCGGCGATCGAATTTGTCATTGGCATTTTTGTTACCCTGGTGACGCCGTTGACCGCCATATTGACGTGATGCCTACACGCTGACGCCCGCAAATAACCGATGGAAGTACCGATGCAAGTAACTGAACACGTAGTAGAAACTGAAACGATTTCCGGCTGGGTGCGCCGCTGGGCGCCCCTGATACCCGGCGGCGAAGTGCTGGACCTGGCCTGCGGCGCGGGCCGCCATGCGCGCCACCTGGTGACCCTGGGCCACCCGGTGATCGCGCTTGACCATGATCCGGAAATGCTGGAAAAGGCGGCCGGACCCGGCATCGTCACTTCGCTGGTGGATCTGGAAGCGCCCGGCGCCGCATGGCCGTTCGCGGCCGGGCGCTTTGCCGGCATCGTCGTGACGAATTATTTGCACCGTCCCTTGCTGGACGCCATGGTCGCCAGCCTGGCGCCCGATGGCGTGCTGCTGTACGAAACCTTCGCGGAAGGCAATGAACAGTTCGGCAAGCCGTCGAATCCGAAATTCCTGCTGAAAGAAGGCGAGATGCTGGCTTGGGCGCTGGCCCACGGCTTGCGCGTGGTGGCGTATGAGGATGGACGAGTGGAACAGCCAAAAGCTGCTCTGGTGCAACGAATCTGTGCCGTCCGGCCAGATTTTCCACGGTTGGCGGCCCTGCTGCCGACGTTTTGAACGGGCTTTCTAAGTCAGAATGCACCACAGGCGCGGGCTATCCGCTACAATCGTTGTTTTATTTATCGGCGCTATAAACTTACTATGATCAAGGGCAGCATTGTAGCAATCGTCACCCCGATGCACGCGGACGGCAGTCTGGACTTTCCAGGTCTGCGCAAGCTGATCGACTGGCATATCGCCGAGGGTACGGACGGCATCGTCATCGTGGGCACCACGGGCGAATCGGCAACCGTGAGCGTGGAAGAGCACTGCGAACTGATCCAGTTGACCGTCGAGCACGCCAAGGGACGCATTCCTATCATCGCCGGCGCCGGTGGCAACTCCACGGCCGAGGCCATCAAGCTGACGCGCTATGCGAAAGAAGCGGGCGCGGATGCTGTCTTGCAAGTGGTGCCGTATTACAACCGTCCTACCCAGGAAGGCATGTACCAGCACTTCAAGGCCATCGCCGAAGCTGTCGACATTCCAGTCATCCTGTACAACGTGCCGGGCCGCACCGTTGCCGACATGAGCAACGAGACCATCGTGCGCCTGTCGGCCATCCCGAATATTGTTGGCGTGAAAGATGCGACGGGCAATATCGGCCGCGGCATCGATTTGCTGCGCCTGGTGCCAGCCGACTTCGCCGTGTATTCGGGCGATGATCCGACCGCCATGGCGCTGATGTTCTGCGGTGGCCACGGCAATATCTCCGTGACGGCCAACG
The DNA here is from genome assembly GCA_963530105.1 of uncultured Janthinobacterium sp. Lineage (GTDB taxonomy): Bacteria > Pseudomonadota > Gammaproteobacteria > Burkholderiales > Burkholderiaceae_D > Janthinobacterium. The sequence goes on from CAUSDR010000016.1 coordinate 17,183, forward strand.
TCGCGCCGCGCGCCATGCATGAATTGTGCGTGGCGGCGATGGCGGGCGAGCGTGCCACGGCCATTGCCATCAATAACAAAGTGTTTCCGCTGCACCAGAAATTGTTTGTCGAGCCCAATCCGGTGCCCGTCAAATGGGCGCTGGCCGAAATGGGCCTGATGCCTGCCGGCATACGTCTGCCATTGGTGCCGCTGGCTGAAAATTGCCATGGCACCGTGCGCGACGCTTTGCGCGACGCCGGCGTCCTGTCTTAAGGCCGGACTTTAAGCCCGGACTCACCCAGTCCGGACCTTCCCTGATTTCAGCTGCTACTTAGCTTCTTATCCAGTTACGACATGACTAATTGCAAGAAAACCAAACCGGCGCCTGCCACCATCGCCGTCCGCGGCATCGTCATCGGCGCCGTCGCAGCCAGCCTCGCGGGCTGCGGCATGATCAGTTCGGTGGTCGGTGGCGACAAGGTCGACTACAAGTCGGTCAAGAAAGCCAGCACCCTGGACGTGCCGCCTGACCTGACGCAATTGCAACAGGATAACCGCTACTCGTTGCCGGATGCGAAAAACGGCATCGCCACGGCGTCCGGCTACAACGCGCAGCGCAACGCCACGGCGGGCGCGCCCGTTGTCGTGGGCGCCGACGGCGTGGTGGGCGTGGTGCCTGTCGCGGCAGGCAACGTCAAGGTTGAACGCGCAGGCAACCAGCGCTGGCTGGTGGTCAAGCAGTCGCCTGAAGTGCTGTGGCCGCAGTTGAAGCAGTTCTGGGAAGATTCCGGCTTCACCATCGCCGTCGACCAGCCAACGGCTGGCATCATGGAAACCGAGTGGAACGAGAACCGCGCCAAGCTGCCGCAGGACTTTATCCGCAACACCATCGGCAAGGCCTTCGATTCGATGTACTCGACGGGTGAGAAAGACAAGTTCCGCACCCGCGTGGAACGCCTGGCCGACGGTTCGACCGAGATCTACATCAGCCACCGCGGCGTGGAAGAGGTTGTCACGGGCCGCGACAAGGAAACCACCACCTGGACGGCGCGTCCCAACGATCCGGGCCTGGAAGCGCAATTCCTGGCCAAGCTGATGACGCGCCTGGGCGCGGCCAGCGATGAAGCACAAGCGAAGACAGCCGTTGATGGCGCCATCGTGCAGCCGCTGCACGCCAAGCTGGTGGGCGATGCCGCCACGCCGGCGCGCGCCATCGAAGTCGATGAAGGTTTCGACCGCGCCTGGCGCCGTGTCGGCCTGGCGCTGGACCGTGTCGGCTTCACCGTGGAAGACCGCGACCGCACGCAAGGCACGTACTTCGTGCGCTACGTCGATCCGGATGTCACCAAAAAAGACGGTTTCTTCTCGAAACTGTTCAGCTGGGGCTCGTCTTCCGACAAGGATAAGGAAGCGCAGCGCTACCGCGTCCTGGTCAAGGCCGGCAATGGCTCGACCAGCCTGGTCAGCATCCTCAGCAACGAAGGCCAGCCCGATGTCTCGCCTGTGGCAGAGAAGATCCTGGGCTTGCTGAACGACCAGTTGAAATAAGGCACATTGCGTGGCGGCGATCAAACGCTGCCGCAATGATGAAAAAGGCTGGCCCGGTGGAAACTGGGTCAGCCTTTTTATTTTGGGGCGCGCAATTGCTGCTTGTGCCGCCCAACAACACCGTAGCGAGCGCCGGTGATTGGTGGCCAGGAAGCGCAGCCGTACATTGCGACGGGGCGCCGAGCCGGCGGGCAGCGCAGGCGCGCAGCAGGCTTTGTTGGGCGTTTGCCCAATAAAAAAGCCGGCCCGAAGGCCGGCTTTCTCTAATGCAGGGTGCTAAATTACTTAGCAGCCGATGCAGCAGCCGAAGCGGCAGCAGCAGCGTCGGTAGCAGCCGAAGCAGCGGTCGAAGCAGCAGCAGCAGCGTCGGTAGCGGCCGAAGCAGCAGCGTCAGCAGCAGCAGCTGGAGCAGCTTCAACTGCTGGTGCTGGTGCTGGGGTTTCAACTACTGGTGCTGGTGCAGGAGCTTCTTCTTTTTTGCTGCAAGCAGCCAGAGCAACAACCATCAGGGAGGCGATCAGCAGGGATTTTTTCATTTGTTTTCCTTAATTATTTCAAAAAATAAATCAACATTGTTGCGATGAATAATTACCGGTAATTATCGCTCGTTAGGTCGTCTTCGAAGGCTTTTCGTACCAGGTGGTGCCTGCCAGACAACGGAAACTTCCTAACCGAATATTATAGCGATTTTTGGTGCGTCGCAATAGGAGCAAGAGGCAAAAACGCAACTATTTTGTGATATCGCAATAATTGCCGAAGCAAATTGCAAGCAAGTGTAAGTGTTTTGCGAAAGCGCGACAAAACGATATAAATATAATATGTTTTATTGCGCTAGCGCAGAAGCGCTTATCCTTGCTGCGGTAATACCACTACTGCCAGGCGACGCTCATCAGGCCAGTTCGATCCAGCCATCCTGATACCACGTATATAACGCATCCATCACGTCATCGGACGCCTTGGCCACGGCGGCGCCGTCGAGCGCGCGTTCGTTGGCCAGGGTTTCCAGGGCCGCTTTGTCAGCCCTGCCAATGGCAAACGACTCGCCATTGATGAAGACATTCTTGCCACGATACAGCATCAAGGTCTTGCGCGACAACACAACACCCTTCTTCTGTGCGGCGTCCGTGAAACGGCCCACCGTCAGGGGCTTCGAGAGTGGCGTGAAGAACACATTGTGTTTCGGTTCCGACAAGTGCTCGCCGAGGAAAATGGTTACGTCCTCTTCCGTGAAGCGCACCTTGTTCATCTCTTCCGTGATGGTGCTGAGCATTTCGCGGGGAATTTCCGCAGGCTTGGCCGAGGCTTTCAAGTCAGGATCGCTGTAGATGCCCGGCAAGTCGATGGAATCGGCCATGAATTGCAGGAAAGCTTCCCCCAGTTCCTGGTACGAGGGCGAGCGGAAGCCGATCGAATACGTCTGGCAGTCGCCGATGGCCACGCCGTCGTGCGCGTAGTGGGGCGGCAGGTACAGCATGTCGCCCGGTTCCAGCGTGAATTCCTCGTCCGGCGTGAAGTTGCTGAGTATCTTCAGCGGCAAGCCGTCGATCAGGCTCAAGTCCTTCTGCGCGCCGATGCGCCAGTGGCGCTTGCCCTGGCCTTGCAGCAGGAACACGTCATACGAGTCGAAATGCGGGCCCACGCCGCCGCCATCGGTGGCGAAGCTGACCATCAGGTCATCCAGGCGCGCATCGGGCAGGAAACGGAACTGGCGCAGCAGTTCGTCGGCCTTGGCGCTGTGCAGGTTGGCGCCCTGCACCAGCAGGGTCCATTCCTTCTGTTTAGGCGATGGCAGGCTGGTCAAGGGACCTTGCTGCATGTTCCAGTGGCCATCCGCATGGCTGACCAGGCGCGATTCAACGTGGTCCAGTTTGGCCAGTTCGGCCAGGGCCTTGAAATCGAACAGGGCCTTGAAGCCGGGCACCGCCTGGCGGATCAGCAGGGGTTTTTTATGCCAGTAGTCGCGCAGGAATTGCGCTGGCGTGATATCGCCGAGGAGAGTTAATGTTTTCATGCGCCCATTATAACAACCGGAAATGCAGGAATGCGCCTGTCGTTGGCGGCGTGAAGGTATAATTTGCCAGCTTATACAATGAAAGGAAGCATAATGAAGATTGCCAAAAATACGGTCGTGACTGTCAACTACAAACTGTCAGACGCGCAAGACAATCTGATCGAAGACGGCCGTCAGCCGATGGTCTACCTGCACGGTGATTATGAAAACACCCTGCCGAAGATCGAAGAAGAACTCGACGGCAAGGAAGTTGGCTATTCCAACACGATCCAGATCGAGCCGGATGATGCTTTCGGTGAATACGATCCCGCCCTGGTGAAGGTCGAGCCGCGCAATCGCCTGCCTGAGCCGCTGGAAGTGGGCATGCAGTTCGAAGGCATGCCGGAAAGCGATTCGCCGGACGAAGAAGCGATGATCTTCACCGTCACCGATATCGCCGACGACAAAGTCGTTCTGGATGGCAACCATCCACTGGCTGGCATCGCGCTGCGCTTCTCGCTGACCGTCGCTGACGTGCGCGAAGCCACGGAAGAAGAAATTGCCCATGGCCATGTGCATGGCGCACACGGCCATGACCATGGCGATGATGAAGATGAAGGCGACGAAGGCGATCACTTCCGCACCCACCCTATCCATTAATCCCTGAGCAAACCTGCTGCGCGGCGCGCTTTGCGGCCGGCGCTGCTCATCGGCCCGGCGCCCCCGTACCAGCGCACGGTGGCGCTTCCCGGCCGCGCCGCGCAGCAGTTTGCGACGGTTTTGTCAGGCATCGTGACGTCTGTCGGGCGTAACTCTGCTTGAATGAAACAGGCCAGCTAGTGCCGGCCTGTTTGCTTATGCGCTAGCGGCGCACGGTCGACGCTTTGGCGCGCGCTTGCGCCGATGGCCGGCTGGCCCGTTGACGCACCTCAAACAAGGGCGTCTTGCCTGGCCGTACGGCGATGGCGGCCCAGTCGCTGTCGATGCTGACGTGGCCCAGGTTGCCTTTCCAGCGGATTTTCGGCCCATCACCCTTGGCGGCCGCTTTCTTGCCCTTGCCTTCCTCGCCCGTCCCCCCCGTATCGACCAACAACACCTTGCCGCTGAATTTTTTCGCCAGGGTACGGATCTGCTTGCGCGGGCCGGCAAAGCCATCCTGCTTCGCGCTGTAGGCAAAGCTGGGCAGCAGCGAATTGTCGTCTTCGTCCAGTACGCCCACGTCGCCATCGGAAAACAGCACGATGCCGTCGAGCTTCTTGCGCTGCGCCATGGCGAACAGGCGCTGCAGCCACGAGCGGTTGGCCACCAGGCGGTCTTCGAACTCGCTGTTGCGGCCCGCTTCCGGCAGGAAATGGTTGTTGTTCGCCGGCAGATTCACCGTGGCAAACAGCACGCCGCCGTATTCCCAGTGGGCATTTTCCGCATAGCTGCGGAATTTTGCCGTCGATGACAGGCGCGACAGGGTCAGCTTGCGCTGGCCCAGGCTCTGGTCATCGGCGAAATACACATCGCGCAGGCGGTTCAGGCGCTCGATGGCGTTGATGCGTCCGCGCGAGTTGCGGCAATACGCCCAGTCGCTGGCCGACAGCGAAACGATCAGCGGCGGACCGCTGGCGTCCAGCAAGTCCTTGCGCTGGCTGTACAGCTTGTCGCTGCACGATTCGCTGGCGGCCTTGATGCCCGTCGCTACGACAAAAGCGGCATTGAAGGCGCTCGTCTCGGCAATCGCCTTTTTCAGGGGAGCATCGTCTGGCCCCGCCTTGAAGGAGTGGCCCAGCACGGCAAACTCGAAGCCGGCCTGGTCGCCGGGCGCGGCCAGCGCCATGGGCCATGGCAGGCTGGCGGCCAGCAGGCCGGCCGCCAGCAGGCGCAGGGCGCTGCGCCGGATCGTCATGCGGCAGCCAGCCGTTTCAGCTGATACAACTGTTCCAGCGCATCGCGTGGCGTGAGCGCATCGGGGTCGAGGTCGGCGATGGCGTCGAGCAAGGCTTGCTGCGCTTCGTTCAGCGCGGCCAGCGGCGCCGACGCTTCCTCTTCTTCCTCCTGCGCATATGGATCGCTAGATGGCGCGGCGAACAGGTCGCGCTGCGGCGTGGCGTCGAGCGCCTGCGCTTCCAGGCGCGCCAGGTGCTTGCGCGCCGCCTTGATCACGGGCTGCGGCACGCCGGCCAGCTGCGCCACCTGCAAGCCGTAGCTTTGCGAGGCGGGGCCAGCCTGCACGGCATGCAGGAAGACGATGCTGTCCTTGTGCTCGACGGCGGACAAATGCACGTTGGCGGCGCTCGGGTGGCTGTCCGGCAATTGCGTCAGCTCAAAGTAGTGCGTGGCGAACAGGGTGAAGCTGCGGCTGCTGTCGATCAGGTGGCGCGCGATGGCCCACGCCAGGGCCAGGCCGTCGAAGGTGGAGGTGCCGCGGCCCACTTCATCCATCAGTACCAGCGAGTGCTCGGTGGCGCCGTTCAAGATCGCCGCCGATTCCGTCATTTCCACCATGAAGGTCGAGCGTCCGCCCGCCAGGTCGTCGGTGGCGCCGATGCGCGTGAAGATGCGGTCGATGGGGCCGATGGTGGCGGACGCGGCCGGCACATAGCTGCCCACGTAGGCCAGCAGGGTAATCAGGGCCACCTGGCGCATGAAGGTCGATTTACCGCCCATGTTCGGGCCGGTAATCAGCAGCAGGCGGCGCTCGTTGACGAAGCGGCAATCGTTGGCGATGAAACGTTCGATCTGCTTTTCCACCACCGGGTGGCGGCCTTCGACGATGTTGATGCATGGCTCGTCGACGAGCTGCGGCGCGGCCCAGTTATGCTGCTGCGCATGTTCCGTCAGCGCATTCAGGGTGTCGAGCTGGGCCAGGCCTTGCGAGATGGTCTGCAAGGTGCCGATGTGCGGCGCCAGCTCGGCCAGCAGCAGGTCGTACAGCAGCTTTTCGCGCACCAGCGCCTTGTCCTGTGCCGACAGGGCCTTGTCTTCGAACACTTTCAGTTCGGGCGTGATGTAGCGCTCGGCGTTTTTCAAGGTCTGGCGGCGGCGGTAGTCGTCCGGCACCTTGTCCGTCTGGCCATGCGTGACTTCGATGTAGAAGCCGTGCACCTTGTTGTATTCGACGCGCAGGTTGGCGATGCCCGTGCGGGCCCGTTCGCGCGTTTCCAGGTCGAGCAGGAACTGGCCCGCGTTTTCCGACAGGGCGCGCAGTTCATCCAGTTCCGCGTCGAAGCCGGTGGCGAACACGCCGCCGTCGCGCACCATGGCGGCCGGTTCCTGCGCCACGGCGCGCACCAGCAAGTCCAGGCAGGCCGTCGGCGTGGCCAGGGCAGTATGGATGGCGGCCAGCAAGCCGCTTTCGCCGCCCTGGCCGCATTGTTCACCCCTATAGCAGCGCACCACGTCGCCGCGCAGGGCCGGCAGTTGCAGCAAGCCGTCGCGCAGGGCGGCCAGGTCGCGCGGACGCGCCGACAGCAGGGCGATGCGCGTGGTGATGCGTTCGATGTCGGGCACTTGCGCCAGGGTGGCGGCCAGCGGACCGGCCGCTTCGCTTTGCGCCAGCGCGGCGATGGCTTCATGGCGCGCGCGGGCCACGGCCTGGTCGCGCCGCGCATGGTGCAGCCAGTGGCGCAGCATGCGCGAACCCATGGCGGTGCGGCAATGATCCAGCAGGGAAAATAAAGTGGGCGATTCCTGGCCGCGGATGGTTTCCGTCAATTCCAGGTTGCGCCGGGTGGCCGCGTCCAGGCCGATGAATTCGCTTTCCGTCTCGGTGGTCAGCGAGCGCACGTGCTGCAAGCCGCGCCCCTGCGTCGATTGCGCATAGCGCAGCAGGGCCCCGGCCGCGCCGAACGCGGCGCCCAGGCCGTCGGCGCCAAAGCCCGTCAAGGTCGCCACGCCCAGTTGATCGAGCAGGGCCTTGTGGCCGCCGACGACGTCGAAATGCCAGTCCGGCACGCGGTTGATGTGGGTGCCCGCGTAGTCGTCGAACAGGCTGCCATTGTCGCCGCTGAGGATTTCCGCCGGTACGATGCGTTCCAGCTCCTGCTGCAGGCGCACGGCCACGGTGGCGCTGTCGCCGGAAAACTCCATCAGTTTCAAGGCGCCGCTGGCCAGCGACAGCCAGGCCAGGCCCGTGGTCACCGTCTTGCGCTGCGTGATGCTGCACAGGGCCAGCAGCGGGCGCTCGGCCTTTTCCGGCAGCAAGTCGGCATCCGTCAGGGTGCCGGGCGTGACGACGCGCATGACCTTGCGCTCGACAGGCCCCTTGCTGGTGGCCGGATCGCCGATCTGTTCGCAAATGGCCACCGACTCGCCCAGCTTGACCAGCTTGGCCAGGTAGCCGTCGAGCGAATGAAACGGCACGCCGCACATTTTAATCGGGTTGCCACTGGCCACGCCGCGCGCCGTGAGGGTAATGCCCAGCAGGCGCGAAGCTTTTTCCGCATCCTCGAAAAACAGCTCGTAGAAATCGCCCATGCGGTAAAAGACCAGCATCGTCGGGTGGTTTTCCTTGATGCCCATATATTGTTGCATCATGGGCGTGAGCTTTTCAGCCGAATTCTTCTTTGCCGCGGCGGCGTTGATTTCTTTTGGGACGGTGGTCATGTGTTCTTTGTCGTTGGTCCGGCGGCAGGAAAACGCATGCCTGCCGGGCTGTGTGTGGTGCTGTGTGCGTGCCAGGCCGCGCCCGGGGGCGCAGCTTGGGTTCAAGGCCGTCATTTTACCGCTTTCGGCGGCCGGGGCGGCGTATTGCGTGCGGATGGGGAAAAGCCGCGCTGCCCGGTGGCGCGGCGTGAATGCCTCTGCTGGAAAGGGCGGCCAGCATAATCATGTCAAATGCTGACAAGGGCAGTCATTCCGGCATGCTCAGGTACATACGGGCATTGAGCTCGACGCTATCTGTTTCTTTGGGAAAGAGTGCAGGTGTTCTGCAAGGAGCTGCACGACCGCTGCCCTAGCCGCAGCGGGACAGCATTTGTGACGGGCACAAGGTCCTGTCGCAAGAGGGCGGCATTGCCCCCTTGCTTATGGATGCGCGTGATTAATTGGGCCCGGTATCGCCGCCGATGGAGCCTTCGGGGTCGAAAGAAAAGACGCGCAGCTCCGGCTGCCGGCTGTCGCCCCGCAGGATGCGAACCGTCAGCACGAACGATATTTCCCAGCGGCCCTTGGTGTGACCTACATCCAGCGTGTGCTTCCATTCCTGGCGTATGCGGCGCAGGTCGGGCACGAGCGGATCTGGCGGGAGCAGCTCGGAAACAAAATCGAGTTGCAAGGGATAGGTGGCGCCAACGGCTTGCAGGAACGGCGATGGGGGCGAATAGACGGTTGGAATGCCCGCACCGATCTGTGTCAGCTGCGGTACACTGATGATGCAGCAATCGAGTATCTGGAACGAGGTGAAACCGCTTTTTTCCGAGCCGCAGCAATTGACTTCCAGATAAACATGCTGTCCCACTTGAAAGTGGACGCTGCCCATGTAAGGGCCATGGCGCGGGTCGGCTGTGCCATCGCAGGAAGTGAAGGCATAGTCGAGCTGGTTGCTGGTTTGATCGGCGTCAAAATGTACGGACAATTTCATCCACGGCTTTTCATACATCATTTTTTGCTGTCACTTTCTAGGTTGATAAGGAATTGTTGATAACGAGTATCCCTTCGCAATGGAAGGAAATCCGGTTCCGATTCGACAAGGTGCAGCGGATAGCCCAGCTTTACCGCTTTTTCTAAGGAAGCAATCGCTTCCGTGCGCATGCCGATCAGTTCGAAGGTGAGTGCCGCCCGGAATGTGGTCGCGCTGGTTTCAGCTTGCGCCAGGGCTTTTTTCAGTAACGCCAGCGCTTGCTGCTTGTGCATGATGCGGGCCTGGTAAAGGGCCATGCGTGACAGCGCGGTCGCATCGTCCGGCATGCGCTCCAGTACGGGGGTGAGCAGGGCGATGGCGCGCTGGTAGGACTGGATGGATGCGGCAGCCAAGGATGGCACCCAGCGTTGCGCATCGGCCAAATTGGCCCATTGCAAATAGGCGCGGGGATTGCCTTTGCTGGCGGAGACGCTGTCTTCAAAGGCGCGTACGGCACCCAGATAGTCGGCCTTGGCAAACAGCAACGTCCCCAGATTGTTGTACAGTTCCCAGTGGGGACGAATCTGCAAACCTTGCTGTAGCACTTGAGCGGCTTCTTCGTTGCGGTTCAACGCTTGCAAGACAAAACTCAGGCCTGCGTAGGAACCGGATGACAGCGGATCCATTTTGATGCTGGTGCGAAATGCCTGTTCTGATGCGGCGAGATCTCCCTGCTCAAAATACATGCGGCCCTGTAATGCATGAAAAAGGTGTTCCTGCGGATGGGCTGCCATGGCGACAGCGAGCGTGGCCTTGGCCAGGTCGTAATTCTTGGCATAGATCAGCATGCGTGCCTTGCCGTACAAGCCCAGCAAGTTGTTGGGTTCCAGGTTCAGTGCCGCCGTGGCTTCCTGCATTGCCGCGTCGCGTTTCCCCTGGAATTCACGCACCCACGCCTGCGCCACGTGCGCCAGCGCCAGCTGGCTGTCGGCTTCCAGTGCCTGCCGGGCGCTGACGTCGGCCCGTTGCAGCCAGGTGTCATCGCGGCCATTGCCGATATAGCGCAAGCTCGACGCCAGCGACAAGCCGGCTGTCGCAGCGGTGTTGGCTGGATTATGCGCCAGCACCTTGCTGAATTCTTCAATGGCAAGGGTCTGGCTGGTGTCGCGATCGAAGGTGCGCAGCGCCTCCATGCCGGAGCGCATGGAAGCGATTTCGGAATAGGCGGCAGTGGCCTGGTCGCCGCGCAGGGTGGCGATCAGGCCGGGCGCTTTCCAGGCGGCCAATGCCAGCAGCGCGGCCGCGGCCACGGCCAGCAGGGTGCGCCGGCCCGGCAGGTGAAAGCGAATCGAGATGGCCTTCGGCGGCTTGGGCGCCGGCGGGCTCTGCACGGCGTCAGCCGGCTGCTCATTGCACTGCGCGCCCAGCGCCTCGCGCACGTCGCACATGGTGCGCGGCCGCTCGGCCGGGTCATGCGCCGTCATGGAACGCACGAGGGCGTTGATGGCGGGCGGCACCGTGTCCGGCAAGTCGGGCCACGGTTCCGTCGCCTGCATGTGGGCGGCGGCCAGGGCCAGGCCGTTCAGGTGGGCGAAGTGGCGCTGGCCGGCCAGCATTTCGTACAGCATGGCGCCCAAGGCATACACGTCGCCGCGCGTGTCGGGCAGGCGGCCCATCAGGCGCTCGGGCGCCATGTAGGCGATGGTGCCCTGCAAGTCGCACAGGGTGGTCGTTTGCGTCGCTTGCGGGTCCATGTGGCGCGCCAGGCCGAAATCGAGGATGCGCACCTTGCCGTTCGCTTCCAGCATCAGGTTCGACGGTTTCAAATCGCCGTGCACGAGGTCCATGGCGTGCGCCTCGTCCATGGCGTCGGCGATCTGGTATGCGATGTCGAGCGCGGCCTGCAGCTCGGCCTTGCCGGCGTGCATGAACTGGCCCAGGGTCTGGCCTTCCACCAGTTCCATGACGATGGACTGGCCCGTGCCCTGGCCCTCGATGGCGAAGATGCGCACGAAGGCGGCATGCCGCAGCGAGGCGGCCAGGCGCGCTTCATTGATGAGTTTTTCCGGATGCAGCACGTCGGCTTGCGGTTTCAGGCGCTTCAGCGCCACGCTGCGGCACAGCTTGGCATCCCAGGCCTCGAACACATGGCCGAAACCGCCTTCGCCCAGCAAGCGGCGCACTTCGTAGTGGCCGCTGATCGTATCGTCTTGCAGTGGGGTCTGACGCAGGGAGTCGAGCAGTTCCATATACCTTGGCTTCAGAGTGCATCAACGTGGGCATCGGGCATCGAAGAGGGTCGATGCAACGTTGCATGCTCAAGATGATTGATTTTGAGTAACTTCCTGATTTAAAACGATTGTTTCGAATAAGTCAATTAATATTGGCAAGGAAGGAACGAAAGCCGCCGGCCCGGGCTTGCGGTGTTTTCATGGCGAACGGGACAATGGTTTGCTAAAACGCAATTATTGCCGTCTCGACGCCGCCGATAATGCAAGCGGAGCGGCGCTGGCGGGTGGCCGCATGAACGTCATGTTTTGACAACTACAGGGAGGCCGGCATGCGCGGCGTGATTCGCTTGAATGATCCGACCAGCCACGGCGGCAAGGTGGTGGGCGCGGCGCCGGACAGCACCGTGCTGGGCGTGGCCGTGGCGCGCAAGGGCGATCCTTGCATCTGTCCGGTGAAGGGGCACGTGCGCTGCGTGATCGCCGAGGGCGATCCGCAGGTGCTCATCGGTGGCGTGCCCGTGGCGTTTGAAGGACACAAGACCAGTTGCGGCGCCAGCCTGATATCCACGGTGGGAAACAGCGGGCGCGGCTAGGGAGACTTATGCCAGGCAGGCATCGATGGCGATGCCCAGCTTGCCGACGATTTCATCGACATGGCCCGCGTCGATGATGTAGGGCGGCGCCAGCAGCACGTGGTCGCCATGCAGGCCGTCGATGGTGCCGCCCATGGGGTAGCACATCAGCCCGGCCTGCATGGCTTGCGCCTTGATGCGCGCATGCAGGCGGCGCGCCGGGTCGAACGGCTGCTTGCTGGAGCGGTCCTGCACCAGTTCCAGGCCCAGGAACAGGCCGCGGCCGCGGATGTCGCCCACGTGCGGATGCACGTCGAAACGCTGGTGCAGGCGCTCTTGCAGCAAGCTGCCCATGGCGCGCACGTTGGCCAGCAGGCCGCGCTCCTCGATCTGCCGCTGCACGGTCAGGGCGGCGGCGCAGGCCGTGGCGTGGCCGATATACGTGTGGCCGTGCTGGAAGAAGCCCGTGCCGGCGCGGATGGTGTCGCGGATGTCTTTCGATACCATCACGGCGCCGATGGGCTGGTAGCCGGCGCCCAGGCCCTTGGCGATGCAAATCAGGTCGGCCGTGACGCCTTCCTGCTCGCAGGCGAACAGGCTGCCCGTGCGCCCCATGCCGCACATGACTTCGTCGAGGATCAACAGGATGCCGTGGCGCTGGCAAATGGCGCGCATGCGCTGGAAGTAGCCGGCGACGGCGGGCAGGGCGCCGGCCGTCGCGCCCACGACAGGCTCGGCGATGAAGGCCATGACGTTTTCCGCGCCCAGCGCGGCGATATGGTCTTCCAGTTCCTGGCCCAGGCGCGCGACATAGTCGCCATCCGTTTCGTGCGCCTGCTGCTCGCGCCAGGCATAGCAGGGCGACACGTGGGGGACGCCAATCAGCAACGGTTCAAACTGCTGGCGGCGCCAGGCGTTGCCGCCCGTGGCCAGCGCGCCCAGGGTATTGCCGTGATAGCTCTGGCGGCGCGCGATGACGTGGCGGCGCTGTGGCTGGCCCCGTTCGACAAAATACTGGCGCGCCATCTTCAAGGCGCTTTCCACCGCTTCCGAGCCGCCCGAGACGAAATACACGCTGTCGATGCCCGCCGGCGCGCGGGCGACGAGAAAGTCGGCCAGCTCTTCCATGGGGGCGCTGCTGAAGAAGGAGCTGTGCGCATACGCCATGCTGGCGACCTGCTGCTGCACGGCGGCGATGACGGCCGCGTCCGAATGGCCGAGGCAGGACACGGCGGCGCCGCCGCAGGCGTCCAGATAGCGCTTGCCATCCGCGTCGATCAGATAAGGGCCGTCGCCACCGGCGGCGACAGGATAGCTGGCGGTCAGGCTGCGGTGGAAGACATGGCTCATGGCATCGCTTTCATATCGGCAAGAGGGAAGGCCGAGTATAGAGCGCGCCGCGCCGTATTGCAACGTTTGATGTATTTGTCTTTAATTTACATCATTTGATGTATTCGCGTAGGCGCCCAGGGCCCGCAATTGCTGTTCCGCCGCGCCGATGGCATGCACGGCCTGCGGCCCCGCGCGCGCCACCAGCAATTCCGCCAGGCTTTCCACGGCGGCGATGCCGGCCACGATGGAGGGAAAGAACGAGGGGCTGTCGACGGCGATGACGATGCTGGCGTGCGCCTGCAGGGCGAGCGGCGAGATGGCGCTGTCGCTGATGGCGATGAGCTGGCAGCCAGCCTGGCGCGCCGCCTGCGCCACCAGCAGCGCTTCGCTGGAATACGGCGCGAAACTGATGACGACGACGGCTTCTCCCGCCTGCAGGGCGCGCAAGTCCATTTCCAGGGTGCCGCCCTGGCCGCTCAGCAGCTGCACGCTGGGGCGCAGCAGGCGGTACAGGTAGTGCAGCGTGTAGGCGATGGGGTGGGCGGCGCGGAAACCGGCCACGTGGACGCGGGGAGCCGCTTGCAGCAGGCTGGCGGCAGCGTCCAGGGCGGCGTGGTTGGCGCCTTCCGTGGCGGCCAGGTTGCGCTGCTGTACCGTGAAGACTTCGGTGACCAGGCTGCCTTCCTTGCCCGCCAGTGCGCCGGCTTTTGCCGCGTACCCTGCCGGTCCGGCCCGCAGGCGGTCAACGAAGATGGCTTTCAATTCCGGCCAGCCGGCAAAGCCCAGCTGCTGCGCCAGGCGCACGAGGGCGGCCGACTGCACCTGGGCCCGCGTGGCGATGCTGCGCATGGACGACACGGCCACCTCGTCCGGGTGGTCGGCCAGGTAGCGCGCGCCTGCCTGGAACTGCGGGCTCAGTTCGGCGAAGCGCGCCTTGATCAGGGTCATCAATGCCGCGTAAGGGTCGTGGGGTGTCGCTGCCTGCATCGCCGTGCCTCATTCTGGTGGTTGCGGCGATGGTACAGGATTCGTCAGCGCACCGGTAGCGGCAGGCCGGACGCTGCCGCACTGGTGCGCGGGCGCAGGCGGGCAAACCGGTGCGGCCCGGCCGGCTGGCGCCGCGGCCCCGTCGTCAGCACGCGCAGGGCGATGGCC
>CAUSDR010000017.1:0-30976 GCA_963530105.1 uncultured Janthinobacterium sp.
GTGCCCCCGCCCTTCAAGCTCGGACAGCACCACGCAGGCCACGCCCAGGGCCACGGCATCGGCCGCGGCCGCGCCGTCGTCCAGGGTGGCGATGAAGCGCGCAAAGGCGGCGCTCAGGCGGCGCAGGTGGCCATCCTCGGCGACGCCGTCAAAGTGGGTAAACAAGGCGTCCATCGGCAAGGCCTCCATCTGCGCGTCATGCTGCATGGTGTTCCGTTTCTTCTAACAGTTGATCGAGGCCGTCCAGCAATTCCAGCTGCGGCGCCAGCCAGTAGCAGCCGTGCGTGTCCGCATTCGCGATGCCGCGCAAGAACAGGAAAATGGCGCCGCCCAGGTGCTCGGACGGATCGTAGGCTTCGCCGAGACGGCTTTGCAGCAGGCGGTGCAGGGCCAGCATGTAGATGGCGCCCTGGATATCGTAGCGGTGCTGCGCCATGCCGGCCGCCAGCGCCGGCGTATGGTAGGCGGCGTCGTTGCTGCCCAGCGCATTCGACTTGTAGTCGAGCACCCAGTAGCGTCCTTCCCTTTCGATGACCAGGTCGGCGAAGCCTTTCAGCATGCCGTGCAGCTGGCGGCGCGGCAGCACGGGACGCGGCGCGCCGTCGAGCAGCAGGCGCGTGCACAGTTTGTCCAGCGCCTCGGTGGACAGATGCTCGCTGGGAAACCAGAACTCCATCTCGGACAGGGTGCTATCGAGCTGCGACAGCGAGGCGTCGAGCAGCGGCAGCGGCGTGGTGGCCACCTGCTTCAGCCAGGCGATGGCGTCTTCCTGGCGGTGGCCCCAGCCGGCCCGCTCGCAGCGCGCGGCCAGGCGCGCGTCGAAGTGTTCGTCGTGGACGCAGTCGAAGCCTTCGCCGCCCATCCATTCGAGCTGCTCGTGCAGGAAATTGCCGGGCACTGAACCGCGCGGGAAGCGGTGCCATGGCGCGTCGGCCGTGTGTGCGGGCGATGCCACGGGCACGGCGGCGCCATCTTCCAGCAGCGTCTCTTCCAGCGCCCGCTGCGGCACGTGGGCGGCCGCCGCGGCGCCGATCTGGCGCGTCAGCGAGGTAAAGCTGCCCACCGACCAGTCGCGCTCGAATTCGCCCGTGAACACGGGCGCGGGGCGCAGCTCGGGACGCCGCTCGACCCGGTCCAGCACCGTGCAGGCGTCGGGCTGCGCCAGGGAAGTCACGTAGATGGCGTCGCACTCACCCGCCACCTGCTGCCAGCGCAGCAGCAGCTGCTCCGCCGGCAGCTTGTCGCCGCCCGTCAGCAAATAGCCGAGCGCCGATTCGTGCAGGGTATTTTCGCCCGCCTTGCGCGCCGCCAGCGCGGCCACGCCCAGCCACAGGAAGTGGCGCGCGCGCGTCAGGGCCACGTACAGCAGGCGCAAGTCTTCCTCGATGCGCGCCTCTTCCACGGCCGCCATGGCTTCGTCCGACAGCGACAGGTCGATGCGCCGCTCGCCGTTGTCTCCCGCATACTCGAAAAAGCTGCGGTTGCGTTTATCCACCTTGCGCGCCGTGACGGCGAACGGCAGGTACACCAGAGGGTATTCCAGCCCCTTGGACTTGTGCACGGTGATGACCTTCACCAGCTCCGCATCGCTTTCCAGGCGCAGCACGCGCTCGTCGCCGCTCTCGCCCTCGCCGGCGATCTGCTCGGCCAGCCAGCGTATCAGCGCCTGTTCGCCATCGAGCTGGCGGCTGGCCGACTGCAGCAGTTCGGCCAGGTGCAGCAGATTCGTCAGGCGCCGCTCGCCGCCCGTCTGCTGCAGCAGCATGGCGGGCAATTGCAGTTCGTGGATGAAGCGGCGCAGCATGGCCAGCACGCCCTGGCGCTGCCAGATCAAATGCAAGGACTTCAGTTGTTCAACCCGGCGCTCCCATTCCAGCTCGTCGCTGGACAGGCGCGCCAGTTCGCCCAGTGACAGGCCGATGGTGCGCGTGGCAAAGGCGGCGCGCGCCAGTGCGCCATCGAGCGGATTGGCCAGCGCCGCCAGCCAGCGCAGCACGTCGGCCGCTTCCTCGCTGTCGACGACGGAATCCTTGTCGGACAAGTACACGCTGGCGACCCGGCGGCGCGCCAGCGCGCGGCGGATGGCGGCCGCCTCCTTGCGGTCGCGCACCAGCACGGCCACGTCGGCCGGCTGCAGGCGCACGAAGCCGTCGGGGCCATCGAAACCCGCCTGCGGGTCGCCCAGCATGGCGACGATGTGCTCGGCGCAGTGCTGCGCGAAATACTCGCGGTAGCTGTCGCCGCGCAGCCCTTCATCGCTGGCGCAGGCGGCCAGCAGGGCCGGCATGGCGCCATCCTTCGTTACCAGGCATTCGGCGCGGCCCTTGGCGTCGACGGCTTCGAACGGCAGCGGATTCTCATCGCCTTTCCGGTAGCGGAAGGCGCCCGCCGGCACCTCGGGCCGTTCCGCATGCAGGAACAGCTGGTTGACGGCCGCCACCAAAGGCGCCGTCGAACGGTAATTGGTGCCCAGCTGGTAGTGGCGGCCCGTGGTGGCGCGCCGCGCCGCCAGGTAGCTCTGGATGTCGGCGCCGCGAAAGCCGTAGATCGACTGTTTCGGGTCGCCGATCAGGAATAATCCTTGCGCTGGATCATTCTCCGCAATGCGGTATAGCAAATTGAAGATCTGGTACTGTGCAGGGGCCGTATCCTGGAATTCATCGACCATGGCCAGCGGGTACTGGTCGACGATGCGCTGGCGCAGGGCGGCGCCGTTTTCACCAGCCAGCGCGTCGTGCAAGCGCTGCAGCATGTCGGCAAAGCCGAACTGGCGCGACTGGCGCTTCAACTGGTCCATGCGCCGCGCGATGGCGGCTGCCGCATGCAGGTGCAGCTTGTGCGCCAGCGGCGTGATGGCCGCCAGCGCCCGTCCCAGTTCTTCCGTATGCGCGAAGCACTCGGGCACTTGCGCCGTGAAACTCTTGGCAAACGCATCCTCGATGCCGAACGGCGTCAATCGCTCCCAGGCCTTGGCCGTGATGGCCGGCTGCAGCAGCAGCGGATCCTGCGCCCAGCGGCGCAAGCCGTCGAACCACTTCGCCAGGTTTTCCGGCTTCATCTTGACGCCGTTGAAACACTTGGGATTGACGGCGCGGTGGTCGTTGATCCAGGCCGCCATGCGCTCCACGCGCTCGACCCAGCCCGCCTTCAGGCCGGCCAGCTGCGCGGCCAGCGCCCGCTGCTCGCGCCCGATCAGCGCGGACAGCGCTTCGTCCTGCGCCATGCCCATGCTGTCGGCGCGGCGCGCCAGTTCGCGCGCGCCTTTTTTAAGCGCATCGACGTCGGGCCAGCAATCGAGCAGCACGTCCAGCGCCTGCGGCGACAGCGGATACACCTGCTGGCGCCAGTAATCGTGGGCCGCATCCTCGAACAGCGCCTGCTCGTCGCTGACCAGTTCTTCGTCGAACAGGCTGCCGCTGTCGAACGCATGTTCGCGCAGCATGCGCTGGCACCAGGCGTCGATGGTGAAAATGGCCGCTTCATCCATCGTCTCGGCGGCCAGCATCAGCCGGTGCGCGGCCTTTTGCCGTTCGCTGTCGTCCGGATACGCTTCCAGCAAGGCGTCGAGAAAAGGGTCGCCGCCGCCGGATGCCGTGCGGGACTCATGACGGAAATACGCGGCGGCCTCGATCAGGCGCTCGCGCACGCGGTTCGACAGTTCGCGCGTGGCGGCGCGCGTAAACGTCATCACGAGGATGTCGGCCGGCAGCAGGGGGCGCGTGAAACGGCTGTCGTCGTCGCCATGCCCCAGCACGAGGCGCACGTACAGCGCGGCGATGGTCCAGGTCTTGCCCGTGCCGGCGGACGCCTCGATCAGGCGCGAACCATGCAGGGGGAACGCCAGGGGATTGAGCAGATGGCTCGTCATTGTTCTTCTCCGGCGCCGTCATGGGGCGCGCTGATCGGGTCTATCGTGATGTGTTCCTGCAGCCAGTCGGCCAGCGGGCCATACAGTTCGCGCGTGCAATCCTGCCACGCTTCCTCGGCCGCCAGCGCGGAAAACTCGGGCCACAAGCGGGCCAGACACAGTTCCTCGCGTTCGCCGGAGACTTCAAAGCCGCCATCGTAGACGGCGCGCGGGTCGCCGCCCTGCACCAGCGCCAGGCCCGT
The DNA here is from genome assembly GCA_963530105.1 of uncultured Janthinobacterium sp. Classification (GTDB taxonomy): domain Bacteria; phylum Pseudomonadota; class Gammaproteobacteria; order Burkholderiales; family Burkholderiaceae_D; genus Janthinobacterium. The sequence goes on from CAUSDR010000017.1 coordinate 4,111, forward strand.
CTTGCAGGCCGTGGGCAGCGGATGGTTCATGCCTTCGCGCCACAGCGCCAGCAAGGTGGCCAGCGCCTCGCGCGAACTGGCCGGGTCGAGCGGCGCCATGCTGACGATGGCGTCGCGCGCCACCAGGTAGCCGGTGACGGGGAAATCCAGCGCGGCGGCGGCCAGCTGGCGCAGCCACATCAGCATCAGCTTGTCGCCGCGCGCCAGGCCCGCCTTGTCCGTCACTTTTGAAGAAATCTGCATCAGCCAGGCCGTCTCGCCGCCGTTGCGGCACAATTTGTCGAGCCAGTCGTCGATCTGCAGCTCGCCGAACGGCAGGTTGATGGCGCGCTTGTCGGCTGCCTGCGGGAACGAGGCGCGCAGGGACAGCCACGCGCTGCGCACGGGCACCAGCGCCTCGACCAGCTGCGCCTGCACCTGCTGGCCGATCAGGCCGATGGGCAGCACGCCTTCGCGCGCCAGCTTTTCCGCGCGCGCGGCCAGGCTGGCGCGCACCTCGTCCAGCGCTTCCACGGCGCCGCCGTCGTCGAGCATGGTGTCTTCCAGCAGATAGCGTTCAAGCGCGTTCAGGCCGAACGGCTCCTCGTCCTCGCCCAGCATGGCCGCATCCGCGAAGTGCACGCTGAGGCGGCGGCGGAAGAAGTATTTGACGGGCTGGCGCAAAAAGCTGGCCAGCTCGCCCAGCCGCAGCCGCGTGCCGGGATCGAGTTCGTAGGGCCCCAGCGGCAGCGCCGCAAGCGCCTGCGCATCGGCATCCGCATCCGCAGCGGCATGAGTTTCGGCATGCGCCACGCGCCATTCGCGCGCATACGTCAGCAAGCCGCCCGCCTCGAAATAGCGGCGGCTGAACGGCTGCAGCGCGTGTTCCGTCGTCAGGCTCGCCAAATGGCGGTCCAGCGACCAGCCGGCGGCCAGGTAATCGCGCAGCTGCGACACCAGCACGGACGGCGGCTGCTCGGAATTGTCGCGCACATTGCGCCCCACCCAGCTCACGTACAGCTTGTCGCGGGCGGCCAGCAGGGCTTCGAGCATCAGGTAGCGGTCGTCGTCGCGGCGCGAACGGTCGCCGGGGCGCGCCATGCCGGGCAGCGCCAGCAGGTCGAAATCGGCCTTCGGGGCGCGGCGCGGGAAGTCGCCGTCGTTCATGCCCAGCAGGCACACCACGCGGAAGGGCACGGCGCGCATCGGCATCAGGGTGCAGAACGTCACGCCGCCGGAGACGAACTGGTGGTTCAGGGTCGGTTCGTCCAGCGCCCCCAGCCACGCCACGCGCAGCACCGACAAGGGCAGCTGTTCGACAAAGCCCGCGTGTTCGCAGGTTTCCAGCCAGCCCTGCAAGGCGCCTTCCAGCTGCGCCAGGGTCAGGCGGTCGCCCTCGTCGTCGGCATCGAAAAAGGCGGCCAGCAGCGCGCGCGCCTGCTCGCCCCATTCGGCCGGCGTGCGCGTGCCAGCCAGCACGCCGCGCCAGTGCAGCAGCGCCTCGACCAGCTGCGCCAGCGAACCCGCCAGCGCCGCATCGAGGCCGCCCACTTCCGCATACGGCTCGATGCCGTGAAAGCTGGCGCCACCGCCACTGGCGTAGCCGAGCAGCATGCGCCGCACGCCGAAGATCCACGCATTCTGTTCGCCCGCCGCGCCCAGTCCCAGGCCGCTGCGGTGCTGCTGGTCCAGGCCCCAGCGCACGCCCGAGCCTTCGATCCAGGCGCCCAGGGTGGCCAGGTCGTCCTGCTGCAGGCCGAAACGGGCGGCCAGCGCCGGCACGTCGAGCAGGTCGCGCACCTCGCTCTGGCGGCAGCGCTGCTGCGGCAGCTGCAGCAGCCATTCCAGCGCCACGAGCAGCGGATTGACGCTGCGGTCCTTGACGTCGCCGATTTCAAAGGGAATGAAACGCTCGTCGTTGCGCCGGTACTGGCCGAAGACGGCGTGGATGGCGGCCGTGAAGGTGTCGATGTCGGGCACCATCACCACCACGTCGCGCGGGCGCAAGCCCGTTTCGGCGCTATGCGCGAACATGGCCAGCAGCTGGTCGTGCAGCACCTCCACTTCGCGCTGCACGCTGTGCGCCACGTGGAATTCGATCGAGCGGTCGGCCGCATCGGGCGGCACTTGCGCGTGTTCGGCCAGCGGGCGCAGTTCGCGGATGGCCACCTGCACCTGCTGCAGCAGGGTTTCGCCCGTTTCCTCGCCAAACAGGTCGATGCGCAGGCTGTCGTCGCGCCCCTCGGCATGCGCGTGCTCGTCGAACTCGTCGAGCATGCGGATGAAATCGCGCCCTTGCCTGCCCCAGCTGGCCAGCAGCGGGTGGCTGTGCGCGTGCAGTTCTTCCAGCGGAATCTGCGCCAGGTCGGCGCCGTTGCGCTGGCGCTGGCGTTTATTCGCCGCGCGCAGCAGGTCGCGCCCGTCGATGATGTCGCCCCAGTAGAACTGGCACGGGTTCGGCACGGCCAGCACCACCTGCGTGTGGCGCGCCAGCGCGGCCAGCGCCTGCAAGGTCTGGTACGGCAGGGCCGAGACGCCGAACAGCACCACCCTGCGCGGCAGCTTGCCGGCGGGCGCGGCGCCGGCGGCGATCGCCGCCAAAAAGGCGTCGTGGATGTCGGCGCGGCCCGTGTCGCGCTCGAAGGCTTCGACATCGGCCGCCACGGCGCGCCACAACTGCGCCTGCCAGCGCTGGTCGTCCTTCAGCACGATGGGTTCGCCACGCGCCGTGCGCATCTGGTCGCGCCCCGCCGCCCAGTCGGCCAGCCAGTCGGCGCGGTAGACCTGGTACTGGTCGAACAGGTCGGCCAGGCGCTCGGCCAGCTGCAGGCGGCGCTCCGCATCGCCATCGGCGAGGAAATAGCGCAGGGGCGCGAACACGGGATCGGCCAGCAGCGAGGGCAAGAGCCGCATCAGCCGCCACGTCAGCGGCGATTTGTCGAAGGGCGACACGCGCGGCACGCGCTCGCGGCCCAGCATGCCCCGGTAGCTTTCCCACAGCAGGCGCGCCGGCAGGGCGATGCGCGTGGCGGCGCACACGCCCATCTCTTCGGCCAGGGCGATCTTCAGCCATTCGGCCACGCCGTTCGACTGCACGAGGAAGATGTCGGTTTCCAAAGGCGCCAGCGGGTGGCTGCGCAGCCACTGGAAGACGGCGGCGCGCAGCTGCTCCAGCTGGTTGCCATGCAGGATGAGGAGGCCGGGCGTGACGGTAGATTGCATGCTGTTCCGATGGGTTGCCGCATCCCCGCCGGGCTGGCCGGGGACGCCAAACGCGTATTATCGCCGCTGCCTGCGTCAGGGGGTGTCGCTGGTGGCAAATTCCAGTGAAATTTGTTCCGCCACCTGCGCCAGGGCCGGACTCAGCGCCGTCAGCAAGGCGCGCCCCTGCTGCAGATCGCCGCCCAGGCGCAAGCCTTCGATCGACTGGCACAGGGCGGCAAACGCGTGCGCGCCCACGGCCAGCGCGGACGACTTGCTGCGGTGGCCCAGGTCCGCCAGGCGCCCCAGGTCCTGCAGCGCCATGGCCTGCTCCATCTCGGCGATGCCGTCGCGCGCCGTGTCGAGGAACAGCTGGGCGTACTTGCGCATCTTGACGGCGTCATTGCTGAAGGTCAGCGCCAGGGTGGCCAGATCGAGGATGGCCGTATCGCGCCGCTCGGGCACCTGCCGCGCCGCCGCGCCGGCCCTGCCGCCAGGCTGGGCATGGGCCGAATTGCCAGCGCCGCCTATGCCGCCGCGCAGGCGAAACCACTTCGCCAGCAGGTGGAACAGCAGATTGGGCGCGATCGGCTTGGTCACGAATTCATCCATCCCTGCCGTCAGGCAGCGCGCGCGGTCTTCGCTGCCCGCATTGGCCGTCATGGCGATCACCAGCAAGCCGGCCAGGCGCGGGTCGGCGCGGATGCGGCGCGTCGCCTCGAAACCGTCCATTTCCGGCATCTGCACGTCCATCAGCACGCAGTCGTAGCGCTGGCGCGCCAGCAGGTCGAGCGCTTCGCGGCCGTTGCCGGCCACGCAGACGGTGGCGCCCGCGTCCTCCAGCAGTTCGCAGCCCACCTGCTGGCTGAAGACATTGTCTTCCACCAGCAGGATGGAGGCGCCGCGGATCACGCCCAGCACTTCCGGCTCCACTTCGGCGATGCGGTCGTCGCTCACCTGCACGCATTTTTCCAGGCGCGCCGTAAACCAGAAGGTGCTGCCCTGGCCCGGCTGGCTGTACACGCCCACCTTGCCGCCCATCAGTTCCGCCAGCTGCTTGCTGATCACCAGTCCCAGCCCGCTGCCGCCGTAGCGCCGCGTGGTCGACGGGTCGGCCTGGTGGAAGGAACGGAACAGCTGCGCCACCTCTTCCTGCTTCATGCCGATGCCGCGGTCCTGCACCTCGAAGCGCAGCAGGGTATGGCTGGCGCGCTCCTCGGACTGGCGCACGCGCACGTAGATGCTGCCGTTGTCGGAAAACTTGATGGCGTTGCTGGCCAGGTTCAGCAAGACCTGCTCCAGGCGCAGCGGATCGCCGCGCCAGCGCTGCGGCAGGTCAGGCGCGATATCGAACTGCAGGCTCAGGCCCTTGACGGCGGCCGCGTCGCCCAGCTGGCTGGCGATGTTGCCCAGCAGCGTATCGAGGCGGAAGTCCAGCACTTCCAGTTCCAGCTTGCCCGCCTCGATCTTGGAAAAATCGAGGATGTCGTTGATCAGTCCCAGCAGATGCTGGCCCGAATGGTAGATTTTTTGCAGATAGTCGCGCTGGCGCACGTCGGCCACGGATTTCAAGGCCAGGTGCGCCATGCCGATGATGCTGTTCATCGGCGTGCGGATTTCATGGCTCATGTTCGACAGGAAGTCGCTCTTGGCCTGGCTGGCAGCGTCGGCCTGCTCTTTCAGCCGGTGCAGCTCCGTCACGTCGGTGGACAGGCCGATCAGCCCCGTCACGGGGCCGGGCAAGCCGAGCGGCACTTTCACGCTCCACAGGTGGTGCACCTGGCCGTGCGCGTCGACGAAACGCTCCTCGCCGACGAACTTGGCGCCGCTGTCGAACACCTGGCGCTCCGTGCGCTGCGCGGCGGCGGCCGCGTCGCCGAGCATCAATTCGCCGTCCTGGCGGCCGATCACCTGCTGCACGGAGCGCCCCAGGATGGTTGCCGTGCGCGCATTGACGTAGCGGTAGCGCAGGTCGGCATCCTTCATGTAGACATAGGCGTCGACGCTGTCGAGCACCGTATCGAGCAGGGTGCGCTGCGCCACCGCGCTGCGGCGCGAGCGGTACAGGGTGTAGATATAGCCATAAATGAGCAGCGTGCCGGCAAAGCCGACGGCCAGCGCCAGCCAGGGAAAGTAGCGGTCGAAACCGCTGTACAGTTCCGCCTTGCGCACGCGGAAGTGGGCTTTCCACACGCCGCCCTGATACACGATGGGCAGCACCTGGTCGAAATACGCGGCGTCGCCGCCGGGCTGCGGCGGCGATGCAAGGTCGCCGTCATCGTTGAACAGCAAACGGTCGTGCGGCAGGATGCGCAGCGCGCCGGTGGCCGGCAGGGGTTCGGCGGCGCTGTACAGGGTCAGGTGCAGCGGTTCGAGGGCGCTGCGTTCGAGCGCGCTGTGCACCAGCTGCGCCACGCCAAAGCCGATGCCGACGGAACCCTGGTAGGCGGCGCGGCGCTCGTCCACGCTGCCCTGTGGCATGCCGTTGCGGTACACGGGCAGCCGCATGCCCAGGCCGACGTGCGCGGGCGGCCCCTTGATCATGATCACCTGGCCCGACGCGCTCACTTCACCGCTGTCGCGCGCCTGGTTCAAGGCCTGCGCCACCAGCGCATTGGCGCCGATATCGACGCCCATGCGTTCGGCCAGCAGCGAATCGGGTTCCAGGTAGGTGAGCACCGTGTATTGCGGCCGTTCGCCGGGCGGGCGGATGGTGAAGTCAGGATAGCCACCCGGCGCCAGGCTGGTATCGCGGCGCACGAACTCGATATAGGCGGCGCGCTGCGCGTGGGTGACGGCCACCGCATAGTTGACCGATTCGATGGCGGGAAACTGGCGCGGGATGTCGAGGCCGGCCACGTAATCGTGGAACTGCCGGCGCGTCAGCTGGTCGCTGGTGCGGAACAGCGCTTCAAGCCCGCGCAGCAGGTCGGAGTAGCTTTTCACGCGCGTGGCCAGGCTGTGCTGGGCGCCGTGCGTGAGGTTGTCGAAACGCTGCGCGGCATCGTCGTTGACCGTGCGCGCCGCGCCCGCATACAGGGCGCCGCCCACCGCCAGCGCCAGCAGCAAGCCTCCCGCCCAGATCCTGATGCCTGATACCGTCCCGCCCTTGCTCAATGTGTGCATTGTCGATCGCTTATTCCGGTTCCTCGAATGTGGGGCGCAATTCCACACAACATATGCGAGGATACTATCAAAGCCCCTGCGCCACGCGCATGCGGACGAAAAAAAGCCCGCGAAATGGTTGCACCGGAAAGCACCGGACGCCTATGCCGCCTGCAATTCCTGCGCCAGAAAATCGCAAAAGGCGCGCACCTTTTGCGGCACGTGGCGGCCATCGGGCGTCAGCGCATACACGCCGCGCCTGGCCATGGCATGCGATGGCAGCACGCGCGCCAGGGCGCCACTGGCCAGCAGCGGCGCGGCGACGAACGACGGCAGCGCGCCCACGCCGATGCCGGCCACCAGCATGTCGGCCAGCAGCAAGCTGCTGTCGGCGGAAAAGCGCACGGGCAGCACGATGTTGCTGGCCCCTTCCGGCCCGTCCAGCTGCCAGATGCCGGGACTGTCCGCCAGCCGGTACGCCAGGCAATCGTGGCCATGCAAGTCCAGCGCCCGCTGCGGCGTGCCGCGCCGCGCCAGGTAGGCGGGCGCGGCGCAGATCATCTGCTCGACATCGCCCAGGCGGCGCGCCACCAGGGTCGAATCGGCCAGCGCGGCGCGGATGCGCAGCGACACGTCATACCCCTCGCCCACCACGTCGCGCAGGCGGTCGTCGAGCGTCAGTTCAGGCTGGATTTCCGGATAGCGCTGCATGAACACGGGCAGCAGGGGCGACAGCACCTTCAAGCCGAATGACAGCGGCGCGTTCACGCGCAGGCGCCCGGCCACCTTGCCGGCGCAGCCGCGCGTGGCCACTTCCAGCGCGGCGATCTCGTCGAGCAGGCGGCAGCATTCAAGATAGTAGGCACGCCCGCCATCGGATAGGCTCATGCGCCGCGTCGTGCGCACCAGCAGCAAGGTGCCCAGCCGCTCTTCCAGCTGGCGCACCTGCTTGCTGATGGCCGCCGCCGACTGGTTCAGTTCCAGCGCCGCCTTGCTGAAACTGTCGCGCTCGACGACGGCGCGGAACACGCGCATGTGCGCCAGGACATCCATCATTCTTTCCCTGTGGTTGAATATCTTATTATTTTATCGTTGATTATCATTGAAATGGAAAACAATATGATGATGGCTTCTTCATTCATGTCACGCAAGGAGCACCCCATGTTGAAATTATCCGCTGCCCTGAACACCCTGCCCCTGCTGCTGGCCCTGCTGGGCGGCGCGGCGCAGGCCGCCCCGCCCGCCACCGCCCTGCCAGCAGTGGGCATCAGCCCCTGGGGGCCGAAAGACGAGATCGGCCGCCTGAACCTGATGACAGCGGCCTCGCGCGCCGCCATCCTGGCGCGCATCGCCGGCGGCAAGAGCTATGACCTGGCCGTCGATTTCTATGTCGGCATGCCCAGCTGGCAGGCGGCCGGCGACCCGCCCTACCAGATGTGGATGACGCACACGCCGAAAGGCAACGTGGTGGCCGACGCGATGAACGTGGGCGATGCCATGAACCGCCACGTCAGTTATACGGGCTCGGCCGTTTCGATGTATGCGCACATGGGCACGCATATCGACGCGCTCAACCACTTCGGCCTGAACGGCAAGATCTGGAATGGTTTCACGGAAGAACAACACCTGGGCGACCGGGGCTGGACCGTGACGGGCGCGGAAAAGCTGCCGCCCATCGTCGCGCGCGGCGTGCTGATCGACGTGGCCGTGGCCAAGGATTTATCGCAGCTGCCCGACAATTACCGGGTCACGCGGCAAGACTTGCGCGACGCCCTGGCCAGACAGAAGATCACGCTGGCACAGGGCGACGTGGTGCTGATACGCACGGGCCGCATGCGGCACTTTGAGCAGGCGCAAGCGTACATGGCCAATCCGCCCGGCCTGTCGCTCGACGCGGCGAAATTCCTCGTGGAAGATGGCGGCGCCATGGTGGTGGGCGCGGACAACCTCAGTTTCGAGGCGTTTCCGTCCGAAGTGCCGGGCAATTACCTGCCCGTGCACACCTACCTGCTGGCGCAGCAGGGGACGCCCATCCTGGAACTGGTCGACCTGGAAGGCTTGTCGCGCGACAAGGTGTATGAGTTTGCCTTCATCGGCGCCTCATTGAAATTCCGTGGCGGCGACGCGGCGCCCATCCGTCCCGTGGCGCTGCCGATCCGCTGACGTCAAGCCGACACGGCAAATGAAGCCGCCGCGCCATGGTCATCCCAGGCGTCGGCGCAGCGCACGACGTCGCCGACGACGATGATGCTGGGGCTGCCAAGGCCGCTGGCCAGCAAATCGTCGGGCAAGCGCTGCAAGGTGCTCAGCAACTGGCGCTGCGCCGGCAGGCTGGCCGATTGCACCACGGCCACGGGCGTGCCCGGCGCCATGCCGCCGGCCAGCAAGCCCGCCTGGATGGCGGCCACCCTGGCCACGCCCATGTAGATGACGAGCGTAAGCTTGCTTTGCGCCAATGCCGCCCAGTTCGGCTCCGCAGCGCTGTCCTTGCCATGACCCGTGACGAAAATCGCGCCCTGGCTCCAGGCGCGGTGCGTCAGCGGCACGCCGATGGCCGATGGCGCCGCCAGGCCGCTGCTGATGCCGGGTATCACCGTCACGTCCACGCCATGGCTGCGCAGATAGGCGCGTTCCTCGCCGCCGCGCCCGAACAGATACGGGTCGCCGCCTTTCAGGCGCACCACGTGCTGGCCCGCGCGCGCCTCGGCCAGCATCAGGCGCTCGATGAATGCCTGCGGCGTGGATGCGCAGCCGCCCCGCTTGCCCACCTCGACCACGCGCACGCCGGGCGCCGCATGGGCCAGCACGGCTGGATTGACGAGGTCGTCGATCAGCACCACGCCGGCCCGGCCAAGGGCCTTGACGGCTTTCAAGGTCAGCAGGTCAGGATCGCCGGGACCGGCGCCCACCAGTGTCACACTTCCGATTGCTGCCATGAGAAACTCTCCCTAGAAAAAGTGGCCGATCTCAAACGATGCCGCGTAGGCTTCCGGCGCGCTGCCATCCCACACCACGCCGTCGCACAGGGTTGAACTGCGCATCAGCGACGCTGGCAGCGGCGTGGCCGTCATTTCCGCCGCCTGGCGGTACAGGTCGATACGGCTGACCTGGCGCGCCACGCCCAGGTAGTCCGGCTCATCGCGCAGCAAGCCCCAGCGCCGGTGCTGCGTCATGAACCACATGCCATCGGACAAATACGGAAAATTCACGGCGCCGCCGGCGTAAAAGGCCAAGCCATGCGCTTCATGCCACGTCTTGCCCAGGCCATCCTGGTAGTGCCCGAGCATGCGCGGCGCCAGCATTTCCTGCGGCGTGTTCAGGTAGGCGGGCGCGGCCAACGCGGCCGCGGCGGCCAGACGGTGCTCGTCGCTGGCGTCGATCCAGCGCCCCGCCTCGAGCACGGCGGCGATCAGGGCGCGGCAGGCATTCGGATGCTGGCGCGCAAACGCGGCGCTGGTGCCCAGCACCTTGCCAGGATGCGCGGGCCAGATCTGTCCGCTGGTGGCGGCCGTCACGCCCACGCCATCGACGATGGCCTTGTAGCCCCACGGCTCGCCCGCGCAAAAGCCATCCATCTGGCCCGCGCGCAAGGCGGCCACCATCTGCGACGGCGGCACCGTCATCACGCGCGCGTCGCGCAGCGGATCGATGCCGTGCGCGGCCAGCCAGTATTGCAGCAGCATCGCGTGGTTGCCTGTAGGAAAAGTATGCGCAAACGCAAACGGCCGCCGCGCCGCGCGCATGTGCTGCGCCAGCGACGCGCCATCGTGGACGCCCTCGCGCGCCAGCGCCGCCGACACGGTCACGGCCTGGCCGCTGTGATTCAAGTTCATCAAGACAGCCATGTCGTGCTGCTGTCCGCCCACCCCCATCTGCACGCCGTACACGAGGCCGTACAACACGTGGGCCGCGTCGAGCTCGCCATTGTTCAACTTGTCGCGCACGCCAGCCCACGACATCTCGCGGCTCAGCTCGATCTTGATGCCATATTTCTCGTCCAGGCCCAGCGTTGACGCCATCACCAGCGAGGCGCAATCGGCCAGCGGCAGATAGCCGATGCGGATGCGCTGTTTTTCCGGATGCATCGATCGCATCATGTGGGCACTGCTGCCCGCTTGCTCTGTCATACCCATTTCCTTTGTCGGACGCCAACATCTGCGCACCAATACAGTGCATTGCACCACGATATCTCATCGACACCGCCGCGCGCGCTCATCCCAGCAAGTCTTCCACGTCGAGGATGCGCTGGGCGATGTCGGCCAGTTTCAGTTTCTTGTTCATGGCCATGCTGCGCAGGCGCTGGTAAGCCTGCTCTTCCGTCAAACCGTGATGCGTCATCAGCAAGCCCTTGGCCCGCTCGATGACCTTGCGTTCCTGCAGCTTGTGCTGCGTATCGAGCAATTCCGCGCGCAGCTTCTCGTCCTGGCGAAAACGCGCCAGCGCCACGTTCAGCACGGGCTGGATGCGTTCGGCCTGCAAGCCGGCCACGATATAGGCGGAGACGCCGGCCGCCATGGCCGCGTCGATGCTGGCCGTGGCGCCATCTTCCGTGAACAGCACGATGGGCCGGCGCTCGTCGCGCGTGGCGATGACGATGTGCTCGAGCACGTCGCGGGCGTCCGATTCGGCGTCGATGATGATGAGATCGGGCTGCAGCTGCGCAATGCGCTCGGGAAGGTAGAGGTCGGCAGGCAGCGAGGCGATGATGTCAAAGCCCGATTCCAGCAAGCCGATACGCAAGGCATTGCCGCGCTGCACTTGCGCCGCCAGGGCCGCATCCGCGTGCACGCCGTGCTCGACGATGGTATTGACGACAACAATGCGCAGGGGGCGGTCAGGCGCTGGCGGAGTACGGCTGGACGTCATGGGAGCGATCTGCAATGGCTAAACAATTAACCATTGCAGTAAGCAAGAAGCGCACCAGCCGCCTTTACGGCGCAAACTTGGGAATATTACTTGAGCGTCGGCATGGCGAACTCGGCGCCGGCCGCCGTGGATGCCGGCCAGCGCTGGGTCACGGCCTTCTGTTTCGTATAAAAACGCACGGCTTCCGGGCCATGCGCGTGGTGGTCGCCGAACAGGCTGCGCTTCCAGCCGCCGAAACTGTGGAAAGCCATGGGCACGGGGATGGGCACGTTGACGCCTACCATCCCCACCTGCACGCGGTGCGTGTATTCGCGCGCCGTATTGCCGTCGCGCGTATAAATCGCCGTGCCATTGCCGTACTCGTGCGCATTGACCAGGTCCAGCGCCGTGGCAAAGTCCGGCACGCGCACGATGCACAGCACGGGGCCGAAGATTTCCTCCTTGTAGATAGTCATCTCGGGCGTGACGTGGTCGAACAGGCTGCCACCGAGGAAAAATCCCTGTTCATGGCCGGGCAGCACGAAGCCGCGCCCGTCACTGACCAGCTTGGCGCCCTCTTCCACGCCCTTGGCGATGTAGCCGGCAATCTTCTGCTTGTGCACTTGCGTCACCACGGGACCCATTTCCGCCGCCAGGTCCATGCCTTGCGTGATTTTCAGCGCGGCGATGCGCGGCACCAGCGCCTCGACCAGCTGGTCGCCCACATTGCCCACCGCCACCACCACGGAAATGGCCATGCAGCGCTCGCCGGCCGAACCGAACGCGGCGCCCATCAGGGCATCGACCGTCTGGGGAATGTCGGCATCGGGCATGACGACCATGTGGTTCTTCGCGCCACCCAAGGCCTGCACGCGCTTGCCCTGGGCGCAGCCGGTGGCATAGATGTATTCGGCGATCGGCGTGGAGCCGACAAAGCTGACGGCGCGCACGTCCGGGTGATGCAGCAAGCCGTCCACCGCCTCTTTATCGCCCTGCACCACGTTGAAGACGCCGTCGGGCAAGCCCGCGTCCGTCAGCAATTGCGCCAGCAGCAGGCTGGCGGACGGATCGCGCTCCGATGGTTTCAGCACAAAGGTGTTACCGCAGGCAATCGCCATCGGGAGCATCCACATGGGCACCATGACGGGGAAGTTGAACGGCGTGATGCCGACGCAGACACCGAGCGCCTGGCGGATCGACCAGGCGTCGATGCCGCCGGCCACCTGCTCCGAATATTCTCCCTTCATCATTTGCGGGATGCCGCAGGCGAACTCCACCACTTCGATGCCGCGCGTGACTTCCCCTTTCGCATCCGTAAACACTTTGCCATGCTCGGCCGTGATCAGGGCCGCCAGCTGGTCGGAATGCTCTTCCAGCAATTCCTTGAACTTGAACATGACGCGGGCGCGGCGCAGGGGCGAGGTTTGCGACCAGGCGGGAAACGCCGCATGGGCGGCGGCCACGGCCGCGTTCAGCTCGGACGGCGTGGCCAGCGACACTGTCGCCGTGACGGCACCCGTGGCGGGATTGAATACCTCGCTGGTACGCTCGGAGCGCGAAGCCATCGGGTTGCCACCGATAAAGTGGCCGATCTGTTGCGTTGTCATTGGGATTCCTTTATTTGGTATTCATCAGCCACTCGTGGGCCGGGTCGTTTTTAAAGTGCCACACGCGTTTCGGGCCGGCCATCACGTTCAGGTAATAGCCGTCGTAGCCATACGGCACGGTCACGGGGTGGTAGCCGCGCGGTACCATCACCACGTCGTGGTTTTCCACGGCCATGGCTTCGTCGATGCTGCGGTCATCCGTATAGACGCGTTGAAAGGCAAAGCCCTGCTCCGGGTTCAGGCGGTGGTAATACGTTTCTTCCAGCGAACTCTCGGTCGGAATATTGTCGTCATCGTGCTTGTGCGGCGGGTAACTGGACGAATGGCCCGACGGCGTCACCACTTCCACCACCAGCAAGCCATCGGCCTCGGCCGTCTGCGGCAGGATGTCGCACACATAGCGGGTATTGGCGCCCTTGCCGCGCACGGAGCGCGTCATGCTGGCGGGCTCGATCAGGCGCGCCGGACGGTGCGTGGCGGCTGGCGCGCTGCACAGCGCCACCTCGGCGTTGTCCACGGCCGTGATGCTGACCGCCGTTTCCAGCGGCACATAGACGGCATATGGCGAGCGCTCCTCGAACACGCTGGCGCGCTCGCCGATCTCGCGCCACATCTGCCCGCCCGCCTGGACGTTGACCGTGCCCGTCAGTACGACGATGCACAGCTCGCGGCTGCCCGTCTGCAGGCTCAGCGCTTCGCCGGCCGCCAGCCGGTGCGCGGCGAAACCGACGTGCGTCCAGCCGGCCGACGCGGGCGTGACTTCGACGAGCTTGCCGCCGCCCTTGTCCGCCTTCACCAATAGCGGGCTCATGCCGCCTCCCGGCCCAGGCGCGGGATGGCGTCAACCAGTTGCGCCAGGTAATCGTGGCCCATCTTCGCGTATTCGTAGCTGGGCGCGACGGCCGGGTCCTGTTCCGCTTCCACTACCAGCCAGCCCGTATAGCCGTGCAGATACAGGCGCGTAAGGATGGCCGGGAAGTCGATGCTGCCGTCGCCGGGCACGCTGAAAGCGCCATTGATGACGGCTTGCAGGAAACTCCAGTGGCCATTACGGGCCAGTTTCACCACATTGGGACGCACGTCCTTGCAATGCACGTGGCAGATGCGATCGATATGCTTGTTCAGCACCGCCAGCGCGTCGCCGCCCGCAAAGGTGATATGGCCCGTGTCGAACAGCAAGCCCACTTCCGGCCCCGTCAAGGCCATCAATTGATCCACGTCGGCCGGCGTTTCCACGTAGGCGCCCATATGGTGGTGATACGCCAGGCGCACGCCGTGCGCCAGCAAATGCGCGGCAAAGGCCGTCAATTTGTCCGCATACTCCTGCCATTGCTGCTGTGTCTGGAAGCGGGGACGTTTATACAGGGGGCGCGGCTCGCCCTGGATGGCGTCCGCCACTTCGCCATACACCATGACGGTGGCGCCGCTGTCGGCCAGCAGGCGTAAATGCGATTGGACTGCTGCAATCTCTTCCTCGACCGACCGGTGCACCAGGCGGCCCGAATACCAGCCGGAGACGCACGCCAGGCCATATTTTCCCAGCACGGCGTTCAGGGCCGCGGCATCCTTGGGAAACTTGTTGCCCAGCTCAAAGCCCGCGTAGCCGATCTCGGCGCCTTCCTTCAGGGCTGTTTCCAAAGGCGTCTCGCCGCCCAGGCTGGGCAAATCGTCGTTCATCCACGAGATCGGGTTGATGCCGATCTTGACATTCCATGTATTCATTGTTGTTGTCCTTGACGGTCAAGTTCATAACGGGCGCGGGCAGCTTGCACGCCGGACTGGGTGGAGACCTCGGGCACGGCCACTTCCCACCAGCAGCCACCCTCCTCGGTCGTGCGCGTGGCGTCCGTATTGATGCAGATCAAATAGGTGCGCGACGCGTCCCGGGCACGCAGCATGGCCTGTTCCAGTTCAGCGATGTTGGCCACATGTTCGGACAGCGCGCCCAGCGATTGCGCATGCAGGGCGAAATCGATGTGCGGGGCGCCGTCGGGCAGCATGTTGTTGAACGAGGCATTGCCGCACGCCTGCTGCAGGCGGTTGATGCAGCCGTAGCCGCGGTTGTCCAGCACGACGATGATGAGTTTTTTGTCCAGCATGACGGAGGTGGCGATTTCCGAATTCATCATCAGATAGCTGCCATCGCCCACCATGACGATCACTTCGGCATCGGGTTGCGCCATCTTGACGCCCAGGCCGCCGGCGATTTCATAGCCCATGCAGGAATAGCCGTATTCCATGTGGTAGCCGCCCGGCGTGGACGTGCGCCACAGCTTGTGCAGCTCGGCCGGCAAGGTGCCCGCCGCGCAGACGACGATGTCGCGGGTGGTCGAGTCGCTCGATGAACGCTGCACGGCGCCGATGACTTCGCCGTCATACGGCAAGCCCGCCACTTCGCGCTTGCCCGTGATGCCGGACACCGTCGCGCGCCACGCATGGCCCGCCTGCTGCGCCCGGTCCAGCCACTGGCCCGCGCTGTTCCAGCTGCCCAGGTGCCGCGACAAGCCCTGCAAGCCCAGTGCCGCGTCCGCCTGCAAGCCCAGGCCACGGCGTTTCAGCGCATCAAAATGGTTGACGTTCAGGCTGACCAGTTGCGCTTGCGCAAACAGGGAGTTCGACCCCGTCGTGAAATCCTGCAAGCGCGTGCCGACGGCCAGCACCAGGTCGGCGTCCGCCGCCAGCGCATTGGCGGCGGGCGAGCCCGTCACGCCGATGGCGCCCATCTGCAGCGGATGGTCCCACGGCAGACTGCTCTTGCCCGCCTGCGTTTCCGCCACGGGTATGCCATGGCGCTCGGCAAACGCCTGCAAGGCGGCGCTGGCCTTGCCATACAACACGCCGCCACCGGCGACGATCAGCGGCTGTTTCGCATGTTTCAGCAAGGCCGCCGCTTCTTCCAGTTCCTGCTCGACAGCGGGCAAGGCGCGGAAACGCACGGTGCGCGGCGTAAAGAATTCTTCCGGATAGTCGTACGCCATGGTTTGCACGTCTTGCGGCAAGGATAAGGTCACGGGACCGCAGGCAGCCGGGTCCGTCAAGGCGGCAATCGCCCGTGGCAAGGCCGTCAGCAATTGCTCCGGATACACGATGCGGTCGAAATAGCGCGACAGCGGCTTGAATGCATCGTTCACCGACACGCTGCCGTCCGACGCATCTTCCAGCTGCTGCAAGACCGGGTCCGGCGCGCGCGAGACGAACACGTCGCCGGGCAAGAGCAGCACGGGCAGGCGGTTGACGTGGGCCAGGGCCGCCGCTGTCAGCAAATTGGTGGCGCCGGGACCGATGGAACTGGTGACGGCCAGCATGCGCCGGCGCATGTGCGCTTTCGCATAGGCAATGGCCGCATGCGCCATCGCCTGTTCATTATGGGCGCGAAACGTGGGAAATTGCTCGCGGTACTGGTACAGCGCCTCGCCCAGACCCGCCACGTTGCCGTGGCCAAAGATGGCGAAGGCGCCGCCAAACAAAGGTAGGCCCTCTTCCGTGCGCAAGGCGGCCAGATAGCGGACCAGCGCCTGCGCCATGGTCAGGCGGATGGTGTTGTGCAGGGGCGCGCTCATGCCGCACGCTCCAGGCGGTTGCGTGTGCGCTGCCACAGGGAAATCAATTGCTCGAAGTTGGCGCGCACGGCGGCGATCAGGCCCGCATCGTCGAGTTCGCCCGCCAGCCAGCGGCGGCTCGGTTCCTGGAAGATGGTGCGTCCCACCATGAAGCCCCGGCACGTGGTGCTGGCGCTGGCTTGCTCGAAACTGGCGGCCAGCGCATCGATGGGCGCGTTCAAGCCCAGCAGCACGACGCCGCGGCAGTACGGATCGCGCTCGTGCACCAGCGCATCGATGGCTTGCCATTGCTTGGCGCTCATGCTTTCCAGCTTCCACCATTCCGGATAAATGCCCAGGTTGTACAGGCGCTTGACGGCGCGCAAGACCGTGTCGTCGCCATGCGGCAAGGCTTCCGACGGTATGACTTCCAGCAACAGTTCGTGACCGCTCACTTGCGCCGCGTCATACAGGGCCTTGATCTGCGCTTCCTGTTCCAGGCGGTTTTCCGGCGTATCGTCCGGGTGCAGCTGCACCAGGCATTTGATCACGTGTTCCTTCGGCCAGCTGATCAGGTGCGAGCCAATGGAGCGGCCCCAGTCGAACTGCAGCGGATTCGAACCGGGCAATTCCACGGGACGGCCGATCCACCAGCCCCGCCCCGTCGCATCGTTGAGGGCGTCGACGCCGTAGCGGCCATCGATCAGCACGCCCGTCCTGCCCGCCAGCTGCAAGGCCGTTTCCGTCTGCGCCACGGCTTGCACCATCAGCTGCTTCAAGGCGGCGATGCGCGCTTCGGGCGCGCCCGTCTGTTGCGCCAGCTCAAAGAACTGCGTGCGGTGGTCAAAGGCAAACACGCACAGTTCATTCCACGCTTTGCGCGCCACCGTCGTGCGGTGCAGGCGCGACAAGGTGGCGTCCTGGTCCGGCTGCGCGAGCCTGGTGGTGTTGGCGAGGAAATAGTCGAGTTCGACGGGCGACGGCATGGCGGGCGCGCAAGCGTGGCGCGACACGACCAGGGCACCGCAGGCATTCGCGTAGCGGCAGCAGGCTTCGTAGCCTTCGCCGCGCAGCCAGCCCTTTAAAAAGCCGGAAATGAAGGCGTCGCCCGCACCGAGCACATTCAGGACGTCCACGCGCACGCCACGGTAGTTATACGCCTCGTCCAGGCTTTGCGGCACCACGCTGTCGATGACGGCGCTGCCCAGCGGCCCACGCTTGACGACCAGGGTGGCCAGGGTGGCGGCCCGCACGGCGCGCAAGCTGGCCATGATGTCGCCGCCGCCGCCGGCGATCATGAATTCCTCTTCCGTGCCGACGACCAGGTCGAACTGCGGCAGGATGCCTTGCAGATGTTGCGTGACGCCTTCGTTGGAAACGAAACGCGTTTCGCCATCGGCCTTGCCGGACAAGCCCCACAGCACGGGCCGGTAATCGATGTCGAGCACGGTGCGCACATTATTGGCGCGCGCCAGTTTCAAGGCTTGCGTGCTGACGGCATGCATGGCGCTGGTCGAGAAATGCGTGCCGGTGATCAACAGCGCCTTGCTCGACGCGATGAAGGCCGCATCCACCGACTCGGGGTCGATGGCCATGTCGGCGCAGTTTTCCCGGTAAAAAATCAGCGGAAAGGTGTTTTTATCCTTGATACCCAGCATGACCAGGGCCGTCAAGCGTTCCTTGTCGATGCCCACATGGCTGACGTCGCAGCCTTCCTTCGACAAAGTATCGGTGAGGAAACGGCCCATGTGGTCGTCGCCCACTTTCGACAGCATGGCCGATTTCAAGCCCAGGCGGGCCGTGCCGAAGGCGATATTGGCGGAAGAGCCGCCCAGGTACTTGGCAAAGCTGCTGACGTCTTCCAGCGGGCTGCCGATCTGCTGCGCGTACAGGTCCACCGCCAGGCGGCCCAGGCAGATCACGTCCAGCGCCCGGCCCTGGGCAAATTGTGTGGAATTATTCATGGCTATCCTTAAATCGTGACACCGTCGAGTTCACTCATCAGCGTTTGCATTTCCGCGCCGCCCGCCATCATGTCCAGCAAGGCGTCCTTGCTCACCGTATCCTTGGTGAAGGTGCCCAGCGACTTGCCCCGGTTCAACAACGTGAACGAGTCGCCCACGGGATACGCATGGTGCACATTGTGCGTGATAAAGATCACGGAAATGCCCCGCTCGCGCGCCTTGTAAATCAGTTTCAGCACATTGAACGACTGTTTCACGCCCAGTGCCGCCGTCGGCTCGTCGAGGATCAGCACGCGCGCGCCGAAGTGGATGGCGCGGGCAATGGCCAGACACTGTTTTTCGCCGCCGGACATGGTGCCGATGGCCTGGTGCGGATCGCGCACCATGATGCCCATCTCGGCCAGCTTGGCGCGCGCCGTCTCGGCCGCATAATCGATATCCATCACGGGTACCAGGCCCAGCAGCTTTTTCATCGGCTCGCGGCCCATGAAGAAATTGCGCGCCACGGACAGCAGCGGCACCAGCGCCAGGTCCTGGTAGACGGTGGCCACGCCCATGTCCAGCGCTTCGCTGGGCGAATTGAAGACGACGGGCTGGCCATCGACCAGGTATTGACCGTCGGTCGGCTTGTGCACGCCGGCCAGGGTCTTGATCAGGGTCGACTTGCCGGCGCCGTTGTCGCCCAGCAAACAGTGCACCTCCCCTTCTTTCAGGCGCATGGTGATGTTTTGCAGGGCCAGCACGGAGCCGAAGCGCTTGCTGACATTTTCCAGGGCAAGAATATGCTCGCTCATGATTTATCTCGCTTCCGTCACGCGTGAGCGTACAAAGTTATTGAACAGCACGGCGATCAGCAGCATCACGCCGAGAAATACGCGGAACCAGTCCGAATTGATGTTGGTGTACGTGATGCCGATCTGCACCACGCCGAAGATCAGCGCGCCGAAGCAGGCGCCGACGACGGAACCGTAGCCGCCCGTCAGCAAGGCGCCGCCGATGACGGCCGCGATGATGGCTTCGAATTCCTTCTGCATGCCGCGGTCGGCGGCGGCCGAACCGATATCGCACACTTGCAAGGTAGCAAACAGGCAGGCGCAGAAGGCCGTGAAGACAAACAGGGAAATCTTGACCTTGCGCACTGGCACGCCCACATTCTTGGCCGCGTTGGCGTCGCCGCCCACGGCAAACATCCAGTTGCCGAAGCGGGTGCGCGACAGCACGAAGGCGGCACCGGCGGCCAGCACCAGCCACCAGGCGATCACTTTGGGGATGCCTTTCACCAGCGGCGAGCCGTCGTCGAGCACGGCGATCCAGCCATGCGCGCCCATCCAGTGGAACAAGCCGGTGGCAACATTGCCTTGGAACAGCAGGCTGGCCAGCCAGTCGTTGGCCGCCAGGTCGCCCACGCCGCTGACGATGGTGCGGTTGGCGAACATGATCGACAGGGCCAGGGTCAGGCCGCGCAGGATGAAGAGGAAGGCCAGGGTGACGATGAACGAGGGCAAACGCGTCTTGATGACGATGTAGCCGTTGAGCCAGCCCAGCGCCATGGAACCGGCGAAGGCGAACACAATGGCGGCCCACAATGGCCAGTGGAAATAAATGGTCGGGATGGCGATCATCATGCCGGCAAAGCCGATCATGGAACCGATCGACAGGTCGAATTCACCGGCGATCATCAGCAGGCAGGCGCCGATGGCGATGATGCCCAGGTAGGACGCCACCTGCATCCAGTTGACGACGCCATCGAGGTTGAACATGCCGGAATCGCCAGCCGTGATGACGAAGAAGGCAAACACGAGCACCGCGCCGGAAATCGAGGCGAACTCGGGGCGGCCGAAAAACCGTTTGACCCAGCTGGTCGTGCCCACGCGCTCGTCGGCGGCGGGTGGCACTGGCTGGCTGGCGGCGCCGGATGGCGGGGGAGGATTCATGCCCGGGCTAGCCAGGCTGGATTTGAGCGCAGTCATACGAATTCCTTTTAGTAATACTTGCAACAATTCCTGCTACCGATGTCAATTACTTTCCTGCCAGCATCACTGGCGCCAGGCGTGGCGGGTCCGGACGCCGCCTGCCCGAAGGCAGCGCGGCGTGGTTCACACCCTGGCAACTGAGAAGATTAGCGGTACTGGCCGGCGTATTTTTCGACCTTGGCGATGTTGTCCTTGGTCACGAAACCGGGGCCGGAGCTGATGTGGCGCGGGCCATAGATGGGCGTCAAGCCGTATTCCGCCAGGCGGGCCTGGTATTTCGGATTGGCAATGAGGATTTCCTTGACCTTGGCCAGGTCCGTGATCTTTTGCTGTTTCATGATGGCCATCACGGCGACAGGAATATAACCCTGCAGGTAGGGCTGCTGGTCGATGGCGAACTGGATGCTGCCATCCTTGATGCCCTTGGCGATTTCTTCCGACAGGTCGAAGCTGGCGAAGTACATCTTGCCTTTCAAGCCCAGCTTCTCGACGGCGCGCATGGCAGGCGGCGCCGAGTCCGGTCCCAGCGCCAGCACGGCCTGGGTCTTCGGATTGCTGCGCAGGTAGGCGCTGACCTTGCTTTCGATCACGCCGGGGTCGACGCCGTTGGTGTCGAGCGTGGACGACTTGAAGTCGACGCCCAGGGCATCGGCAAAGCCGCGGCAGCGTTCGAACGAGGACGCATTCATCGCATAGTGATTCACGCAGACGAAGGATTTGATGCCCGCTTCCTTGGCGCGCTTGCCCGCGCCCAGGCCGGCGTCATACTCGGGCTGGCCCACGTGCATGATGGCTTTCAACTGTTCGCTTTGCGCCAGGGTACCCGAGTTGATGGTGACGAGCATGATTTTCTTGGCCACCACCGTGCCCAGCGGCTTTTGCAGCACGCTGAAGTCGGCGATGTCAGCGATCAAGCCATCGTAGTTGCGCGCGGCCGACTGTTCGATCAGGCGCGCCATGTCGGCCAGGTCGCCATTGGGCGGATTGCGGTAGTCGACGGACACGTTGAAGTCTTCGCCCGCCTGCTTGATGGCGTTCTTGATGGTGTTCCACCAGGAATCGGAATCGGGCGCGTGGCTGACCATGACGAATTTCTCGCCGGCAGCTTGGCTGGCGCCCGTGCTCAAGCCCAGGCTCAAGCCCAGGCTGGCGATGGCCAGGCACTTCATCAAACCCTTGCTTTTATTGCTATGCATGAATGTCTCCTAGACGGATTAATTTTTATAGTTGCGAGCTTTTATGAAGGGTGTCACCGGCCTGGCCTTGCGGCGCGCAAACCGATGCACTGCGCACAGCTTAGGCCACAAAAAAGACAAATGCAATAAAATTTTCAAATTGAATTTAAATAGAAATTCGTTTCTATTTTTGGGATTCCCTCCTATAATTCTCGCCAGAACCAGCCGCGGCGGAACCGATACGCCATCGCGGCCCAGCAAGCAACCGAGGAAATAATATGGCAGCCACCGCCCCCATCGAACAATTGATGCAGCACATCGCCGCCGAGTACGACAAGCTGTCGCGCCAGTTAAAAGTCATCGCCCAGTACATTGAAAAACACCGGGCCAGCCTGATGCTCGAACGCATCAGCGACATCGCCGCCGCCTGCGACGTGCAGCCGTCGGCCATCGTGCGCTTCGCGCAGCGCTTCGGCTACACGGGCTTTTCCGAAATGCAGGACGTCTTCCGCCAGGCTTACACGGACCAGGCCGGCGCCACGCCCGACTACCAGCAGCGCATCCGCAAGCTCATTTCCACGCGCGACGCCGCCCTCAGCGCGGGCGACCTGACGCGCGAATTTGTCGGCGCCAGCCGCGCCGGCCTCGACGACCTGGCTGCCGGCCTCGATGACGCGCAGCTGGAAGCGGCCGTCAACCTGCTGTGGAAAGCGGAAAATATCTATGTGATCGGCGTGCGCCGGTCCTTCCCGATCGCTTCCTACATCGCCTACGCGCTGGAGCACACGGACAAGCGCGTGCACCTGATCAGCGGACTGGGCGGCATGCACCGCGAACAGATGCGCAGCGTGCGCGAACGCGATGTGGCGATCGCCATCAGTTTCTCGCCTTACGGCAAGGAAACCCAGCAGTGCATCAAGGCGGCGCAGGACAAGGGCGCCAAGGTCCTGGTGATTACCGACAGCAAGCTGGCGCCGCTCGCGCGGGCCGCCGACGCGCTGCTCACCGTCACCGAGGGCAGCGCCTTCGCCTTCCGCTCGCTGACCAGCACCATCTGCCTGTGCCAGGCGCTGTTCATCGCGCTGGCTTACAAACTAGAGCTCGACATCGAAGAAATCCACACCCCAGGAGAACATGATGATTGAAGTAGCGTTGTTCGGCGCCGGACGTATCGGCAAAATCCATGCGGCCAACCTGGCCGCGCAAGCAGGCGTCCGGTTCAAGTACGTGGTCGACGTCAACCAGGAAGCGGCGTCCGCGCTGGCGGTCCAGCATGGCGGCAGCAGCGCCACGGTGGAAGCGGCGCTGGCCGACCCGGCCGTCAAGGCCGTCGTCATCGCATCCAGCACGGACACGCACGCGGACCTGATCCTGCGCTCGGCCGCAGCCGGCAAGGCCATCTTTTGCGAAAAACCCGTCGACCTGACGATAGAGCGGGCGCGCGCCTGCGCCGCCGCCGTCAAGGAAGCCAGGGTGCTGTGCATGCTGGGCTTCCAGCGCCGCTACGACCCCACCTTCAATGCCGTCAAGACGCGCCTGGCAGCGGGCGAGATCGGCACGCCGGAATTGCTGGTCGTCACCAGCCGCGATCCCGGTCCGCCACCCGTCAGCTACATCAAGGTGTCGGGCGGCATCTTCAAGGATATGCTGATCCACGATTTCGACATCTTCCGCTGGATACTCGACGATGAAGCCGTCAGCGTGCATGCGACGGGCAGCTGCCTGGTCGATCCCGCCATCGGCGAGGCGGGCGACCTGGACACGGCCGTCGTCACCATCCGCACGGCGCAAGGACGCTTGTGCCAGATCAATGCCTCGCGCCGCGCCGCCTACGGCTACGACCAGCGCTTCGAAGTGCTGGGCAGCAAGGGCATGCTACAGGCAGGCAACCACAAGCCGACGGAAGTGACAGCCTATGGCCCAGTCAACGTCAGCGTGGACAAGCCGGAAGATTTCTTCCTGGAACGCTATCGCCACGCCTATGCGCAGGAAATGGCGCACTTCTTTGACGCCCTCAGCCACGGAACGCCGCTGCGCACCACCGCGCACGATGGCTTGAAGGCGCTGGAACTGGCGGAAGCGGCCACCCTGTCATGGCGCGAAGGCCGTGTCGTCACTTTATAAACAAGAATAACAATACCTGGAGACAGCATGTCATCCCCAACATTGAAAATAGGCATCGTCGGCCTGGGCCGCCTGGGCCAGCGCCATGCCATCAACCTGGCGCAGCGCGTGCCAAACGCGCAAGTCGTGGCCGCCTGCAGTCCCGTGCCAGCGGAACTGGACTGGGCCGCCAGCACGCTGGGCATCGCCACCGGCTATGCCGACTACGACGCCCTGCTGGCCCACCCGGGCCTGGACGCCGTCTTCCTCGTCACGCCCACCTCGCTGCACGCGGAGCAGATCATCACCGCCTTGCGCGCCGGCAAGCACGTGTTTTGCGAAAAGCCGCTGTCGCTGGACCTGGCCGACTGCCTGAAGGTGGAAGCGGAAGCGGCGCGCCACCCGCAGCTGACGGTCATGATCGGCTTCGTGCGGCGTTTCGATGCCAGCTACCATGACGCGCAGCAAAAGATCGCCCAAAACCTGATCGGCAAGCCCTATCTCGTGCGTTCGCAGACGTGCGACCAGAACGACCCCAGCGGCGCCTTCATGCGCTTCGCCCCCACCAGCGGCGGCATCTTCCTCGATTGCAGCGTGCATGATATCGACCTGGCGCGCTGGCTGCTGGGCAATCCCGTGCCCAAGCGCGTGTATGCGAGCGGCACCAATGCCATCCACACGGGCTTGCAGGCATTCGGCGACGTCGACAATGGCCTGGCGACGGTGGAATTTGGCGACGGCAGCATGGCCAGCTTCATGGCCTCGCGCACCATGGCGCACGGCCATGAAACCCTGACGGAAGTGTTCGGCACGGGCGGACGCCTGGCCGTGGGCAGCAATCCGCGCCTGAACCGGGTGGAAATTTCGGATGCGCATGGCGTGCGCAACGAGTGCACGCCCGACTTCTATGCCCGCTTCGCCGACGCCTTCCTGATCGAGGCGCAGGAGTTCACGGATGCGGCGCTGGGCAAACGTACCCTGTCCCTGACCTTGCACGATGCGACGGAAGAGACGCGCATCGGCCTTGCCATGACGCAAGCCATGCGCGAGGGGCGGCCGGTGGAATTCTAGCCGCCGGCAAACCGCTCAGGCAGCCGGCGCGGGAAATGGACGTTCGGGCTGCCTGGGTTCCACCGCCAGGCGCAAGCCCATGGCGTCGAGGATGGCCGTCAAGGTGGCGAGCGAAGGATTGCCATCGGGCGACAGGGTACGGTACAGCTGGGTGGGATTGAGTTTGGCCGCCTGCGCCACGGCGGGCACGCCGCCAAAGGCGCGCGTCAGCTGGCGTAGCACGGCCAGCAGTTCGCCATGCTCGCCATCGGCGAGGATGTTATTGATGAGTTCCAGTGCGAAGGCGGGATCGTCGCGGTACAGTTCAGCCATCGCGTCGTCATGCGAGCGGTCTCGCGGTGGTTTGCCGGTTGCCTCGTTCATGTCCCCTCTCCTTCCAGTCGTGCCAGCAGGCACAGGCGTATTCGATATCTTTCGGCTGGGTGCGCTTGTCTCCACCGCATAACAATAAAATGATCTGCCCGTCGGCAATCGCATAATAGATACGGTACCCGGCCCCCACGTCGATGCGCAACTCCCACACGCCATCGTGACAAAATTTGTGGTCGCCGAAATTGCCGGGGTTCATACGCAGCACGCGGCGCACGATGGCCACCCGGGCCGTATTGTCGCGCTGGCGTTTCAGCCATTCCGTATATAAATCCCTGCCCGATGATGTCAGGTAATGCCGGATCTCGTACATCATATTCGTCCATAAACGAAGAAAGATCAAGAAGAAAATCACGCCTGCACATAAAAAAAACGACCCCGCCATCTTGCTGCCAAACCCGCTCGCGCAAGCCATGAATGCCGGGTTCACTGAGCTATATCAAGATGCGTTTCCCCAGTTACTGTAACGAAATGATGTGGCGCGTACACGCCTCACGCCTGCGTCAATGCGCTATACAATAAGCGCCTGCCAACCGCGAACATCCCTGCCGCCATGACCAATAACGACAGCAACACTCCCCTCCTCGCCGACGTGGCCGAACGCTACGTCAAGCTGGTCCTGGCCATGGGCCAGCACGACGCCTCGTATGTCGATGCGTATTACGGCCCGCCCGCCTGGCAGCAGGCAGCGGTGCAAGAGCAACAAGGTTTGAGCGGCATCAAACATGGCACGGAGGAGGCGCTGGCGCTGCTGGCGACGCAAGCGGGCCTGCGCGCCCTCAACCTGCGCAAGCAGTTGCAAGCCGTGCTGGCCAAGGCGGAGATGCTGCAGGGAACGCGCCTGGACTTCGATACGCAAAGCGCGCGCCTGTACGACGCCGTCTCGCCCCGCCACGAGCGCGCCTACTACGCGGCGCTGGTGGCGGAAATCGACGCCCTGCTGCCGGGCGGCGGTACGGTGAGCGACCGGGTCAACGCCTTCCGCGCGCAATTCATCATCCCTGCCGACAAGCTGCGCGCCGTCATGGACGCCGCCATCCGCGCCGGCCGCGAACGCACCTTGCACTACATCGCCCTGCCCGAGAATGAAGATTTCGTGCTGGAATTTGTCAGCGACAAGCCCTGGAGCGGCTACAACTGGTACAAGGGCAACTACCAGAGCGTGATCCAGATCAATACGGATTTGCCCGTGTATATCGACCGCGCCGTCGACCTCGGCTGCCACGAAGCCTATCCGGGCCACCACGTGTACAACGTGCTGCTCGAACGCGACCTGGTGCGCGCCAGGGGCTGGATGGAATACTGCATCTATCCGCTATATTCGCCGCAATCGCTGATCGCCGAAGGCACGGCCAATTACGGCATCGAACTGAGCTTCACGGAGGCCGAGCGGCTGGCCTTCGAGCAGCAGGTGCTGTACCCGCTGGCCGGCATCGATGCGGCGCTGGCGCCCCGCTACGCACAGCTGAACAGTCTGCTTGCCAAGCTGAGCTATGCCGACAACGACATCGCGCGCCAGTACCTGGAAGGCAGCCTGACGCGGGAAGAGGCGCTGGAATGGCTGGTCAACGTGCGCCTGTACCCGGCCGAGAAATCCGCGCAGCGCCTGCAGTTCTACGATGCCATGGGCGCCTACGTCATCAATTACAACCTGGGCCAGGACATGGCGAAAGCCTATGTGGAACGCCAGGGCGCGACGCGCGCCGAACACTGGGCCGCCTTCCGCGACCTGATGTCCTCGCCCCGCGTGCCCAGCGACTTGCTGGCCTGAACCTTATTTCGGCGGCAGCCAGTACAGCGGCAAGGCGACGGCCAGGGACGCCAGCCCCGCCAGCAGCATGGCCAGCTGGAAGCCGGCCGCTTGCGCCGCGACCGCTCCCGCCCGTTCCAGCACGGCGGCGGTACGCAAGCTCATCACGCTGCCCAGCACGGCCA
>CAUSDR010000018.1:0-30545 GCA_963530105.1 uncultured Janthinobacterium sp.
GCCCCGGCCAGCGCCGCCGCCAGCGCCCCCGCCGAGGCGCAGCCGCCCGTTCCGAAGGCCAAGCCCGTGCCGCTGGTGAAAAAACCGTCGCCGCTGGAACCGACCATCACCGACAAGATCAATGACCACCTGGGCGCCATCGGCATCGGCCTTGCCGCGCTGCTGGCCGCCGTGGCCGCGCTGGTGATCGCGCGCCGCCGCAAGGATGCGCCGCCCGCGCGCGAAGACGTGCCGCCCGTATTCGAGCCGGAGCCGCCCGTTGCGCCGCCATCCGGCCTGGCGCCCGAAGACCAGCAGTCTGAAGCGAGCAATCATTTGTTCGGTGCGGGCGCTGCCGCCGCCGGTATCGGCGCCGTGGCCGGTGCCAGCGTACTGGAAGGCAATGAGACGGACCCCGTCGCCGAAGCCGACGTGTACATCGCCTATGGCCGCGATGGCCAGGCGGAAGATATCCTCAAGGAAGCCCTGCGCATCCATCCTGAGCGCCATGCGGCGCGCCTGAAACTGCTGGAAATCTATTCGGCCCGCAATGATGTGCGCGCCTTCGAAGACCAGGCCGGCGAACTGTACAGCATGACGCGGGGCCAGGGCGATGAATGGCAGCAGGCTGCCGCGCTGGGTCTGGCGCTCGACCCCACCAACCCGCTATATGGCGACACGGAAGACGACGCCGTCGTCAGCCTGAGCAAGGGCGCGGGCGACGACTTGCGCGGCCAGAGCATGGACTTGCCTGACGAACCGCCGGCGCAAGCGGCCGGCCTGGCGCCAGCCGCAGCGGCCGCGGCGGCCGAACCTGCCGCCGTGCCCGTCCGCGACAGCCGCGATCCGCTGGACTTCGATCTCGACAGCCTCGACTTCGAGCCCGTCTCGACCAGCGACCCCATCGTCATGCCGGGACCGGACGTCAAGCCGGAGCCCGCGGTGCAGCAGGCGCACGACGCCCACTACGACGCCAGCATGGATTTCGGCCTCGACCTGGAGCCGCCAGCCGGTCCCGTGAATGGCGTGGGCGCGGGCCTGACGCCGCTGCCAGACCCATTGAAGGATGTCGACCTGGCGCATTTCGACCTCGATGAACCGGTGGCCCCGGCCGCTGCCCCGCTGGCCGCCGCCGCGCCATCCGTCGACAGTTTGTTTGACGATGCGCAAGCGCCGGCCGCGCCGCCGGAAAATATTCCTCCGGCGCAAGAGTTCGACCTGTCCGGCATCGACCTGGACTTGAACGACGGCAAGGCGGCCAGCGCGGGCGTGGACGATCCGCTGTCGGCCATCCACATGGAAATGGATACCAAGCTGGACCTGGCGATCGCTTACCAGGAAATCGGCGACAAGGAAGGCGCGCGCGAACTGATCGACGAGGTCATCAAGGGCGGCAGCGAAGAGCAGGTTGCCAAGGCCAATACCATGAAGGCGCTGCTCAGCTAACCCAAGCGTCGATACGACGTCCATGGCTGCGTTGCACGGTCTCGCCGTACTATTCGTACTGTCTTCGACCGCGCGCCTTGCCCTGAACGCCGTCTCGCTCGCTTTCAAGCACCAGATACGACGTCCATGGCGGCGTTGCACGGTCTCGCCGTACTGGTCGTACTGTCTTCGGCCGTGCGTCTGGCCCTGAACGCCGTCTCGCTCGCTTTCAAGCACCAGATACGACGTCCATGGCGGCGTTGCACGGTCTCGCCGTACTGGTCGTACTGTCTTCGACCGCGCGCCTTGCCCTGCACGCCGTCTCAGGCGCTTGTGTGGCCGGAAGGCGGGGCCGCCTTTGCGCCGGTATAATGCTTCGATGCAAAATATTACGACAGCAACGCCATTGAAGCGTATCGCCCTGGGCCTGCAGTACGACGGCACGGCCTGGCATGGATACCAGAAACAGGAAGATGGGCAGACGGTGCAGGACCAGCTGGAAAATGCGCTGGAGCAGTTTGCCCGCGTGCGCCTGGCCACCACCTGCGCCGGCCGCACGGATACGGGCGTGCATGCGCTCGAGCAAGTCGTGCATTTCGACACGGACCTGAACCGCGACGTGCATTCGTGGGTGCGCGGCGTCAACGCCTTCCTGCCCAAGTCCATTGCTGTGCGCTGGGCCAAGGAATTGCCCGGCGACCCGACGGTCAACGATTTCTTCCACGCCCGCTTCAGCGCCCGCGCGCGCACCTATCATTATGTGTTGTACAACAACGCCACGCGGTCGCCGCTGGTGGAAGGGCGCGCCGGCTTCTTTTTCCGCCCGCTCGACGTGGAGCTGATGCGCCAGGCCGTGCAGCCGCTGCTGGGCTGGCACGATTTCACGGCCTTCCGCGCCGCGCAATGCCAGGCCAAGTCGCCCGTCAAGCTCATGCACGACATCCAGATCGAGCGGCATGGCGATTGCGTCATTTTCACGATTACGGCCAATGCCTTCCTGCACCACATGGTGCGCAATCTGGTCGGCTCGCTCGTCTACATCGGCACGGGGCGCGAAAAGCCGGACTGGCTGGGGCACTTGCTGGAAAGCCGTGATCGCCACGCGGCCGCGCCCACCTTCATGCCGGACGGCCTGTACCTGGCGAAGATCGATTACGATCCGAAATGGGACTTGCCGCAAGACAGCAGCAGCGCCTTGCCCTGGTTTTGAGCTGTATCAATAAAGGAATCGCATGCCACGCACACGCATCAAGATCTGCGGCCTGACCCGCGTTGAAGACATTCAATCTGTCGTGGCGGCGGGCGCCGACGCCATCGGCTTCGTGTTTTATCCGAAAAGCCCGCGCTACGTGACGCCGCAGCAGGCCGCCAGCCTGATCGCCGCCATCCCGCCCTACGTGACGACGGTGGGCCTGTTCGTCAATGCCAGCGTGGAAGAGGTGCGGGCTACCCGGGCCGTGGCGCCCTTGTCGCTGCTGCAATTTCACGGCGACGAGACGCCCGAGCACAGCGCCGCGCTCGCCGGTGCCGTGCAGACGCCGTTTACGCAAGTGTTCAGGGTGAAACCCGACACCCGCTTTGAAGATTTGCTAGAATACGAACAGCGCTATCGCGCCGCCAGTCCCTTGTTTGCCAGCCTCTTGCTGGATACCTATGTGGATGCCTATGGCGGTGCAGGAAAGGTATTTGATTGGTCCCTCATTCCAGAAGAACTCGCGCCTCGGGTCGTTTTAAGTGGTGGCTTGAGCGTACAAAACGCGACTGACGCAGTGGTGCGCGTGCGCCCTTACGCCGTCGACATCAGCAGTGGTGTCGAAGCGTCCAAGGGCATCAAGGACGCATCCCGGGTCCGCGCCTTCATCGCCGCGATCCAGGATGCCGATGCCATCATTGCCAGAGGAAACCACCATGACTGACCACACCACAGCGCCCGGCGCCGCCGCCGCATTGTTCCACGCCGCAGATTATCCGTTTCCCGACCTGCGCGGCCATTTCGGCCCCTACGGCGGCTCGTTTGTTGCCGAAACGCTCACGCATGCGCTGGCCGAGCTGAAAGACGCCTACGCGCGCTACAGCGTCGACCCGGAATTCCTCGAAGAATTCCGCTACGAACTGAAGCATTTCGTGGGCCGTCCTTCGCCAATCTACCACGCCAAGCGCTGGTCCGAGATGGCGGGCGGCGCGCAGATTTATTTCAAGCGCGAAGACCTCAACCACACGGGCGCGCATAAAATCAACAACGTGATCGGCCAGGCCCTGCTGGCCAAGCGCATGGGCAAGCCGCGCATCATCGCCGAGACGGGCGCCGGCCAGCATGGCGTGGCCACGGCCACCATCTGCGCCCGCTTCGGCCTCGAATGCGTGGTCTACATGGGCAGCGAAGACGTCAAGCGCCAGGCGCAGAACGTGTACCGCATGAAACTGCTGGGCGCCACCGTCGTGCCCGTCGAATCCGGTTCCAAGACCTTGAAGGATGCGCTCAACGAAGCCATGCGCGACTGGGTCACGAACATTGAAAACACTTTTTACATCATCGGCACCGTCGCCGGCCCCCATCCATATCCGATGATGGTGCGCGATTTCCAGTCCGTGATCGGCGAGGAATGCCTGGTGCAGATGCCGGAAATGACGGGCCGCCAGCCCGATTACGTGCTGGCCTGCATCGGCGGCGGCTCGAACGCCATGGGCATCTTTTACCCGTACATCGACCAGAAGGATGTGAAACTGATCGGCGTGGAAGCGGCCGGCGAAGGACTGGACACGGGCAAGCATTCGGCGTCGCTGACGGCGGGCTTTCCGGGCGTGCTGCACGGCAACCGCACCTATCTGCTGCAGGATGAAAATGGCCAGATCATCGAGACGCATTCCGTCTCCGCCGGCCTCGACTATCCGGGCGTGGGTCCGGAACATGCGTGGCTGAAAGACTCGGGCCGCGCGCAATACGTGTCGATCACGGACGACGAAGCGCTGCAGGCATTCCACGACTGCTGCCATATCGAAGGCATCATCCCGGCCCTGGAATCGTCGCACGCGCTGGCCTACGCGGCCAAGCTGGCGGCCACCTTGCCGAAAGACCAAATTGTGCTGGCCAACCTGTCGGGCCGTGGCGACAAGGACATGCATGCCGTGGCGGAGCGCATGGGACTCAATTTCAACTAATAGCGTGTCAACGGGGTCAGACCCGCCGGGGGAGTGCGCGCCAGTGGTGCGCATTCCGATCCCGCAGGGACTGACCCCAGCCTTTGCTTTGGGTTGAAATCATTCCATCTATCCATCATTAAGAAAGCTCATCATGTCCCGTATCGCCACCACCTTTGCCAATTTAAAATCCAGCAACAAGACCGGCCTGGTCACTTTCATTACCGCCGGCGACCCCGGCCCTGACGCCACCGTGCCGCTGATGCATGCGCTCGTCGAGGGCGGCGCCGACGTGCTGGAACTGGGCGTGCCGTTTTCCGACCCCATGGCCGAAGGCCCCGTCATCCAGCGCGCCTGCGAGCGTGCCCTGAAATTCAACGTGGGCATCCACGACGTCTTCGGCTACGTGCGCCAGTTCCGTGCAACGAACCAGACCACGCCGGTGGTGCTGATGGGCTATGCGAACCCCATCGAGCGCATCGGCAGCGCCGCCTTTATTGCTGCGGCGCAAGCGGCTGGCGCGGATGGCGCCATCGTCGTCGACTATCCGCCGGAAGAGTGCGAGGAATTCGCCGCCGCCATGCGCGAGGCCGGCCTCGACCTGATTTTCCTGCTGGCGCCTACCTCGACCGAGGAGCGCATCGCGCAAGTGGCCAAGGTTGGCGGCGGCTTCAGCTATTACGTGTCGCTGAAAGGCGTCACGGGCGCCGGTAACATTGATACGGAACAGGTGGCCGAACGCCTCGCTGCCATCCGCCAGCATGTAAAATTACCCATCGGCGTGGGCTTCGGCATCCGCGATGGCGCCACGGCCAAGGCCGTCGCCAAGGTGGCCGATGCCGTCGTCATCGGCAGCCGCATCATCCAGGAAATCGAAAATGCGCCGGAAGGCGGCGCCGTGGACGCCGTGCGCAGCTTTACGGCCGGTATCCGCGCCGCACTGGACGCCTGAGCAAGCTTGCCGTTTACGCAAGATGCGTTGGCGGCAAAGTTCGACAGCCCGACGATAAACGGCTACACTTCGGCCACTGATTTGCCTGTTATTGTGCAATAGATAAAATTTTTGGTGGCGTCCTGCGGGCGCCGCCGTTGACCGTCTGCCGGGGGCGTCCACCGACGCTACCCCTACAAGGGCCCAAGGAGAAAATATGAGTTGGTTGGAAAAACTGCTGCCACCGCGCATACAGCGTTCGGATGCCGCCGCGCGCAAGACCATGCCGGAAGGCCTGTGGGTCAAGTGCCCATCGTGCGAAGCCGTGCTGTACCGTACGGACCTGGAATCGAATTTGCACGTCTGCCCGAAATGCGACCACCACATGCGCATCCGCGCGCGTGAACGCCTCGACAGCCTGCTCGACGCGGGCGGCCGCTATGAAATCGGCCAGGAAATCCTGCCCGTCGATACCCTGAAATTCAAGGACAGCAAGAAGTATCCTGACCGCCTGAAATCCGCCATGGAAGCGACGGGCGAGACGGACGCGATGGTTGTCATGGGCGGCGCCATCATGAGCCTGCCAGTCGTCGTGGCGTGCTTCGAATTCGAATTCATGGGCGGCTCCATGGGTTCCGTGGTCGGCGAGCGCTTCGTGCGCGGCGCGCAGATCGCGCTGGAACAGAAAGTGCCGTTCATTTGCATCACCGCCACCGGTGGCGCGCGCATGCAGGAAGGCTTGCTGTCGCTGATGCAGATGGCGAAGACCACGGCCATGCTGACCAAGTTGTCGGAAAAGAAACTGCCATTCATCAGCGTGCTGACCGACCCGACCATGGGCGGCGTGTCCGCCTCGTTCGCCTTCATGGGCGACGTCGTCATCGCCGAGCCGAAAGCGCTGATCGGCTTTGCCGGCCCGCGCGTGATTGAAAACACCGTGCGCGAAAAGCTGCCGGAAGGTTTCCAGCGCGCCGAGTTCCTCGTCACCAAGGGCGCCGTCGACATGATCGTCGACCGCCGCAAGATGCGCGAAGAAATCGCCCGCCTGCTGGCCTTGCTGCAAAACCAGGCTGTTGAAGTCTTGGCGTAACTGTATTGAATGGAATAATGTCCATTTGCCCGAACCCATGAACTGCTGGGGTCGGACCCTGAGGGTCCGACCCCAGATGTTGTTTAGGGTTATCTGTTTTTCTGCTTCGCGCATCCTTACATCAAGAAGTCTCCCATGCAAAACCTCCCCACCACCTTGCCAGACTGGCTCGCCATGCTGGAAACCCGGCATTCGGAAACGCAGATCAACATGGGCCTCGACCGCGTGCAAGCCGTCAAGGCGCGCATGCAGCTGGCTTTTACCTGCCCCGTGATCATGGTGGCGGGCACGAATGGCAAGGGCTCCACCTGCGCCATGCTGGAATCCGTGTTGTTGCGCGCAGGCTACAAAGTGGGCCTGTACATCAAGCCGCACTTTCTTGATTTCAACGAGCGCGCGCGCGTGCTGGGCGAGATGGCCAGCGATGCACAGCTCGTCGCCAGCTTCAACGCGGTCGAAGCCGTGCGCGGTGAGACGCCGCTGACGTATTTCGAATTCACCACCCTGGCGATTTTGCACCTGCTGTCGCAGGCGAACCTGGACGTGGCCATCCTGGAAGTGGGCCTGGGCGGGCGCCTGGACGCCGTCAACGTGATCGATGCCGACGTGGCCATCGTCACCAGCGTCGATATCGACCACACGGATTACCTGGGCGACACGCGCGAAGCCATCGGCTTTGAAAAGGCCGGCATCTTCCGCCCGGGCAAGGCGGCCATCTGCAGCGACCCCGTGCCGCCGCAGTCGCTGATCGACCATGCCGAGGCCATCGGCGCCGACCTGTGGCTGATGGGCCGCGATTTCAATTATTCGGGCGACAAGCAGCAGTGGAACTACGGCGGGCGCGAGCAACGCCGCAATTCGCTGGCGTACCCGAGCCTGCGCGGCGCCAACCAGATCCTCAACGCGACGGCCGTGCTGGCCGCGCTGGAAGTGCTGAAGCTGAAACTGCCCGTGGGCGCGCAGGAAGTGCGCACGGGGCTGGTGACGGTGGAACTGCCGGGCCGCTTCCAGGTCTTGCCTGGCCGCCCCAGCGTGATCCTTGACGTGGCGCACAATCCCCATGCGGCCTCGGCGTTGAACCAGAACCTGGGCAACATGGGCTTCCACCCGTACACCTACGCCGTTTTCGGTTCCATGCAGGATAAGGATATCGATGGCGTACTGGCCGCCATGGCCGAGCACGTCGACCACTGGTGCCTGACGGGCCTGCCTTCGCCGCGCGCGGCCACGGCGTCCGAACTGGCCGCCAAGGTGCAGATCATGCTGGAAGACAAGCCTGACAGCAGCGAGCATACCGTGGCTATTTTCGATGATCCGGCACAAGCTTTTGCAAATGCAATGAGCCGGGCCGGTGAGAATGATAGAATTGTGGTCTTTGGTTCTTTCCTCACCGTCGCTGGCGTGATGAAGGCCCGAAAATCCTCACTTCACTGAAACGCACTCGACTGAAAATCACGCATGGGCTTGTTCTCGAAACTGTTTAAAAACAAGCAAGAATCCTCTGGCGAAGACAGCGGCTTTTATGTCCCTGGCGAAGCGCAGTCGCCGACCCGCAAACGCGCCGCCAACACGGCCGGTGGCGGCGGCTCCCGCCGTGGCGGCAAGGAAGCACCGGACCCGGTCTTGCCTGAAAAGAAACGCGCACGCCGCCGCCTGGTCGGGGCCGTTGCCCTGGCACTGGGCGTGGCCGTCGGCTTGCCGATGCTGCTCGATTCCGAACCGAAGGCGCCCGTCAACGACATCGCCATCGACATTCCGTCGAAAGAAAAGGTCGCCGCCGCGCCCGCGCCTGCCCCCGTGCAAGCCGTGCCGGCCCAGGCCGCATCGAATGGCCTCGACCAGTCCGAGGAAATCGTCGATGCGCCGCTGCCGCCGGCGGCCAGGCCTGCCCCGGCGCCCGTGCTGGCCGCCGCCCAGCCGGCGCCGGTCAAGCCGGCTTATGTGGAGCCGAAGCCGGAACCGAAGCCGGAGCCGAAACCTGTCAAGGTCGAGCCGAAACCTGAGCCGAAACACGAAGCAAAGCCTGAGCCGAAGCATGAGCCCAAGCCGGAAGTCAAATCCGAGCCCAAGCATGAAGTAAAGCCGGAAGCCAAGCCGGAACCAAAACCCGCCAAACCGGCGCAGTCCGCCGACGATGCGGCGCGCGCGCTGGCGATTCTGGAAGGCAAGCCACTTGATAAACCGCAAGACAAGTCCCACGATGCCGGCTCCGGCAAGTTCGTGGTGCAGGTGGCGGCGCTGGCGACGCAGGACAAGGTTGACGAATTGCAGGAAAAACTGCGCGACGCAGGCATCAAGTCATACACGCAGAAAGTCTCCAGCCCGGCTGGCGAGCGCATCCGTGTAAGAGTGGGGCCGTTTGGCAGCCGCGAAGACGCGGAAAAGACGCGCGCCAAGCTGCAAAAGCTGGGCCTGGGCGGTTCGCTGGTGCCAGCGTGACGATGCAAGGCTGAACGCGCGTGACGATCTTCGATTACCTGGTGCTGTTCGTGCTGGTGACGTCCGTGCTGATCAGCATGATGCGCGGCCTGGTCAAGGAAATACTGTCATTGGTCAGCTGGATCGTGGCTTTCGTCATTGCCAACGCGTATGGCGCCACCCTGGCGAAATTCCTGCCGGAAGCCGTGCCGGGCGAAGCCGTGCGCCTGCTGCTGGCCTTCGTGGTGCTGTTCATCGGCGTGCGCATCTTGATGGGCTTGCTGTCCATGACGGTTGACGCGCTCGTCAAGGTGACGGGCCTGAGCCTGGCCGACCGCACCCTGGGCAGCCTGTTTGGCGTGGCGCGGGGCCTTGTGATCGTGCTGACCGCCGTCATCTTGTGTGGCATGACGTCCATCCCGCAGCAGCCCTTCTGGAAAAACGCGCTGCTCAGCCCGCTCGCGGAACAGGGCGCGCGCGCCATCAAGCCTTATCTGCCTGCCGCTTACGCGCAGCATGTGAAATTTTGAATTTTTTTTAAAATCAGTAGCACAGTTTAGGAGCACACCATGTGTGGCATCGTCGGCGTCGTTTCCCATCAACCTGTCAATCAATTGCTCTATGATGCATTGTTGCTCTTGCAACATCGCGGTCAGGATGCGGCAGGGATTGCGACCAATCACAGCAGTATGTTTTCCATGCACAAGGCCAATGGTCTCGTGCGTGACGTCTTCCGTACGCGCAACATGCGTTCGCTGCAAGGCACCACCGGCATCGGCCACTGTCGCTATCCGACGGCCGGTTCGTCGAGCGAAGAGGAAGCACAGCCGTTTTATGTGAATGCGCCGTTCGGCATCACCCTGGCGCACAATGGCAACTTGACCAACTGGGAACAGTTGAAGCTGGAAATGTTCAAGAACGACCGCCGCCACATCAATACCGATTCCGACTCGGAAGTGCTGCTCAACGTGCTGGCGCATGAAATCCAGGAAGCGACGACGGGCCTGAATCTGGACCCGGAAGCCATCTTCAAGGCCGTCACCGTGCTGAACCGCCGTGTCAAGGGCGGCTATGCCGCCGTGGCGCAAATCGCCGGCGTGGGCTTGCTGGCCTTCCGCGACCCGCACGGCATCCGTCCGCTGTGCCTGGGCATCAATGAAACCGAGCAAGGTCCCGAATACCTGATCGCTTCCGAATCCGTGGCCCTGGAAGGCATGGGCTTCCGCTTCGTGCGCGACATCGGCCCCGGCGAAGCCGTCTTTATCGATGCCGACAAGCAATTGCACAGCGCCCAGTGCGCCGACAATGCCAGCCTGAACCCTTGCGTCTTCGAATTCGTCTACCTGGCCCGTCCCGATTCCGTCATCGACGGCGCTTCCGTGTATGCCACGCGCCTGAAAATGGGCGAATACCTGGCCGAAAAGATCCGCACCGAGCTGCCAGGCGTGCATATCGACGTCGTCATGCCGATTCCCGACTCCTCGCGTCCGGCCGCCATCCAGCTGGCCATGGCGCTGAACATCGAGTACCGCGAAGGCTTCATCAAGAACCGCTACATCGGCCGTACCTTCATCATGCCGGGCCAGGCGGCGCGCAAGAAATCCGTGCGCCAGAAGCTCAACGCGATTCCGTCCGAATTCAAGGATAAAGTGGTGCTGCTGGTCGACGACTCCATCGTGCGCGGCACCACCAGCCGTGAAATCGTGCAGATGGCGCGCGAAGCGGGCGCGACGAAAGTCATCTTCGCCTCGGCCGCGCCGCCGGTGATCTACCCGAACGTGTACGGCATCGACATGCCGACGCGCGACGAGCTGATCGCCTACGGCCGCACGACGGAAGAGGTGTGCCGCGAAATCACGGCCGACTACCTGGTATACCAGGATATCGAAGCCTTGAAGCAGGCCATCGCCGACGTCAATCCCGCCCTGACCAGCTTCGAGGCTTCGTGCTTCGACGGCGTGTACGTGACGGGCGACGTGTCGCAGGAATACCTGGACCGCCTGGAATATGCGCGCCACCATCCGAAGGCGGCAGCGCCCGAAGATACGCCGCGTTCCCAGCTGAACCTGAATCTGGCGACAACGGAAGCGTAAGTAACCTGCCCGGCCGATGCCGGGCATTTTTTCGGGGGCGCACCTTCAGGTCCGGCCCCAGCACTTGCCTTGGGTTAAGCGGCAAGGCGAGCATTTGGAACTTCCACCATGACCACCAATAAAAACTACGGCTTCACCACCACCATCCTGCACAACGACCGCCGCAAGGGCATCGAGCATGGCTCGCTGCACAAGCCCGTGCACACCTCCGTTGCCTTCGGCTACGCTGACGCGCGCCAGCTGGCATCCGTGTTCCAGGGCAAGGAGCCAGGCTTCCGCTACGGCCGCCAGGGCAATCCGACCGTGTCCGCGCTGGAAGACAAGGTCAACAAGATGGAAGACGGTGTCGCCACCCTGTGCTTCGCCACGGGCATGGGCGCCATCGGTGCCGTGGTGCAATCGCTGCTGCGCGCCGGCGACCACGTCGTCTCGTCGGCCTTCTTGTTTGGTAACACCAACAGCCTGTGGCAAACGGTGACGGGGCAGGGCATCGCCGTGTCCTTCGTCGACGCCACCGATGTGGCCAACGTGGCGGCCGCCATCACGCCAGCCACGCGCATCGTGTTCGTGGAAACCATTGCCAATCCGCGCACGCAGATCGCCGACCTGAAGAAAATCGGCGACCTGTGCCGCGACAAGGGCATCCTGTACATTGTCGACAACACCATGACGACACCGTATTTGTTCCGTCCGAAAGCCGTGGGCGCGGGCCTGGTGGTCAACGCCTTGACGAAATCCATCGGCGGCCACGGCAATGCGCTGGGCGGCAGCCTGACGGATACGGGCATGTTCGACTGGACGCAATACCCGAACATCTTTGACAATTATAAAAAGGCGGCGCCCGCGCAGTGGGGCATCGCGCAAATCCGCGCCAAGGCCTTGCGCGACTTCGGCGCCTCGCTGGGGCCGGAAGCGGCGCACCATATCGCCGTCGGCGCGGAAACCATGGCCTTGCGCATGGACCGCACCTGCTCGAACGCTCTGGCGCTGGCCACCATGCTGGCAGCCGACCCGCGCGTGGCGGCCGTGCATTATCCCGGCTTGCCATCGCACCCGCAGCATGTGCTGGCCAGCGACCTGTTCCGCAGCTATGGCTCGCTGTTCAGCTTTGAGCTGAAAGACGGCATCGATTGCTTCGATTTCCTCAATCGTCTCAATCTGGCCATTCCCGCCAGCAACCTGGGCGACACGCGCACCCTGGTCATTCCCGTCGCCCACACGATTTTCTACGAGATGGGCGCCGAGCGCCGCGCCAGCATGGGCATCGCCGAGTCGCTGATCCGCGTTTCCGTCGGCATCGAGGATGAAGCCGACCTGCTCGACGATTTCAGAAGTGCGCTGGACGCATAAGCAGCCGCGCGCCATGTGAAAAGGGCCGCGACAGTCATGCTGTCGCGGCCCTTTGCTTTTCTTGTTAAATGGTAACGTCACCGTGCCTTCAGAACCGTGGCGAGCAAGCGCAATCTCGGCTTGAGTAGCGCAGCCGTACATTCGTACGGGAGCGCCCAGCTAGCGGGCAGCGGATGCCCGGGAGCGGGCTGCGCAGCAGGTTGATGAAGGCGCGCTCACTCAATGCCAGCTGCGCATGAGTCCCACGGCCAGGCCTTCGAGGGCGAATTCATCTTCCGGCGAGACGGTGATGACCTTGAAGTCGGGATTTTCCGGCAGCAGTTCGATGACGGAGCCCGTCTTCTTGTAGCGCTTGACGGTGACTTCGTCGCCGATGCGGGCGACGACGATCTGGCCATTCTTGGCGCTGTCGACTTTTTTCACGGCGAGCAAATCGCCATCCATGATGCCGGCGTCGCGCATGGACCAGCCGCGCACCTTCAGCAGGAAGTCGGGCTTGGCCGAGAACAGGGCCGGGTCGACGTTGTAGCTCGCTTCCAGGTTTTCCTGCGCCAGGATGGGCGAGCCGGCTGCCACGCGGCCGATCAGGGGCAGCGACATCAGCAGGGCGGCCGGCACCTTGGCGGGCAGCGTCTCGGCTGCCGCGCCAATCAGGCGGATGCCGCGCGAGGTGCCCGGCGAAATCTCGATGGCGCCCTTGCGGGCCAGGGCCTGCAAATGCTCTTCGGCCGCGTTGGCCGATTTGAAACCCAATTCATTGGCGATCTCGGCACGGGTGGGAGGAAAGCCCGTATTTTCAATCGCGTCTTTGATCAGGTTCAGGATTTGTTCTTGTCGTGCTGTCAGCTTGATCATGAGCGGTGGGTGCATACTAAAATGCTGTCTATATGAACAGTCTGTATTTTTGTACAGTATCGCCCACTATGCAAGGGGATTTCGGCTATTTGCGCCAATTTCGCGTGAAATAGTCGCGAAGAGGGAGAAAAGCGCGTGGCCGGCCCCGTGCGCGGGCAGCATGGCGAGGGAATCATTGAAACTTGCGCAAATAGCGGTTATAATCTTCGGCTGACCTTCCCACACCCGTCTTGACGCCGGGGTGGGCGATTATCAATCCGACCTGAAGGAGTTTGCATGCGTCATTATGAAATAGTCTTTATCGTCCATCCGGACCAAAGCGAGCAAGTGCCCGCGATGATCGAACGCTACAAAGCCAGCGTAACCACCCGCGGCGGTTCGGTTCACCGCGTGGAAGATTGGGGCCGCCGTCAAATGGCTTACTCGATCCAAAAGCTGCCTAAAGCACACTACATCTGCCTGAACATCGAATGCGACAACGAGACCCTGGTCGAGTTGGAAACAGCATTCAAATTCAATGATGCCGTGTTGCGTCACCTGACCGTTAAAATGAAGAAAGCTGAAACAGCTCCTTCGCCGATGATGAAATCGGTACAACGCGAAGACGCGGCCAAAAGCCACCGCACCGAAGCACCAGCAGCCGCTCCTGCCGCAGCCGCTTAATTTTTGACCAGGATCGTGCGCTGAACCAGCTACAAGTCACCGCCATCATTGCCGAGCGCGAAATATTGCGCTATACCCCGGCAGGGCTGCCGATTGTGAATGCAGTATTGCAACACAGTTCGCAGCAGATGGAAGCAGGAATTGCCCGATTGACCGAGTTTGATGTTGCCGCGCTAGCCGCTGGCGAAATTTCAGGCCGGTTCAGCCAGGCAAGCTTGGGCGGGGTGTATCAGTTCACGGGTTTCCTGGCCAGAAAGAGCCGCAACAGCAAGAGTTTGGTGTTTCACATCATTGATTTTAGTGCAGTCAATTCTGACTAGCGCATTTTAGATACAGGAGCCTGACATGGCATTCGGTAAAAAGTTCGACAAAAATAAGCTCAAGCTTAAAGAAAAACGCAAACAGCAAAACCCGTTGTTCAAACGCAAGAAGTTCTGCCGCTTCACCGCAGCTCACGTTGAGCAAGTCGACTACAAAGACGTCGACACGCTGAAAGACTTCGTCCAAGAAAACGGCAAGATCATGCCAGCACGCCTGACCGGTACCAAAGCGCACTACCAGCGCCAAGTTGACACCGCAATCAAGCGCGCTCGCTTCCTCGCGCTGCTGCCATACACCGATCTGCACCACGCTTAATCGGTCGATATTCCTGGAGAAGAACTATGCAAATCATTCTGTTAGAAAAAGTTGTTAACGTCGGTAACCTCGGCGAAGTCGTCAAAGTCAAAGACGGTTACGCACGTAACTTCCTGATCCCGCAACGCCTGGCACGTCGTGCTACGGCAACCGCTGTGGCTGAATTCGAAGTCAAGCGCGCTGAACTGGAAAAAGCTGCTGCCGCCAAACTGGCCGCATCGCAAGCCCAGGGCGAAAAACTGAGCGGCCTGACCGTTCAAGTTGCTCAAAAAGCTGGCGTCGATGGCCGTCTGTTCGGTTCCGTCACCAACTTCGACATCGCTGAAGCGCTGACCAAGCAAGGTTTTGCTGTTGAAAAAGCACAAATCCGCATGCCTACCGGCCCGCTGAAGATCGTTGGCGAGCACAACGTTTCGGTTGCTCTGCACACCGACGTCGTCGTGGAAGTGGTTATCGCTGTCGTACCAGACGCGAACGCGTAATCGTCTGCGGGCCTGGC
Source organism: uncultured Janthinobacterium sp. (assembly GCA_963530105.1). Taxonomy (GTDB): domain Bacteria; phylum Pseudomonadota; class Gammaproteobacteria; order Burkholderiales; family Burkholderiaceae_D; genus Janthinobacterium. The sequence goes on from CAUSDR010000018.1 coordinate 15,078, forward strand.
CCGCAAGCGCTGCCGCACTATGAAAAGCCGGGTTCGCCCGGCTTTTTTGTGGCCTTTTTTTCGTTGATTTTTCGCCCTTTTTTTTTGCCCGGACGCCGAAGCGGGTATAATTCGCGCCATGAACGCCCCCTCTGATCCGCAACTGGATTCCCTCCGCATTCCGCCGCATTCGATCGAAGCAGAACAATCCGTCATCGGTGGTCTGCTGCGCGACAATGCCGCGTATGACCGCATCGCCGACTTCATGCACGCGGAGGATTTCTATCGCTATGACCATCGCATCATCTTCGAGCAAATCGTCAAGATGGTTAACGCTTCCAAGCCAGCCGATGTCATTACTGTTTTTGAAACCCTGACCCAGCTCGGCAAGGCCGAGGATGTGGGCGGACTCGCTTACCTGAACGCCATGGCGCAAAACACGCCATCGGCCGCGAACATCCGGCGCTACGCCGAGATCGTGCGCGACCGCGGCGTGCTGCGTAAACTCATCACCGTCGCCGACGATATCTCCGGCACGGCCTTCAGCCCGCAAGGCAAGGAAGTCAAGCAGATGCTTGACGAGGCCGAATCGAAGATCTTCGCCATCGCCGAAGAAGGCGCGCGCGGCGCCCAGGGCTGGACCGCCATCCAGCCCCTGCTGACGCAGGTGGTCGAGCGCATCGACGAACTGTACAGCCGCGACAACCAGAGTGAAATCACGGGCGTGCCCACCGGTTTCATCGACCTCGACCGCATGACTTCCGGTCTGCAGCCGGGCGACCTGGTGATCGTGGCGGGCCGTCCCTCGATGGGCAAGACGGCGTTTTCCGTCAACATCGGCGAAAACGTCGCCATCGACAGCGGCTTGCCCGTGGCCGTGTTCTCGATGGAGATGGGCGGCGCCCAGCTGGCCATGCGTATGCTCGGTTCCGTGGGGCAGCTGGACCAGCACCGCCTGCGCACGGGCCGCCTGAACGACGAAGACTGGCCGCGCCTGACGAATGCGATTCAAAAGATGAACGACGCCCAGTTGTACATCGATGAAACGCCGGCGCTCAATTCGATCGAATTGCGCGCGCGCTCGCGCCGTTTGTCGCGTCAATGCGGCAAGCTGGGCCTGATCATCGTCGATTACTTGCAGCTGATGTCGGCCAATACCCCGGGCGACAACCGCGCCACGGAAATTTCCGAGATTTCGCGGGGCTTGAAAGGCTTGGCGAAGGAACTCGGTTGTCCCGTGATCGCCCTGTCCCAGCTGAACCGCTCTCTGGAGCAACGCCCGAACAAGCGTCCCGTGATGTCGGACTTGCGCGAATCGGGCGCTATTGAGCAGGATGCCGACGTGATCCTGTTCATTTACCGCGACGAGGTGTATAACCCCGACTCGCCGGACAAGGGGACGGCCGAAATCATCATCGGTAAACAACGTAACGGTCCAATCGGCAGCATCCGCCTCACCTTCATGGGGCAGTACACCAAATTTGGCAATTACAGTGGTGGCCTGGCGCTTTACCAAGGCGACTAACACAGCAGCACTGATATTCCATTGGCCGCCCCTTCATCAAAAGGGGCGGCTTTCTGTAGTAAATAACACGACTCAATGCTTAACGGAGAATGACATGTTTGGACGCTTGATGCCCACTGAGGGCAAGTTTTTTGAATTGTTTAACCAGCACGCGGAACTGTGCGTCAAGGGCGCGAAAGAAATGCTTGGCCTGATGACCAATTTCGACGACCTGGAAAACCGCGTGCATGCAATTGAAAGCATCGAGAAACAGGCAGACAAAGTCACTTACGCCACCGTGGAAATGCTGCACAAGACCTTCATCACGCCGATCGACCGCGATGATATCCATCAACTGATCACGCGCCAGGACGACATCCTCGACCTGCTGGAAGATGCGGCGCAAACCGTGTCGCTGTACGACCTGAAAGCCGTCACGCCGGAAGCCAAGCGCCTGGCCGAACTGGTCCTGGCCTGTACCGAGAAAGTGCGCGACGCCGTCGCCATGCTGCACAACATGGATAACTCGCGCAAGATCGTCGCCATCTGCGAAGAGATCGACCGCCTGGAATCGGATGCCGACCACGTGATGCGCGCCGCCATGTCCAAACTGTTCCGCGACGAACCGGACGTGCGCAACCTGATCAAGCTGAAAGCGATCTATGAGATTCTGGAAACCGTGACCGACCGTTGCGAAGATGTGTCCAATATTATCGAAGGCATCATCGTCGAAAACGCGTAAGCGTTGGGCCTGTCCTGAACCAGAATCAGAAAAGAACATATAATGACCATACAAATCAGCATCTATGTGCTAGGCCTGTTGATCGTCCTGGCGCTGCTGTTTGACTTCATGAACGGCTTCCACGATGCCGCCAACGCGATCGCCACGGTGGTCTCGACGGGCGTATTGAAACCGCAGACCGCGGTTGCCATGGCCGCCACCTTCAACTTCGTCGCCATTTTCGTGTTTCACCAGCTGACCGTGGCCGCCACGGTGGGCAAGGGCACGATCGATCCGGCAGTGATCGACCAGTACGTGATCTTCGGTGCCCTGATGGGCGCCATCTTCTGGAACCTGTTTACCTGGTACTACGGCATTCCATCGTCGTCCTCGCACGCCCTGATCGGCGGCCTGGTGGGCGCCGCTGTCGCCAAGTCCGGCACGGGCGCGCTGGTCGCGGCCGGCCTGTGGAAAACCGTGGCCTTCATCGTCATCGCACCCGTGCTGGGCTTTGTCTTCGGCTCGATCATGATGCTCATCGTGTCCTGGATATTCGTCCGCTCGACGCCGCGCAAGGTCGACAAATGGTTCCGCCGCCTGCAGCTGGTCTCGGCCGCGGCCTACAGCCTGGGCCACGGCGGCAACGATGCGCAAAAAACCATCGGCATCATCTGGATGCTGCTGATCGCCGCGGGCTACTCCAGCTCGGCCGATGCCATGCCGCCGATGTGGGTCATCATCTCGTGCTACACGGCCATCAGCTTCGGCACCCTGTTCGGTGGCTGGCGCATCGTCAAGACCATGGGCCAGAAGATCACCAAGTTGAAACCCGTGGGCGGCTTCTGCGCCGAAACGGGCGGTGCCATCACCCTGTTCGTCTCGACGGCGCTGGGCATTCCCGTCTCGACCACGCACACCATCACGGGCGCCATCGTCGGCGTCGGCTCGTCGCAAAAAATGTCGGCCGTGCGCTGGGGCGTGGCCGGCAATATCGTGTGGGCCTGGATCTTCACGATCCCCGCGTCCGCATTTGTCGCAGCAGTCGCCTGGTGGATTGGCCACCACATCATGTGATGGATAGCCAACGCCAGTAAAAAGGGAGCCTTGCGGCTCCCTTTTTTTATGTCTACTGGCCGCGCGGACCCTTGTCGCCGCCTTGATGTTGCTTCAGTCCATCATTCTGGCGGATCGCGCCTTTGTCATGTTCAGCTTGCTGGCGGATCTTGTTTGCTTCCTGCTGGGCTTGCTGGTCTTCCTGCTGTTGCTGCTCGCGCGGCGTATCGTGCGGTTTGCTCATGGCGCTCTCCTTGAAGAATGAGCGTCCATGATGGCGGGTTGGCGTCAATCCCACCGTTCGTTGTGCAACATAGTGCCGGTGCGGCTGTTCAGGCCAGTTCCACCGTCAATCCCTCGTAGGCGAGGAATACTTGCAAGCCGTCGAGGCGGCTGCTGTAGCGGCCCATCACGTCGGCAAACACGGCTTCGAGCTGCTCGTCGCTGCGCGTCGGTTCGTGGTGGGTGCAGTACAGGCGCCGCGCGCCGCAGCGCAACGCCAGATCAAACGCCGCGTCGAAGGTGCCATGGCCCCAGCCCTGCTTGCCCGGGTATTCCTCGCGCGTGTAGGAGCAGTCCATGATCAGCGCGTCGACGCCGGCAACGAGCGCGTCGATGCCGGCCTGGCGCTGCGCGTTGCGCGCTGCGCAAGCCGCGTGCTCGGCATGGCCGGGCGGATGCAGGTTGTAGAACGGTTCATGGTCGCCGCTGAAGAACAGCGCGGCGCCGGCGCAGTCGATGCGGTAGCCCAGGTTGATGACGGGGTGGTTCATTTCCGCGCCACGCACGCGCGCGCCGCCCACGTCGACGGTGTCGCCGGGCGCCAGGGTGCGGTACTCGATGCTGGCCGCCATGGCCGCTTCGCTGACGGGAAAATAACTGTTTTGCAGCTGCACGGCCATCACGTGCTCGATGCCGCGCCCGGCCACCGCATCGTAGGCGCCATGCAGGCGCATGCGGTTGCCGGCCACGAACAAAGGAGAAAACATGGGCAGGCCGTGGATGTGGTCCCAGTGGCTGTGCGTGATGAAGACGTGCGCATCCACCGGCTGGCCCGGCGGCAGCTGCTGCGCCAGCGAAAAGATGCCGCTGCCCGCATCGAGAATGATCAGGCTGTCGTCATCCGTGCGCACCTCGATGCAGGTGGTGTTGCCGCCATAACGGGCCGTGCGCGGACCGGGGGAGGGGATCGAGCCGCGCACGCCCCTGAACGTGAATTTCATTCAGTACCTTGTTACAGTGTAATTATTGTTGATTCTATTCTAATTAATGAGATTGGCGGCAACATTTGTGCGTGTTGCATTACGGAAAGTTATTTCATTTTGTTGCAACTAAGTAATGTACAGTGCGCAGGGGCGCCGTTACACTGGCGCTTGCCAGCTTCCTCTCACCTTATCTGATCGCCTACAACATGCCGCAGCTGCACCCCGAGAAAATCGCCCAGCGCCTGGAGCAATTGACCGAGCTCAGTGTCGCCCTCGGCCATGGATTGGGCGGCGAAGGGCGCGATATCGGTCCGCTGCTGCAGCGCATCGTGCTGCTGGCCAAGGGCATGAGCGGCGCCGATGGCGCGACACTGTACCGGCCCGCGGCCGATGGCCGCCAGCTCGATTTCCACATCAGCGTGAACGACAGTCTGGGCATCGCGCCAGGGGCCGACATCGGCTTGCCCGGCGTGCCGCTGTTCGATGGCGCGGGCCAGCCCAACCTGGCGTCGGTGGCCGCGTATGCGGCGCACATGCGCCGCTGCGTGAATATCGCCGACGTGTACCGCGACGAAGCCTTCAATTTTTCCGGCATGCGCGCGTTCGACCGCCACCATGGCTATCACACGCAGTCGATCCTGACGGTGCCCATGAGCGACCATGAAGGGGACTTGATCGGCGTGCTGCAGCTGGTCAACGCGCGGGATGGCGCCACGGGGCCGGTGCGCGCGTTTTCCTCCACCGATCAGCGTTTCATCGAGGCGCTGGCGGCGCAGGCCGGCGTGGCGCTGACGAATCAGCTGCTGATCGGGCAGCTGGAAGAATTGCTCGAATCGCTCGTCACCCTGATTAACATCGGCATCGATGAAAAGTCCCCGTACACGGGCCGCCACTGCCAGTTCGTGCCCGAGCTGACCATGCTGCTGGCCGACGCCGCGCACGCCACGCAAACGGGGCCGCTGGCCGATTTCCGGCTCAGCGACAATGAACGCAAGCAGCTGTGGCTGGCCGGCTTGCTGCACGATTGCGGCAAGATCACCACGCCCGTGCACGTGGTCGACAAGGCCACCAAGCTGGAAACCATTTTCGACCGCATCGCCCTGATCGACACGCGCTACGAAGTGCTGCTGCGCGACGCCGAGATCGCGGCCCTGCGCCAGCAGGCGGCGCGGCCGCAGGAGGTCGCCGCCATCGCCGAGGCGCTGGCGCAGGAGCAGGCCGCCTTGCGCGAAGAGCGCGACTTCATCCGCACGGTGAACATTGGCGGCGAGAGCATGGCGCAGGCCGACCAGCAGCGCGTGCGGCGGATCGCCAAGCGCCGCTGGCGCGCGGCCGACGGCCAGCTGCGCGACTTCCTCGACGCCGACGAGACGGAAAACCTGACCATCCGCGCCGGCACGCTGACGGCGGCGGAACGGGCCATCGTCAACAACCATATCAGCGTGTCGATCCGCATGCTCGAAGCGCTGCCGTGGCCCAAGCACTTGCAGAAGGTGCCCGAATACGCGGGCGGCCACCACGAGCGCATGGATGGCAAGGGCTATCCGCGCGGACTGACGAAGGAACAGATGTCGGTGCCGGCGCGGCTGATGGCGATTGCCGACATTTTCGAGGCGCTGACGGCGCGCGACCGGCCCTACAAGAAGGGCAAACCGCTGTCGGAATCCCTGCGCATCCTCGGTAATTTCAGCCTGAACGGGCATATCGACCCCGAGCTGTTCGACGTCTTCATCCGCAGCAAGGTGTACCTGACCTTCGCTGAAAAGCACATGCATCCGAGCCAGATCGATGCCGTCGACGAGGCGTCCATTCCGGGCTATACCCCGTGACGAGGGCCTGGCGCGCGGCGCTGGCGCAGGCTTTGCGCAAGCATGGCGCGCGCTTCTTGCTGGGCGTGCTGCTGACCGTGGCGGCCGCCATGCTGTGCCTGTCTGGCAATGACAACTTTGCCCGTCTCGACGCCATGCTGGGCGACTGGCGCATGCGCTTTGAAGCGCCGCAGCTGGACAGCCGCATCGTCATCGTCGATATCGACGAGAAAAGCCTGGCGCAGGTGGGGCGCTTCCCGTGGAGCCGCGACATCCAGGCCAGGCTGGTGCGCCAGCTTACCGGCCATTACGGCGTCGCCACCTTGGGCTTTGACATTTCCTTTCCCGAAGCGGACACCAGTTCCGGCTACGCCGTGCTGCAAGGCCTGGCGCAGGGCGAGCTGGCCGGCGTCGCCGGCTTGCCGGCGCAGCTGGAAAAGCTGCGCCCCGCCATGGACTACGATGGCCTGTTCGCCGATGCCATGCGCGGCCAGCCCGTGGTGCTGGGCTACAGCGTCTCCGAGCGGCAAACCAAGGGCGTGCTGCCCAAGCCCGCCTTTACCGTGGCTGATTTGAACGGACGCGCGGTGACGGCTTACGTGGCGCGCGGCTACGAAGCCAATATCGCGCCGCTGCAGGCGGCCGCGCGCGGCGCCGGCATCTTCACGGCGCTGACCGATGCCGATGGCGTGGTGCGTTCCTCCACCCTGTTGCAGCGCATCGGCGACGGCTACTATCCTTCCCTGTCGCTGGCCACGGCCGCCGTCTACCTGCAGGCGCGCGCCATCGCGCCGCGCTTCATGGCCACCGCCGATACCCTGTCGGCGCGCCAGCTGGACAACACGGGCCTCGAGCACATCGTGCTGTTCGCGCCGCGCGGCGCCACCGCGATTCCCGTCGGCGAGGCGCTGACCACGACGGTGCAGTACCGCGGCACGGGCGGCCCCGATGGCGGCGCCTTCCGCTATGTGTCGGCCGCCGACGTGCTGGCGGGCGCCGTGCCGGCCGCCGCGCTGAAGGATGCCATCGTGCTGGTGGGGACCACGGCGCCCGGCTTGAACGATATCCGCGCCACGCCCCTGAACGCGGAATACCCGGGCGTGGAAGTGCACGCCAACCTGATCAAGTCCATCCTCGACGGCCGCTTCAAGGCGCGCCCCGACTACGCGCTGGCGTTCGAACTGGTGCAGATCGTGCTGTTCGGCGTGCTGCTGGCCGGCGCGCTGGCCGTGCTGCCGCCGGCCGGCGTCATGCTGGTGACGCTGGGCGCGCTGGCGCTCACCATCGCCCTCAACCTGTACCTGTACGCCGTGCGCGACCTGGTGCTGGGCGGCGCCGTGGTGCTGCTGCTGATCGTCGCGCTGTTCATCGTCAACCTGGCCTGGGGCTATTTTTTCGAGGTGCGCAAGGGCCGCGCGCTGGTGGCGCGTTTCGGTGAATACGTGGCGCCCGAGCTGGTGGCCGAGATGGCCGAGAACCCGCAGCGCTACACCATGGATGGCGAGAACCGCGAACTGACGGTGCTGTTTGCCGACGTGCGCGGCTTCACGGCCATTTCCGAGCAGCTGGCGCCGGCCGCGCTGCGCGAATACATCAATGAATACCTGACGGCGATGTCGCACGATATCCGCGACAGCCATGGCGGCACCCTGGACAAATACATCGGCGACGCCGTGATGGCGTTCTGGGGCGCGCCCGTGGCCTTTCCCGACCACGCCAGCCGCGCCGTGGCCAGCGCCTTGCTGATGCAGCGCAGCGCGGCGCGCCTCAATGGCGAGTTCGCCGCGCGCGGTTGGCCGCCGCTGCGCATCGGCATCGGCATCAACACGGGGCCCATGCACGTGGGCGACATGGGGTCGCGCATCCGCCGCGCCTACACCGTGATGGGCGACAGCGTCAACCTGGCCGCGCGCCTGGAAGGGGCCAGCAAGCGCTATGGCGTGGGCATCGTCGTGGGCCCCGCCACGCGCGCGGCGGCCGGCGAATTCCTGTACCGCGAACTGGACCTGGTGCGCGTGCTGGGCAAGCAGGCGGCGGTCGCCATCTTCGAACCGCGCTGCCTGCTGGCCGACGCGACGCCAGCCGAGCTGGCGCAGGTGGAACGCTGGCACGCGGCGCTGGCCAGGCTGCGCGCGCGCGACTGGCACGCCGCCGGCGCGCTGATCGCGCAGCTGCAGGCCGATTTTCCCGACGATGGCCTGTACCGCCTGTATGCGGCGCGCGCGGCGGAGTACGCCAGCACGCCGCCGGCGGCCGACTGGGGTGGGGTGGTGGCACTGGATAGCAAATAGATAGTGTGCAACAGGGAAAATATTATTGATTGGGCTATCTTTTCATGATGTATGCACGTTGTATGCTGCGCTGCGATGAAAATGGCGCAAAAACGTTAGAAATTTCTGACTGGAAACAAAAAGCCGTCTAAAATTTGTCTTCAATCCATTGCTGGACACGCTGCCGCTGGCGCCTGCGGGCCGCGCGCTGGTTCGGTTACACAAGAAATCCTTCACATGACATATCGTTTGGTGCACCTGCTTGCGGGTTCCGCGCTGCTGTTCGCCGTCGGCGCCGCCGGTGCCGCCGTTTCCATGGAGCAGACCACGCCTGCGGCGGCAGAGGATGGCGTGCCGCGTTTCGACATCAGCCGCTTCGAGGTGCAAGGCAATACCTTGCTCGACGAGAGCCGGCTGCAAGCCTTGCTGGCGCCGTTCACGGGCCGCCAGCGCGATTTTTCGCATATTGCCGGCGCCGTCGAGGCGCTGGAAAACGCCTACCGCGCGCGCGGCTACAGCACCGTGCAAGTGCAATTGCCCGAGCAGGAACTGGAGCGCGGCGTGGTGCGCCTGAACGTGCTGCAGACGCCGCTGGGCAGGGTGTCCGTCAGCGGCAACACGCACGTCGACGAGGCCAACGTGCGGCGCGCCTTGCCGGCACTGCGCGAGGGGGCAACGCCGAACCTGGACGCCCTGTCGCAAAGCCTGAAGCTGGCCAATGAAAACCCGGCGCGCAAGATCGAAGTGCGCCTGCAGGCGGACGAGCAGGCGGACGCCAAGGCGGGCGCCATCGACGCCATCGTCGCGGTGGCAGACGAAACGGCGTGGAAAGCCATGCTCAACGTGGACAACACGGGCGCGCAGGAGACAGGCAAGACGCACGTGGGCGTGGTGTTGCAGCATGCGAATTTGTGGGGCCGCGACCATGTTGCTAGCCTGCAATACACGAGCAGCGCGGAAAAGCCCGACAAGGTCGGCGTGTACGGCGCCGGCTACCACTTGCCGCTGTATGCGCTGGGCGACTCGATGGACTTTTTCGCCAGCTATTCGAACGTCGATTCGGGCAGCGTCTCGGCCGGCATCTTCGACCTGGCCGTCAGCGGCCAGGGCAGCATGGCCGGCATCCGCTACAACCAGAACTTCGCTCGCCGCGACGATTTCGAGCCCAAGCTGGTGTACGGCGTCGACTACAAGGCCTACCGCAACAGCGTGCAGCTGTTCGGCATGGAACTGGGCGCCGACGTCACCGTGCACCCGGTCAGCGTCAGCTACATCGGCGCCTGGAGCCTGCCCATGGGCGAGACCAGCGTGGCAGTCACCTTCGCGCACAATATTCCAGGGGGCAAGCATGGCGCGCAAGCCGATTTCGACAGAGTGCGCGCGCAAGCCAAGGCCGCCTACAACACCTTGCGCCTGAGCGCCACGTCCGGCCGCGTGCTGGCCAACGACTGGCAATGGCGCGCCCTGTTCAATGCCCAGGTGACACCCGACGCGCTGGTGCCGGGCGAACAGTTCGGCGCCGGCGGCGCCGCGTCCGTGCGCGGCTTTGCCGAGCGCGAAGCGTCGAACGATTCCGGCGCCAGCCTGAACCTGGAACTGTACACGCCGAACTGGTGCGCGCAGGCGGCCGGCTACCAGTGCCGCGCGCTGGCCTTTTACGACGTGGCCGGGCTGCGCCGCAACCACGCGCTGGCCGGCGAAAGCCGGTCGCAGGGTATCGGCAGCGCAGGACTCGGCATGCGCTTGCTGCTGAGCCGCTACGCCAACCTGCAACTCGATTACGCCCACGTCGTCAATGCGGGCGAGACGGGCAAGCGCGACGCCAACCGCCTGCATTTCCGCCTTGCCTTGGCCTACTAGTATCAGGATGAATTCCATGCACAACTCTGTCCACCACGCCTCCGTTTCCGCCCAGATGCCGCCGTACGGGCCGCCGCTGCGGCGCACGGCGCTGGCGCTGCTGCTGGCTTCCTGCTTCGGCGCGGCGCAAGCCAATCCCGCCCTGCCGCAGGTGGTCCATGGCCAGGCGACGTTCAATCAGCAAGGCAATATCTTCTCGATCACGAACACGCCCAACACCATCATCAACTGGCAAAGCTTTTCCATCCATGCCGGTGAAATCACGCGCTTCATCCAGCAAAACGGCAATAGCGCCGTACTCAACCGCATCACGGGACAAGACCCCAGCAAGATCCTCGGCAGCCTGGAATCGAACGGCAAGGTGTTCCTGATCAACCCGAATGGCATCGTCTTCGGCCAGGGCGCGAAAGTGGACGTGAACGGCCTGGTGGCGTCCAGCCTGGGCATGACGAATGCCGACTTCCTTGCCGGCAAGCGCGAATTTACGGCGGGCGGCGTCGCGGGCGGCGTCAGCAATGCAGGCGTCATCAACGCGGGCAAGGGCGGGCAAGTGCTGCTGATCGCGCCGAACGTGGAAAACACGGGCATCATCACGGCGCCAAATGGCGAAGTGATCCTGGCGGCGGGGCGCAGCGTGCAACTGGCCGACCCCGGCAATCCGCAGCTGCGCGTGCTGGTCTCGGCACCAGGCGACCAGGCGCTGAACCTGGGCCAGATCATCGCCCAGGGCGGCGGCATCGGCATGGCCGGCGCGCTGGTCAGCCAGCGCGGCGTGCTCAATGCCAACAGCGCCATCGTCGGCGACAACGGCAAGATCGTGCTCAAGGCCAGCGGCCAGACGGTGCTGTCGGCCGGCAGCGTGACCTCGGCCACGGGGGCGGCCGGCAAGGGGGGCGAAATCCAGGTGCTGGGCAACCAGGTGGGCCTGTTCGGCAACGCGAAGATCGATGCCAGCGGCGCCACGGGCGGCGGCACGGTTCTGCTGGGCGGCGACTACCAGGGCAAGAACGGGGCCGTGCAGAATGCGCGCCAGGTGGTGGTCAACCAGGATGCCACCATTGCCGCCGACGCCATCGACAGCGGCAAGGGCGGCAAGGTCATCGTCTGGGGCGACGAGTCGGCGCGCATGTTTGGCAGTATCTCGGCGCGAGGCGGCGCGCTGGGCGGCGACGGCGGTTTCGTCGAAACGTCGGGCCACTACCTGGCCGTCGATGGCGCCAGGGTCGATACGCGTGCGCGGGCGGCCAGCGGCAAAATGGGCGACTGGCTGCTCGATCCATACAATATCGCCATCGTCGCCACCCCCTCCGCCGGCGCCACGTTGACGCAGGTTGACCAGTTTTCGGATGCGCCCACGGCGGCGGACAGCACGACGGAAATTGCCGCGGGCCTGATTTCGGCCGCGACCAGCAACGTGACCTTGCAAGCCTTGCACCGCATCGACTTCAACAGCGCCATCAACATGAGCAATGCGGGCATCGGACTGACGGCGCAGGCGGGCGAGCAGATCAATGTGAATGCGGCGATTACCACGAACGGCGGCAATGTCCGCTTGTCGGCGAATGACAACGGCGGCAGTTCGGCCGGCGGCCAGACGGCCGGCGTGACCGTGGGCGCCGGCATCAGCACCGGCAATGGCAATCTGACCGTGTCGGGCGCCAGCATCACCGGCGCCGGGAACATGCATGTCGGCGGCGGCAACCTGGCCTTGCAGGTGAATTACCAGGGCGGTGAAATCAGGCTCAACGGCGGTAATGGACAGCTTCAGGGCTCGGGCGCGCTCAACCAGACCGTGCTGCTGCAAGCCGATAGCATCAGTTTCAATGGCGGCCTCGCTTTTGGCGGCACGGCCGGGAATGCCGCCGTGACGATCAAGCCGCTGGTGGCCTGGCGCGCGATCGACCTGGGCAGCAAGACGGCGAATGCGCTCAGCTTGAGCAGCGCGGAACTGGCGGGCATTTCGGCCGCCTCGCTGACCATCGGCGACGGCAGCAACACGGGCGGCTTGCTGATTTCAAATGCGCTGTCGACGGCCGGCGATTTGCACCTCAATTCAGGCTCCGCCATCGCGGCCACGGGCGCCGTGACGGTGGGCGGCGCGTTTGTGCTGGATGGCGGCAACTGGGTGCAAAACGCGGCCAGCCTGCCGGGCTTGAGCGCCGGCAGCTTTGCCATCGGCAGCGGCGCCAGTTTCCTGCGCGCCGCGGGCGGTGACGGCAGCACGGCGTCGCCGTACCTGCTTGCCGATATCTACGGCTTGCAGGGCGCCGGCAGTCTTGGCCTGGGCAACAGCTATCACCTGGCCGGCAATATCGACGCGAGCGGCACGGTGAACTGGAACGGCGGCAAGGGTTTTGTCCCCATCGCCGGCGGTGGCGCCGCTTACTCCGGCATCTTCGATGGCGCCGGCTTTGCCATCAGCAATTTGATGATCGATGGCGGCACCTACGATTCGCCCGTCGGCCTGTTTGGCACCTTGCAGGACGGTACCTTGCGCAACCTGAGCCTGCATGGCGGCAGCGTCTCCGGCGTGGCGAACGTGGGCGCGCTGGTGGGCAATGTGCTCAGTGGCACGATCGACAACGTCAGCAGCAGCGCCGCCGTCAGCGGCCGGCGCAATGTGGGCGGACTCGTCGGCAGCAATGGCGGGACGATCTCGGCTGCCAATGCCAGCGGCACGGTGACCGGCTTGAACGCCGATGACGCGGGCGGCATCGGTGGCCTGGTGGGCCTGGGCGGGGCGGGCGCCAGCATCACGGCGTCGACGGCCAGCGGCGCCGTCACGAGCGCGCGCGCCATGGTCGGCGGCCTGGTGGGCAATAACGACGGGATGGTTGCCCAGTCGTACGCCACGGGCAGCGTGCGCGGCGCGGCGAATATCGGCGGCCTGGTGGGACGCAACGGCGGCACCATCAGCAATGCCTACGCCACCGGCGCGGTGGGCGCCGCCGATGGCAGCGACCCTGCCGTCACCCATGAAAACGTGGGCGGCCTGATCGGCTGGAGCGTGGCGGGCAGCAGTGCCAGCAATGTCTTTAGCAGCGGCGCCGTGGCAGGCAACGGTTTCGCCAGCGGTACGGCGGGCGGCCTGGTGGGGCGTGCCGACACGGGCGCGGTTGTTTCCAACGCCTTCTTTAACTATGAGACGGCCGGCACCGTGATGGAGCAGGGGGGCGCGACGGGCCGCACGACCGCGCAGATGCAGCAGCAGGGCAGCTTCAACGGCTTTGATTTCGGCAGCACCTGGCGCATTTACGAAGGCTATACGACGCCGATGCTGAAGGCGTTGCTGAAACCGCTGCAAGTGAACGTGTCCGGCAATGCCAGCGGCAAGGTCTATGATGGCCAGCTGGCCGCCTTCCTCGGGTCGATCGGCTACGTCGGCTTGCTCGATGGCGACACGGGCGTCAATGGCAGCCTCGGCTACGGTAGCGCGCGCAACGTAGGCAATTACAATCTGACGGGGCTGTGGTCGACCAAGTACGACATCGCCCTGGGCGGCACCACCACTTTCGCCATCACGCCGCGCGTGTTGACGGTCGGCATCGGCGGCAGTGGCAAGGTGTATGACGGCACGCTGGGCTACGACGGTGTCAGTTTCCTGCTGGGCAATGTTGTGGCGGGCGACAGCATTACCGTCAACGGCCTGGCAGCATTCCTCGACAGGAACGCGGGCAGCAACAAGGCCGTGCATGCCAGCGACCTGGCCCTGGTTGGCAATGACCTGGGCAATTACAGCCTGGCCGCGACGACGGCCGATGGCACGGCGGCCATCACGGCGCGCACGCTGAACATCAGCTTGAGTGGCATCAACAAGACCTATGACGGCACGACGGGCGCACAGGTGAATTTTGGCGATGACAGGGTCAGTGGCGACGCCCTGACCGTGGCAGGCAGTGCGGCATTCGGCGACAAGAATGCGGGTGGCGGCAAGACCGTCAATGTCACGGGCGTGGCACTGGGCGGCGCGGATGCGGGCAACTATGTGTTGAGCGCTAACAGCGGCAGCACCACGGCCGACATCGCGGCGCGTACCCTGAACATCAGTTTGAACGGCGTCAGCAAGACCTATGACGGCAGTGTCGCCGCAGGCGTCACCTTTGGCGATGATCGCGTGCAGGGCGATGCCTTGACGCTGACGGGCGATGCGGTATTTGCCAACAAGAATGCAGGGGTGGACAAAACCGTCAATGTGACGAACGTGGCGCTCGATGGCGCGGATGCGGGCAACTACGTGCTGAACGCTCACGGCGGCAGCACCACGGCCGACATCGCCGCGCGTACCCTGAACGTGAATTTCAGTGGCGTCGGCAAGACGTATGACGGCAGCGTTGCCGCGGACGTGAATATCGGCGACAACCGCGTCCAGGGCGACGCCTTGACGGTGACGGGCAGTGCGGCGTTCGGCGGCAAGAACGCGGGAACTGGCAAGACCGTCAACGTGACCAACGTGGTGCTGTCTGGCGTGGATGCGGGCAATTATGTGCTGGACATGCGCGGCGGCAGCACCACGGCCGATATCTCGGCGCGCCTGTTGAACTACGGCGTTTCCGGCGCGCTCAGCCGTGTGTATGACGGCACGACGGACGCTGCCCTGACCGGCTATTTCGAAGGCCTGGTGTCGGGCGACCAGGTGAGCATGACAGGCTTGCTGGGCAGCTTCCGCGACAAGAATGCGGCCAGCGGCAAAGTGGTCGACTATCAGGTGTCGACGGGCCATTTGACAGGACAGGATGCCGGCAACTATGTGCTCAATGCGAATGCCGGCAGCACGACGGCCGACATCGCGGCGCGCACCCTGAACGTCAGTTTTGGCGGCGTCAACAAGACCTACGACGGCACCGTTGCTGCCGGCGTCCATATCGGCGACGACCGCATCGGCGGCGACGCCTTGACGGTGACGGGCACTGCGGCATTCGGCGACAAGAATGCGGGCGCTGGCAAGAACGTCAGCGTGACGAACTTGGCCTTGGATGGCCAGGACGCGGGCAACTATGTGCTCAATGCGAATACCGGCAGCACGACGGCCGACATCGCGGCGCGCACCCTGAACGTCAGTTTTGGCGGC
>CAUSDR010000019.1:0-30287 GCA_963530105.1 uncultured Janthinobacterium sp.
CCTACGCCATCGGCCATGCGGGCAGCGCGTATGCGAACGTCAGCCAGGGTTTTACGCCGCCCGAGGTGAGCCAGCTTTATGGCAAGACGGGCATCGCCGACTTGCGGCCTTCCGTGTACAACAACTATGAAATCGGGCTGCGCTGGGCCTTTTTGCAGGGACGCCTGAAACTCGATACGGCCCTGTACCGGCTCGACGGGCGCGACACCATCGTCAGCTATACGCTGTCGCCGGGGAATAGCGAAAACCGCAATGCGGGCCGCACGCGCAGCGAAGGGCTGGAACTTGGCCTGCACTACGCCGGCGGGCCGTTCGACGCGCGCTTCGCCACGGCCATCGCGCGCCACCGCTACCTGCGCTACCAGCTCTCCAGCACCCTCGATTACAGCGGCCGCGACATGCCGCAGGCGCCGCGCGACATCACCTCGTTCGAGGTCGGTTACCGGCCCATGGCCGGCGCCAGAGTGGCGCTGGAAGCCGTGCACCAGGGGCGCTACTGGATGAACAATGCCAACACGGTGGCATACAAGGGACACGCGCTGTTGAACCTGCGCGCCAGCTACCAGCTTGCGCGGGGCCTGGAAGCGTGGGCGCAAGTGCGCAATGTGGCCGACAGGCGCTACGCCGACTCGGCCAACAGCAGTTATTCCGGCGCGGGCAGCTACGCAGCCAATACGCAGAACCAGTACACGCCGGGCGCGCCGCGCAGCGTGATGCTGGGCCTGGCCTACACCTGTAACGCACTGTGAGGCGCAGCATGGACGACCACACCTTTCTCATCGCGCGCCGCAAAAGCCTGTACTGGCGCATCCACTTCTGGGCCGCGCTGATCGCCTCGCCATTCGCCCTGCTGGCGACCCTGACGGGCATCCTGTACGTGTTCACGCCGCAGGTCGAGGCCAGGCTGTATGGCCACCTCGATCATGCGGCGCCGCAGGGCACCCTGCTGCCGCTGGATGCCGCCGTGGCGGCGGCGGAACGGGCGGCGCCGCGTGGCTGGACGGTGCAGCACGTGGTGCCGCCATTCCAGCCGAATGACGCGGTGCAGGTGGCGTTCGCGCCGCCCGGCGGTACGCAGGATGAACATGCGGGCCATGGCGGACATGCGGCGCCGCTCACGCCCGCCAGGCCGACATTCGGCCTGCCCGCGCAAGCCATCGTCGTCTACGTCAATCCGTATGACGCGCGCGTGCTGGGCAGCCTGGCCAGCAGCGAGCGTTTCGGCAACTGGGCGAAAAAGCTGCATTCGCGGTTGCTGCAAAACGATGGCTGGCGCTGGATGATCGAGCTGGCGGCCAGCTGGCTGATGGTGATGCTGGTGACGGGCGTGATCCTGTGGTGGCCGCGCGGTGCGCAAGCTGGCTTGCCGAAACGGGGTGCGCGTGGCCGCAATGGCTGGCGCCAGTGGCATGCCTTCCTCGGCGTGGCGCTGGGACTGGTGAGCTTTGTCATCCTGGTCACGGGGCTGACGTGGAGCCAGCAGGCGGGCGGGCGTATCCGCGCGCTGCGCGACATCAGCGGCCAGGCACCGGCACCCGCGCCGCGCGGCTTGCACTCAATCGAGGAGGGCGCTCCGCTGGACTGGCAGGGCGCCTGGCAGGCGGCGCGCAGCCATGCGCCCGCCATCGCCGTGCAGCTGACGGCGCCGGCCAGCCAGGACGATGTGTGGCGCGCCACCATGGCCGACCGCAGCCGCCCCACCTTGCGCTTCGACCTGCAGTTCGACGCCTACAGCGGCAAGCCTTTGTATTACGCGGGGTGGCAGGCGCAGACGGCGTTCGGCAAGGCCACCGCCATCGGCATCCCCTTCCACCGCGGTGAATTCGGCTGGTGGAACCAGGCCTTGCTGCTGCTGTTTGGCGCCAGCGTATTGTTCTCGCTGGTATCGGGCTGGGTGATGTTCTTCAAGCGCCGCCTGCCGGGCACTCTGGGTTTGCCCAAGCTGCTGCCTGGCGCCTGGAGCTCGCCCTCCGCGCTGGCCTGGCTGGTCGCGGCGGGCATGTGCGCGCTGATGCCGCTGCTGCTCATCTCCGGCAGCGTGCTGATGCTGCTGGAACTGGGCCTGGCGCGGCGGCAGCGGCTTAGCCGCCGACGATGGGCTGGGCGATGATCCAGAGGCTGAGCAAGGTGTAGGCGATCATCAGGGCCAGCATCGGATACTGGCTGCGCAGGGCGGCGCGGAGGCTGGCGTACAGGCGCAGCGCGCAGACGTGGGCCAGCCACACGGCCGCCACGTGGCCGGAGATGATGGCGAACAGTGACACGTACCACACCACCTTGGCGTCGACGATGCCAAGGCGGATGAAGTACAGCTTGGTGCCGAACAGGTCCCAGCCCAGGCCCAGCGGGTCCGACGCCAGCGGAATCAGGTACTGCCCCGCCATCGCCAGAAAGGACAGGTAGTGGGCGAAATGGTAGGCGATGGCGATCGGTACCAGGGTCAGCACGAAGTGGCCGGCCACGCGCGGCAGGGGCAGGGCCGGCTGGCCATCGCTGGCGCCGCAGCGGGCGATGAAGGCGCAGAACAGCAGGAACACCAGCAGGAACAGGGCCGGCATCAGCAGCAGGGCGGCCGTGGTGATCCAGGCCAGCGCGCCCGGCGCGACGGCCAGGACGGTGTCGACGATGTCGTACCACGCTTGCGTTTCCATCATGCCGTCGAAGCTGACGGAAGCCAGCATCAGGATCACCAGCACCAGGCAGGCGGGGCGCACGGGCTCTGTCGCCAGCAGTCCCGCTGCATACGGGCGCACGTACAAGCCGCCATCGCGGCAGGCGAAGGGCGCGAAGCGCGCCAGCAGGCCGAAGACGACGTGGAACACTTCCGCGTGGCGCAGCCAGGCGGCGCGGCCGAACAGTGCCATGCCCGCCCACGTGCAGGCGGAATACAGCAGCATGCTCCAGGCCAGGCTGGCCGGCTGTTCGCTGCCTTCCCAGTTCAGCTCCATCCAGATAAAGCAGAAGAACAGCGCCGTCGCCGGCCAGCTATCGAGCCAGCGCGGCCACGTCAGCGGCGCGCGCCAGCGCGGGCATAGCCGCGCCGCCGCGCGCGCCACGCTGTCGAGCGGATTGACGAGTGCCCACAGGTCGCCCAGCAGCGCCGACACGTAGGCCATGCCCACCCACCAGATGGCCCAGACCATGGCGGGAGCGATATTTTTCACGGGATTCTGCACGCCCACCAAGCCCGCCACGATCACCAGCACATACAGCGCCAGCACCAGCAGGCGCAGCGTGAAGGCGATGGCGCGCGCGCCGGGGACAGGGCGCACGAGCAGGCGTGAGTAGTCTCCGTGGCCCTGTGGCGCACTGTCATCACGGCGCCACAGGGCCAGGAAGGCAAACGACAGCGCGACAGTCAGCCCTGCGCCGGTCAGGTACAGCCAGAGCGGCAGTGGCAAGTCGTAGCGCTGCCCGAAGCCATGGGCGTGGGCCAGGCACGGGCAGGCAAGCAGGGCGCCTGCCGCCCCAAGGCGCGCCGTCATCGCGGCAGCACTTCCAGGTACATCAGCGGCGCTTCGCGGTGATGCTTGTGCTGCTTGCCCTTGTGTTCTGCTTGCGCGCCGTAGCCGTGCGCGGAAACGGGGAAACGTCCCGCCACGCTGGCGTCGATGCGCATGGCTTGCGTCTCGCCCGGCTTGAGCGTCAGCAGCCGGTCGTAGCCGTGCAAGTGGATACTGACTTCCTCGTCGGTAGTCCAATCGAGCGTGATTGCAGCGTGTTGTTTGACGCGTATCGTCGGCGGCTTGGGCGCGATTTTGCGCTGTGCGATGGCCAGCGCCACATGCTGTTCCTGTTGCTGCCGGATTGCCGCCGGGCCGCTCTGCGACTGGCTTTGCGCCGATGTGCACAGCAGGAAAATGGCCAGGCCCAGGCTGGCGAAAGGAGGAGGGAGTGGATATTTTTTCATGCTTAAATTTTAGGAAAGTTTTCCAGCATTGGCCATCTGAAAAAAAACGCCAGTTTGAAAAAGTACCGCCGTAGAATGATCGGCGCGGACCGGCGGCAAGCGTTGCCCGTCCGGGCTATCCAATGACACTTGAAAAGAGGCAGGGGAGACGATGAAGAATAAAAAGATGCTGTTTGCGCTGGCGGTGGCCTGTGTGGCCGCGCCGCCCGCGTCGGCCGAAATCCTGGCCATGGTCAATTACGAAAGCAAGTCGCCCGAATCATTGAAGTCGCTGAAAAGTCCCGTCGCGCCGCCATCGCGCAAGGAGGGCATCGCCATCATCGACGTCGATCCCGAATCGAAAAATTTTGGCCGGATCGTGCGCGACATTCCCTTGCCGCCGGACCTGGTGGCGCACCATATTTTTTATAACCACGACATGAGCAAGGCCTACATCACGGCGCTGGGCAAGACGCAGCTGCGCGTGATGGACATGCGCCACAAGGATTTGCCCATCAAGGTGGTCGAGGTGCCAACCTGCCAGGTGGGCGAGGACATCGTCTTTTCGGATGACCACAAGCGCTGGTACCTGAGCTGCATGGGTTCGCAAGCCATGCTGGAAGGCGACGCCGTGCACGACAAGCCGGGGCGCACGGTCAAGCTGCCGGCGCCGTATCCGCATGGCCTGGCCGTCCACGATGGCATCGACCGTACCCTGCTGACCAGCACCATCCGGCCCACGGACCTGGGCGATGCGGGGGAAGTGATCAGCGTGGTGGAGACGAGCACGGGCAAGGTGCTGGGCACGCACAAGCTGTCGAAAAAACCGTCGCCATCGGGCGAGGCGCCGGTGGAAGTGCTGTTCGTCCCGGGCAGCCACCCGCCCGTGGCGTATGTCGCCAATATGTACGGCGGCACCGTGTGGACGGCGACGTGGAATCCGAAGACGAAGGATTTCGACACGGCCCAGGTGCATGACTTTGCCGAGCAAAAGGCGGGCGTGCCGCTGGAGCTGTATTTCAATAAGGGCGCCACGCGGATGTACCTGACGACGGCCAAGCCCGGGCACCTGCATATCTTTGACCTGACGGGCGGCGTCGGCAAGCCGCGGCTAGTGAAATCCATTCCCGCCGCCGAAGGCGCGCACCACGTGGCGTTCACCAAAGATGGCCGCTATGCCTTCGTGCAGAATGCGCTGCTCAACCTGCCGGGCATGAGCGATGGCAGCATCACCGTCATCGACATGAAAAAAGAAGCGGTGGTGCGCAGCGTCGATACCCTGAAAGACAAAGGCCTCAACCCGAACAGCATCGTGCTGCTGCCGAAGTGGAATGACTTCATGGGGCATTGACAGGCGCGTTCCGCTAGAATGCAAAGGCGCGGCCAGGCTCCTTGCCAAAGGCCGCCCCTTTGCCATGGCTGAACATGATATTCATCGACTTTCCCGCCTTGTCCGCACTGGCCGCCGCGTCGGCGCTGGTGACAAAAAAATGCAGCTGCTGCACCGTCCCTCTGGATGCATGGCAGCGCCTTCCCACCTCGCTGCAGCTGGACCGGTTTGCAGAAATCGGCACCCTGCGCGAAGACCCGTACGAAGAGCCGACCTTCGCCGAGTACCATCCGCAGGGCACGCGCTATGACAGCGTCGATGCGCCCATCGCGCCGCGTTTTTATCCCGCCAACCTGAGCCAGGTGGCCCGCTGCCTGGATTGCGGCCGCCACTACCTGCGCTACAACGAGGCGGGCGGCTATTTCACGGAGCTGCGCATCCGCGCGCTGCGCCCGCAACTGCTGGCCGACGCGCCGCTGTAAGCTGATTTGCGCTACAGGCTTTCCTTGACGTGCGCAATGCCGTGTTCATCGTAGATCGAGTACACGGCGGCGAGGATGTTTTCCAGCTCGGGCGAGCGGTCCATGTGCCGCATGCTGAAGAAGATGGGAGAAAACGCGTGCTGGTCGTCGAGCTTGCGGTAGATGACGTTACGGTGATGCATGGCTTGCACGCTTTCCGGCACGATGGAAATCCCCTGGCCGGCCGCCACCAGCCCCATTGAAATCTGCAGCTCGCGCACTTCGGTGACGAGGCCCGGCGTGACGTTGCCATCGCTGAACATGGCCAGCACCTGGTCGGCAAAGCTGGGCCGGGGCGCTTTCGGGTAGACCAGCAGGGTTTCATGCGTCAGGTCCGTCAGGCGCAGGCCGCCCGCGCCATGCGCCAGGCGGTGCCCGGGCGGCAGGGCCACCACCAGGCGCTCTTCGCGCAGCAGGATGCGGCGGATGCTGGGGTCCTCGCTTTTCAGGCGCCCGAACCCCACGTCGATGCGTCCCTCCTTGAGCGCCTTGATCTGTTCCACTGTCGTCATCTCGTGCAGGCTTACGTCCACCTCGGGGTGGCGCTCGCAATAGCGGTGCACCACGTCGGGCAATTCCCCGTACAGGGTCGAAGCGACAAAGCCGATCGACAGGGTGCGTTCCAGCTTGCCGATGCGCTGCGTCATCGCCTTCAGGTCGCGCACCTGGTCGAGCAGCGGGCGCGCGTGGGCGAGGAAAAACTCGCCCGCTTCCGTCAGCCGCAAGGGCCGCGACCCCTTTTCGATCAGCGCCACGCCCAGCGTTTCTTCCAGCTGCTGCATCTGCCGGCTCAGTGGCGGCTGCGCGATGTGCAGGCGCGCCGCAGCGCGCGTGAAGTTCCTTTCTTCGGCGACCGCAACGAAGTAGCGCAAGTGGCGTAATTCCATCTTCATACCTTTCAGGTATAGGTTTGATACCAACTCGGTGTTGGACGTGGGGACTTTCGGGGCATATCGTGTCAGCACTCCACAGAATTATACGGAATAAATATGATTCAAAATATCGAGACCTTCCTGGTCGATGTGCCAACCATTCGGCCGCACAAGCTGTCCGTCGCCACCATGAATACGCAAACGCTGGTGCTGGTGCGCGTGCGCTGCGCCGACGGCATCACGGGCTGGGGCGAGGCCACGACGATCGGCGGCTTGAGCTACGGCGGCGAAAGCCCGGAAAGCATCAAGACGAATATCGATACCTATATCGCGCCCCTGCTGGTCGGCATGGAGGCGAGCCAGGTGGCGAAGGCCATGGCCACCTTGCGCAAGGTCGTGCAGGGCAACCGCTTCGCCAAATGCGCGATCGAAACGGCGCTGCTGGACGCGCAGGCGCGCCGCCTGAACGTGCCGCTGTCGGAACTGCTGGGCGGCCGGGTGCGCGATGCGCTGCCCGTGGCCTGGGTGCTGGCCAGCGGCGACACCGTGCGCGATATCGCCGAGGGCGAAAAAATGCTGGAACTGCGCCGCCACCGCATCTTCAAGCTGAAGATCGGCTTGCGCGACGTGATGGACGACGTCGCCCACGTGCTGGAGATCAAGCGGGCGCTGGGCGACCGTGCCAGCGTGCGCGTCGACGTCAACCAGGCCTGGAGCGAGATGGACGCCGTGCGCGGCATCGCCGCCCTGGAAGCGGGCGGCATCGACCTGATCGAACAGCCCGTCAAGGCGGGCAACCGCGCCGCGCTGGCGCGCCTGAAGCAGCGCTTCGACGTGGCCATCATGGCCGACGAAGCCTTGCACGGTCCCGCCGATGCGCTGGCGCTGGCGCAGGCCGACGCGGCCGACGTCTACGCGGTGAAGATCACCCAGTCGGGCGGCTTGCTGCCGGCGCTGGAAGTGGCCACCGTGGCGCGCCTGGCCGGCGTCGGCCTGTACGGCGGCACCATGCTCGAAGGCGGCATCGGCACGGCGGCCACGGCCCACGTCTGTTCCACGTTTGCGGAACTGGCCTGGGGCACGGAACTGTTCGGGCCACTGCTGCTGACGCAGGAAGTCTTGCGCGAGCCGCTCGTGTACCGCGACTTCATGCTGCAGGTGCCGACAGGGCCGGGCCTGGGCGTGGAGATCGATCTGGACAAGCTGCGCTCCCTGCAGCGCGCCTGAGGACGCCTATCAAAACCTACTGCGCGTCGTGATTTACGGCCTGCGATGCTCACTGTACCTTCGTACAGTTGCGCTTCTCGACCGCAACTCTCTTCCGCTCGCTACGGTTTTGTTAGGCGTTGTAAGTGCCAATAAAAATCTTAAGGAGACACAATGTTATTCCATGTACGCATGAACGTGAACTTGCCCGTCAGCATGCCGGCGGAACAGGCGGCGCAGCTGAAGCAGACGGAAAAGGCACTGGCGCAGCGCCTGCAGCAGGAAGGCAAGTGGCGCCACCTGTGGCGCATCGCCGGCCAGTACGCCAACATCAGCGTCTTCGACGTCGACAGCGTGGACGAGCTGCATGATGTACTGACCTCGCTGCCCTTGTTCCCCTACATGCAGATCGACGTGATGCCGCTGTGCCGTCATCCATCGTCCGTGCGCGACGGCGATGCCTGAGCCGCAGAGCAAAGGACACATGCCATGAAACAGACGGATACCGGAATTGTCGTGACCACCGCGAACGGGGAAGATACGCTGCTGCATTACCGCACCGATGGCGAGCGCGGCAAGCCATGCCTGGTATTGTCGAATTCCCTGGGCACGGACCTGTCCATGTGGGATCGCCAGGTGGCGGAGCTGACCGGCGACTTTTATGTCGTGCGCTACGATACGCGCGGCCATGGCCGCTCGGGCTGCGGCAGCGCGCCGTTCGGCATCGAGCGCCTGGGCCTGGACGTGGTGGCGCTGCTCGACCACCTTGACGTGGCGCAAGCCGCGTTCTGCGGCATTTCCATGGGCGGCTTGACGGGGCAGTGGCTGGGCATGCGCCAGCCGCAGCGCTTCACGCATCTGGTGCTGGCCAACACGGCGGCACGCATCGGCGCAGCCGACGCCTGGCTGGCGCGCGCGGAGCAGGTGCGCCGCGATGGCATGGATACGGTGGCCGATGGCGCCGCTGGCCGCTGGTTCACGCCCGCCTTCATCGCGCGCGAAGCGGCCACGGTGGCGCGCATGATCGCCACCTTGCGCGGGCAGGATGCCGAAGGCTACGCGGCTTGCTGCGCGGCGCTGGCGCAGGCGGACTTGCGCGCACAGGTGGCCACCATCACGGTGCCCACCCTGCTCATCGCCGGCGAGCATGACCCCGTCACCACGGTGGACGATGCGCGCTGGCTGCAGGGACAGGTGGCAGGCGCGCGGCTGGCCAGCGTGCCAGCGTCGCACCTGTCGAATGTCGAGGCGGCGCCAGCCTTCACGGCGCAGCTGCGCGCCTTTGTCGCGTCGCCGGCAGGGTAAGATTTCGCTTTGCCCCTGAGCACCGCCACCGGCAAGACCGGCACGCGGCAGGGGAAGCTTTTTAAAAAATAATAAGAAAAAAGCAGACTTGGACTTGGAGTAGACAGATGGACAACAGATTGATGATTATCGCCGGGGTCACGGTGGGCTATTTTGCCCTCATGAGCTACATCACTTACAGCGTGCGCAAGCATGCTAACAGCAGCGAAGGCATGACGGCGGGCGGGCGCAATTATCCCGCCTTCCTGATCGGCGCCTTGCTGCTGTCGGAATTCATCGGCAGTTCCGTCAGCATCGGCACGGCCCAGAAGGGCTATGAGCTGGGCATTTCCGCCGCCTGGAACCTGGTGGCGCTGTCGCTGGGCTTTTTGCTGCTGGCCATCGTGCTGGTCAAGAAATACAAGGAAAGCGGGCAATCGACGATTTCCGGCATCCTCGCGCAAACGTATGGCGAACCCGTGCGCTACGCCGCCTCGCTCCTCACCATCGTCGCACTGGGCATCGTTGCCGTCGCCTTGTACGCCAGCGGCGGCGCCGTGCTGGCCGCCGTGCTGCACATCAATAAAACGGTCGCCATCCTGCTGGTGGGCGCCATTACCGTGATCTACGTCAGCCTGGGCGGCATGCGCTCGGTGGTGTACACGAATTTCGCCCACTCCATCGTCAAATACCTGGGCATCATCCTGGCGCTGGCGTATGCGCTGGAAGCGACGGGCGGCATTGGCGAATTGCAGGCGCAGTTGCCGGCCAAGATGTTCAACTGGATTGAAATCGGCTGGGGCCAGGTCATCGCCTGGATGATCGGCGGCATCGGCTCCATCTTTGCCACGCAATACGTGATCCAGGCCCTGGTCAGCACGGATAATCCGGCCGTCGCCAAGCGCGCCTGCTATTACGTGTCGTCCCTGATGATCCCGTTCGGCCTGATGGCGGCCCTGATCGGCATGTGCAGCGCCGTGCTGTATCCGGGCATGAAGTCGATCGACGCCTTCCCGACGCTGATCGCCCACATGCCCGCGTTTTCCGCCAGCATCATGATCGTCGGCCTGGCCGGCGCCCTGTTCGGCGGCATTTCCGCCACCACCCTGGCTTCGGCCACCTTGGCGATGAAGGATTTTTACGACCCTTGGTACAACAAGGCAAAAGATGACGCGAAGTCGATGCTGTTCCTGCGCATCGCCATCGTCGTGGCCGGTCTGCTGCCGCTGGTGCTGGCGCTGTATGCGGAAAAACTGCTGATGATCGCCTTCCTCGGCAAGGCCCTGCGCGCCACCCTGGCCGTGCTGGTGCTGATGGCCTTTTATGCGCCGAAGTTCGGCACGCCGCGCGGCGCCTTCGTCGGCGTGATCGTGTCCGTGATCGCCACCATCGGTTGGTTCCTGGCTGGCAATCCGTATGGCGTGGACAGCTCCTACCTGGCGCTGGCCGGCCCGCTGCTGACCATGGGCATCAGCCACCTGTTCAAGCCGGCCCAGGCCGCGGTGAAGCCGGCGGCGTCGTCGCGGCCATAGCGCACACCAACCCTTACACCAGCCCCGTCAGGTAGTAAATGCCGATCACGAAAAACACCACCACGGTCTTGATGATGGTGATGCCGAAGATGTCGCGGTAGGACTGGCGGTGCGTCAGGCCCGTGACGGCCAGCAGGGTGATCACGGCGCCATTGTGCGGCAAGGTATCCATGCCGCCGCTGGCCATGGCCACCACGCGGTGCATGACTTCCAGCGGAATGTGCGCCTGCTGCGCGGCTTGAATAAAACTGTCGGACATGGCGGCCAGCGCGATGCTCATGCCGCCCGAGGCGGAACCGGTGATGCCGGCCAGCGTCGTCACGGACACGGCCGCGTTGACAAGCGGATCGGGCACGCTGCGCAAGGTATTGCTGACGGCCAGGAAGCCGGGCAGTGCCGCGATGACGCCGCCAAAGCCGTATTCGGACGCCGTGTTCATGGCCGCCAGCAGGGCGCCGCCCACGGCCGCCTTGGTGCCTTCGGCAAAGGCGGCGCGGATGCGCCCGAACGCCGTTGCGCACACGAGCAAAATGCCCAGCAACAAGGCGCCTTCCACGGCCCAGATGCCGGTGACGGAAGCGATCGATGTCGATACGGGCGCATGCAGGCCCGGCAGGGCGTCGGCGGACAGCACATAGCTGTCGCCGTACCAGTGGGGGATCAGCCTGGTCAGCGCAAAGTTGGCCACGCCCACCAGCACCAGGGGCGCCACCGACAGCAGTGGATGGGGCAGCTCGCCCGCGTCGGCCGTGGTCTTCTCGGCCTCGGCCCCATAGCCTTCGCCCGTCGCCATCACGGAACGGCGCCGCCATTCGAGGAAAGCCAGGCCGCACGCCACCGTGAGGATGGCGCCGATGGTGCCCAGCCACGGCGCGGCCCAGCCGGTGGTATTGAAGAAGGTGGTGGGGATGATGTTCTGGATCTGCGGCGTGCCTGGCAAGGTATCCATGGTGAACGAGAACGCGCCCAGGGCGATGGCGCCCGGCATCAGGCGCTTGGGGATATTACTCTGGCGATACAGCTCGGCCGCGAATGGATACACGGCGAACACCACGACGAACAGCGACACGCCGCCGTAGGTCAGCGCGCCGCACACGGCGACGATCACGGCATTCGCGCGCGCGCTGCCGATGTAGCGGATGGCCGCCACGACGATGGACTGTGAAAACCCGGATAGTTCAATCAGCTTGCCGAACACGGCGCCGAGCAGGAAGACGGGGAAATACAGCTTGATGAAGCCGACCATTTTTTCCATGAAGATGCCGCTGAAGACGGCCGGCACGGCCGACGGATCGGTCAGCAGCACGGCGCCCAGCGCGGCAACGGGCGCAAACAGGATCACGCTGTAGCCGCGGTAGGCGGCCAGCATGAGGAAGGCCAGAGCGGCCAGCACTATGAGGAAAGACATATGACCAGGCCTTCGCGTGAAATAGGTGAGCAGGATATTATTTAATTAATATCATACTTCCCGGCAACACGCCAACGCGCAGATCAAGGCGCGCGCGGTTTGGCCGGCGCGAGGAGGGACAAGGCTGGTCGGGGTGAGAGGATTCGAACCTCCGGCCTCTGCGTCCCGAACGCAGCGCTCTACCAGGCTGAGCCACACCCCGCCTACTGTCTTTGCATTACAGCAGATGGCGGGGCGGCTTTCAAGCGGCTGCATCAAGGCTTATTTCTTTTCCTGCTGCGCCTTTTTGATGTCCGCTTCGCTGACCTTTTTCGCCGGCGCATTGGTGGCGGGCGAAGTGGGGTTCTTGCGCGTGGCCTTGGCTTGCGCCATGACGGCGGCGCAATCCGTGTCGGGGGCCTTGTCGATGTTGACCAGGGGCAGCAGGGCAGCCAGCGGCGTAACCACGGTGGCGAGCGCCACGGCGGCACCTGCTTTCAAGGCCAGCGGGCCTTTCTGCGGGCCCACTTCCGGATTCTTGAACGTGCCTTTCGCGTACAGCGGCGTGCGCAGGGTGATGATGCGCGCGCCCTTGGTACGGGGGCGCACGTCCAGGTCCAGGGTTTCATTGGCCAGGTTGACGTTGCCCGTGACATTGACGACGGCGCTGTCCGTGTCGAGCACGAAGCGGCGCACGTCGGCGCGGCCGTTCGTCACGGCAAAGTCGCTGGCCAGGCAGTTCAGCTGCACCTGCTTGTCGCCGAAGACTTTCACGAAGACGGCGTTGGCCAGGTTCAAGCCAGCCAGTTCCAGCACGAACTGGCTGACGGAGCCTTCGCTGACGGTGGCCGCCAGTTCGCCATTCGCGCTGGCCAGCATGGCGGAGACGGAATTGCCGTGGCCCGTCAGCGCCGCGTCGCCATACACTTCGCCGAAGCTGGCCTGCATCGATTGCAGCTTGGGAAACAGTTCGCGTATCTTCAGGTGGCGCGCCGCCACCTTGGCTTGCGCGGCGATGTTTTTCTGGCGCCCGTCGAGCGTGATGTTCGAAGTGATGTCGCCGCCCGCCATGCCGAAGTTGAGCGGCGTCAAACTGAGCACCTTGTCCTTCATGTGGATGTGGGCAACGATATCGTTGAACGGGATGTCGTGCGTGCGCACGAGTTTTTTGCCGGTAAATTTCACGTCGGCATCGAGCGCATCCCATTTGGCCGTGTTGAACTGTTCCACCGGCAATGCCTTGCTATCGGGCTGCACGGGCGCCTTGCCGCGCGCCTGTTTCTGCGCATTGCTGTCGGCGCCGATGGTGGGGCCCAGGTCTTCCAGGCGCAATTGCTGCGATGTCACTTCGCCGCGCAACAGCGGGCGCGGCTGGCGCGGCAGATATTGCAGGGTGCCGGCCAGGTCGCTCTTGCCCACCGTGCCCTTGAAGTTTTGATACGTCCAGTCCCAGGTGTTGCCATCCTTCTTGCCCAGCAGGCGGCCCTTGGTGGCGTATTCCGGCGTTTCCGGCAGCAGCACGCCCGTCAGCGGGTACAGGTCGGCCATGCTGGCGCCAGCCAGGCTCAGCTGCAAATCGATGCCGGACAGCGAGCGCGGGTCCGTCAGGGTACCGTCGATGCTGGCCTTGTTCTTGCCCAGCACGGCATGTGCCTGCACCGGATACACGGTCTTGTCGTCGGTCAGCGATAATACGGCGCCTGCCTTGCCGCCGCCCGTCACGGGCGCCTTGCGATAGGTGCCGCCCAGGGTGAATTCGATGCCGTATTTTTCCACGGGCGCGCTGCCTGGCGCATCGCCCGGCGTGGCGTCGGGCGCCGTCGAGCTGACCTTGGCGCGCATGTCCAGCGCGATACCCTCGTCGAGATAGCGGATGCTGCCGTCGGCAAAAGCCATGCGCTGGATTTCCACCTCCCACTGCGAGGGGCCATTGTCCTTGAAGGTCCAGCTATTGCTGCCATCGGCGCGCCGCTGCAGCGCGACCTGCGGCGCGTCCAGCGCCAGGTCCGTCAGCACCACCCTGTGCTGCAGCAGGGGCAGCGGATGCAGCGCGACGTCGATGCGTTTGGCGCTGGCCAGCTGCGGGCCTGCCGTGACCCAGTCCGGATTGCTCATGCGCACATCCTGCGCACTGATGAGTGGGCGCGGCACGTAGCGGCGCCAGCCCGGTTCCGTTTTGAGGCCCTGCTTCCATGTCACGCGCAGGTCGCCGGCGATGACAAAGCTGCGGCCCGTGCTCTCCGACACTTTCTGGTTGATGTAGGGGCGCGCGCGGTTCCAGTCGAAGGTCAGCACGAGGATGACCAGGATGACGATCAGTGCCAGCAGGGCGGCCAGGCTCCAGCCGAGAATTTTGAGCGGGGTTGAGCGTGTCATGGGAAGCCGATCTGAATGATTTTTTCATCAATGTAGTCCGATTGCCCATGCCGGTCGGTGCGCTGGGTTACGTTCATGTGCGGTATATGTGCAGTACAAGCGCGAAGATTGACGTCGATTCCATAATTCGAGTATTATTGAATTATGGAAAACGAAAATACACAGGCCGTACAGGCCACGCAGGCTGCGCCGCTGACGAGCGCGGAGGCCATTGCCGCCCTGGCCGCCCTGGCGCAGGAATCGCGGCTGGCCGTGTTCCGCCTGCTGGTGCAGACGGGGCCGGAAGGCATGGCGGCGACGAAAATCGCCGAAGCGCTGGCCATCGCGCCCTCGTCCCTGTCGTTTCACTTGAAGGAATTGGCGCATGCCAGGCTGGTGACGGCCAGCAAGGCGGGGCGCTCCATCATCTACACGGCCAACTATGCGGGCATGAATGGCTTGCTGGCCTTCCTGACCGAGAACTGCTGCGCCGGCGCGCCTTGCTGTGTCACTGCGGGCGAGCCAACTTTACCGAAGGAGCATAGGCAATGAGCATCACGATTTATCACAACACGGCGTGCGGCACCTCGCGCAACACCCTGGCGCTGATCCGCAACACGGGCGTGGAACCCGTCATCATCGATTACGTCAAGCAGCCGCCCACGCGCGCGGAACTGGTCGACCTGATCCAGCGCGCGGGCCTGTCCGTGCGCGGCGCCATGCGCGACAAGGGCGCCCTGTACGAGGAACTGGGCCTGGCCAATCCTGAGCTGAGCGACGCGGCCCTGCTGGACGCCATGCAAGCCCATCCGATCCTGATCAACCGTCCCATCGTCGTCACGGAACGGGGCGTGCGCCTGTGCCGGCCGTCGGAAAAGGTGCTGGAAATCCTGCCGCTGCCGCAGCAAGGGGCGTTTGCCAAGGAAGATGGCCAGCCCGTGGTGGGCGCCGATGGCAAGCCGGTGGCCTGACATGGACGAATTTCCTCATGAGCTGGCCGACGAGTTGCCGAACATCAGCGCCGCGCACCTGGACCTGCCGACCCTGGACAAGCTGGCGCCAGGCAGCGTTTCCACGCACGCGCCGCGCATTCTGCTGCTGTACGGTTCGCTGCGCGAGCGCTCGTACAGCAAGCTGCTGACCCTGGAGGCGGAGCGCATCCTGCGCCGTTTTGGCGCCGAGACGCGCGTATTCGATCCGCACGGCTTGCCCATGGTCGACAGCGTGTCGCCCGAGCATCCGAAAGTGCAGGAACTGCGCGAGTTATCTCTGTGGTCGGAAGGGCAGGTCTGGTGCAGTCCCGAGCGCCATGGCGCCTTCACGGGCGTGTTCAAGTCGCAGATCGACTGGCTGCCGCTGGAAACGGGCAGCGTGCGGCCCACGCAGGGACGCACCCTGGCCGTGATGCAAGTATCGGGCGGCTCGCAATCATTCAACGCCGTCAACGGCTTGCGCGTGCTGGGGCGCTGGATGCGCATGGTCACCATCCCGAACCAGTCTTCCGTCGCCAAGGCCTACCAGGAATTCGACGATGACGGCCGCATGAAGCCGTCGGCGTATTACGAGCGCCTGGTCGACGTGATGGAAGAACTATATAAGTTCACCCTGCTGGTGCGCGACCGCCGCGACTACCTGGGCAGCCGCTACAGCGAACGCCGGGAAGCGGAGCCGGCCATCGTGCGCGCATTGGCGGGCGCGGCCATGGAGCATGAGCGCACCTAGCTTTTCAGTCGCGCATGAAAAACGGCGCCATCGGCGCCGTTTTTTATTGATGCTGATCAACCGCGATCAGTGATTGCGGTCCACGGCAAACGAGCACAGTTGCAGCATGGATTGCTTGTAGACACTGTCCGGCCAGCCGGCGATGGCGTCGGCGGCGCGCTGGCCGGCGATTTCCGCCTGCTGGCGCGTGTAGTCGAGGGCGCCGCTGTTGGTGATGGCGGCCAGGATGGCGTCAAAATGCTGTTCGTCGCCCTGCTCGATGCAGCTGCGCACCAGTTCGCGCTGTTCCGGCGTGCCGTTTTCCATCAGCCAGATCAGCGGCATGGTCGGTTTGCCTTCGCGCAAGTCATCGCCCACGTTCTTGCCGATTTCGGCGGCGTCGCCTGCATAGTCGAGCACGTCGTCGATCAGCTGGAAGGCCGTGCCCAGCGAGCGGCCGTATTCGGCAGCCGCTTCGATATCGGCTTCGCTGGCGCCGGCGATCAGGGCGCCCAGCTGGGCTGACGCTTCGAACAGTTTCGCCGTCTTCGAGCGGATGACGTTCAGGTAGCTTTCCTGCGTCACATCCGGATCGTGCATGTTCAGCAATTGCAGCACTTCGCCTTCGGCGATCACGTTGGTGGCGTCCGAGAGGATTTGCATGACGCGCATATTGTTCAGCGAGACCATCAGCTGGAACGAGCGCGAGTGCAGGAAGTCGCCCACCAGCACGGAAGCGGCATTGCCGAACAGGGCATTGGCCGTCTGGCGGCCGCGGCGCATCGACGATTCATCGACGACGTCGTCATGCAGCAGGGTGGCCGTGTGGATGAACTCGACGACGGCGGCCAGTTCATGGTGCGCCGTGCCGCGATAGGCGTGAGCATTGGCCACCAGCAAGATCAGCACGGGGCGGATACGTTTGCCGCCTGCGCTGATGATGTATTCGGCGATCTGGTTGATCAGAATCACATCGGAGTGCAGTTTTTGGCGGATCACCGTGTTGACTGCGTCCATATCGGCGGCAATCGTTTGCACGATGGTGTTTTGGTTAACGTGTTTGTTAGCGTCAGACAAGGCGAACCTGCAATAGATTGTGGGTGCCGCGATTATACGACATGGCTACCGTGTGCGTGATGTTTGCTATGACTGTAGAGCAATTGATTGTTCTTATTGTCACGCGCGCGCGTTTTCGTGTCCGGCCCGCGCAAGCCTGACATCGTGTCCAGGTTGTCGACATACCACGATCATCAAGCTTTGTGAATAGTTTTTGACGCAATTTCGCAGGCCATGTATAATTGCAGGTTCCCCCTGTTGTGTACGGCTTGCTTTGCACGGCGTTGGGACAAATTCTTTCAACATTTGATGAGGTTTCAAATCATGTACGCGGTCATAAAAACCGGTGGCAAACAATACAAAGTTGTCGCTGGCGAAAAACTTAAAGTAGAACAGATACCGGCAGACATTGGTTCCGAAATCACCATCGATCAAGTTCTCGCAGTAGGCGCGGGCGACAGCATCAAGTTTGGTGCTCCATTGGTCGAAGGTGCAACGGTACTGGTTACGGTTGTGGCGCATGGTCGCCATGATAAGGTCAAAATTTTCAAGATGCGTCGTCGTAAGCACTACCAAAAGCATCAAGGCCATCGCCAGAATTTTACCGAAATCCAAATCGTTTCGATCAACGGCTAATCGCCGCTGTTTGAATTAATCAGCTATCAAGGAGTCTTAAATGGCACATAAAAAAGGCGGCGGCACAACGCGAAACGGCCGTGATTCAGAATCAAAACGTCTGGGCGTTAAAGTCTACGGCGGCCAAGCTATCAATGCTGGCGGCATCATCATTCGTCAACGCGGCACCCCAGTGCGCGCCGGCGAAGGCGTAGGCATGGGCAAGGACCACACTCTGTTCGCGTTGATCGCTGGCAAAGTGAAGTTCGTTGTCAAAGGTGCTGGCTCGAAGCAATTCGTGACCGTTGTACCAAACGAAGCAGTACCAGCGTAATTCATCGCGGAGCGCGTGCTCCGCATGATCGCATGATGTAAGGCGCAAGCCTTCAATCGAAAGGCTCTGCCCAAGGTAGAGCCTTTTTAGTTTTATGGCGGCAAAATTATGAAGTTTATCGACGAAGCAAAAATCGAAGTCATCGCGGGCGATGGCGGCAACGGCTGCGCATCTTTCTGCCGTGAAAAATTCCGGCCTTTCGGCGGCCCCGATGGCGGCGATGGCGGTAAAGGCGGGTCCATCTGGGCCGTGGCCGACCGCAATATCAACACGCTCGTCGATTTCCGCTTTTCCAAAATGCACAAGGCTCGCAATGGCGAGCCTGGCCGTGGCGCGGATTGCTATGGCAAGGGCGCGGATGACATCCACCTGCGCATGCCCGTGGGCACCTTGATCATCGACAACGCGAGCGGCGAAATCCTGGCCGACCTGACCGAACACGGCCAGATCGAATTGCTGGCCAAGGGCGGCGAAGGCGGCTGGGGCAATATCCATTTCAAATCCTCGACCAACCGCGCACCACGCCAAAAAGGCGAGGGCAAGGAAGGCGAACGCCGCGAACTGCGCCTGGAACTGAAGGTGCTGGCCGACGTGGGCCTGCTGGGCATGCCGAACGCCGGCAAGTCGACCTTCATTTCGGCCGTCTCGAACGCGCGCCCGAAAATCGCCGACTACCCGTTTACCACCCTGCACCCGAACCTGGGCGTCGTGCGCGTGTCGCACGAGAAGAGCTTTGTGATCGCCGATATTCCCGGCTTGATCGAAGGCGCTTCCGAAGGCGCGGGCCTGGGCCATCAATTCCTGCGCCATTTGCAGCGCACGGGCTTGCTGTTGCACATCGTCGACCTGGCGCCGTTTGAAACCAATGTCGATCCTGTCAAGGAAGCCAAGGCGCTGGTGAAGGAACTGAAGAAGTACGATGAGTCGCTGGTCGACAAGCCGCGCTGGCTGGTGTTGAACAAGCTCGACATGGTGCCGGAAGAAGAGCGCAAGAAGATCGTCAAGGACTTCCTCAAGCGTTTCGCCTGGAAAGGTCCCGTTTTCGAGATTTCCGCGCTGAACCATCAAGGTTGCCCGGAACTGGTAAACGCGATTTACCAGCATCTGGAAGAGAAGAAACACAGCGAAAGCCGTGCCGAAGAAACGCAGATGACCGAAGAAGCACGCGGTATCTCGTCGATCGACCCGGATGATCCACGTTTCAAGATCCTCGACTAAGAGCCTTACCTGATGTCGGTACAGACGGTCGCTGTCGCGCCAGCGCGCAAGCAAGCGTGGCAGCGCCGTGTATTGCATCTGATCGCGTATGCTTACGGGCTGAGCGCGGTCGCCTGCCTGCTGTTCGCCGATGAAATGGCGGCCGGCATGGGCATCTTCCTCAATGGCGTCAACGGCTACAGCCAGTTCTACGCCAGTCATGTCGGCCTCTGGGGCGCCACCGCGCTCCTGGCGCTGTTCGCAGCACGGCAGGGCGAACCGCCCGTCTACAGCGATATCACTGCAATGTTGGTCCTGGCGCAGCCCGCCGGCCGCCTGTTCGCGGCCATCAGCTTCGGCTTGCCCCAGGGTATAGTGTTGTTCATGTGCGTCATGGAACTGCTGGCGGGGCTGGTTTTGCTCCTGCTGCGTCCTGCGCGCTGACGTTTATCAAAAGTGAAGAGCGCCGCCCCATGGATT
Source organism: uncultured Janthinobacterium sp. (assembly GCA_963530105.1). Classification (GTDB taxonomy): domain Bacteria; phylum Pseudomonadota; class Gammaproteobacteria; order Burkholderiales; family Burkholderiaceae_D; genus Janthinobacterium. The sequence goes on from CAUSDR010000019.1 coordinate 19,760, forward strand.
CCGTGATTCAAAAAGCAACCCGTATCATCATCAAAGTCGGCTCCTCGCTGGTCACCAACGATGGCCGCGGACTCGACCATGCCGCCATCGCGCGCTGGGCCGCGCAGATTGCCGGCTTGCGCGCCCTCGGCAAGGAAGTCGTGCTGGTCAGCTCCGGCGCCATCGCCGAAGGCATGCTGCGCCTCGGTTTCGAGCAGCGCCCCACCGATATCCACGAATTGCAGGCTTGCGCCGCCGTGGGCCAGATGGGCCTGGCGCAAATCTATGAAAGCAGCTTCCGCGCCCACAGCCTGGGCACGGCGCAAGTGCTGCTGACGCACGCCGACCTGGCCGACCGTGAACGCTACCTGAATGCCCGCTCCACCCTGACGACCTTGCTGCGCCTGGGCGTGGTGCCGATCATCAATGAAAACGATACCGTCGTCACCGATGAAATCAAGTTCGGCGACAACGATACCCTGGGCGCCCTGGTCGCCAACCTGATCGAGGCCGACGCGCTGGTCATCCTGACGGACCAGCATGGCCTGTTCTCGGCCGACCCGCGCAAGGACCCCAACGCCTACCTGATCACGCAAGGCATCGCCGGCGACCCGGCCCTGGAAGCGATGGCCGGCGGCGCCGGTAGCAGCCTGGGCCGTGGCGGCATGCTGACCAAGATCCTTGCCGCCAAGCGCGCTGCCAAGTCCGGCGCCCATACCATCATCGCCTGGGGCCGCGACAGCGACGTGCTCAGCCGTCTTGCCCAGGGCGAAGCGATCGGTACGGAGTTGCGGGCACAAACGGGGCAATTAACGGCGCGTAAGCAGTGGATGGCCGATCATCTGCACACGGCCGGCGCCGTCGTGCTGGACGCGGGCGCCGTGCAAAAGCTGCGCCAGGAAGGCAAGTCCCTGCTGCCGATCGGCGTGACGGGCGTAAATGGCGAGTTCGGCCGTGGTGCCGTCATCACCTGCGTCGATGCCGACGGGCACCCGGTGGCGCGCGGCCTGTCCAACTACACGAGCGGCGAGGCGCGCCGCATCATGCGCAAGCCGTCGACGGAAATCGAAGCCATCCTCGGTTACATGGAAGGCCATGAGCTGATCCATCGCGACAACATGGTCTTGCTGTAAGCAACCTTGGGGCCGATGCCTGCATCGGCCCGTTACAGTTGTCCGTAGCGAAATCCCATCCCCAGAGCCAGCGGCCATTTCAGCCACAGCGCCAGCAGCAGCCCGCCATACCACAGCGCGAAGAGCGCGTGCACGAGCGGCGCCGGCAGGTAACGCAAGAGAAATTGATACATATCAGCTCCCGGGGAACAGTGGTGCAAACAGCAGCGTCATGCAAGCCCAGGCTGACGGAAGGTCCGGCATGGAGGTCAGGGCGAAGCTCAGTATGACAAATTGCAAGGTCAAAAACCAGCTGAATGCGCGCCAGACGGCATGGCGGCGCAGCGGCTCCGCCCATGGCATATGCTTGCCCCACAGGTGGACGACAGCCAGCCCGGCGCCGTGGAACAGGCCCCAGGCCAGGTAGCGCGGCGACAGTTCATGCCACAAGCCCAGCACGATCATGCTGCCCAGGCTGGCAATCAGATATTGCCGCGTGCGCGACAGGAGGGGCCGAAAAACGAAGTCGCGGCACCATTCCGATACCGTGATGTGCCAGCGCCGCCAGAAATCGGACAAGTTGCGGGCGGCAAACGGGAAATGGAAATTTTCCGGCACGCGCATGCCCAGCAAGGCGGCAAAGCCGATGGCGATATCGCAATAGCCCGAGAATTGCCAGTACAAGTTCAAGCCATAGCCAAGCAAACCCAGGTAGGCATCGAGCCAGGCGCTGCCCGTCGCCAGTTGCAGGCCGTTGAGCTTGGTATTCAGGATATATGCCGCCAGCAAGACCACCTTGCAATAACCGTACAGCATGCGCTGCAGCGCTTGCGAGGCGAGCTGGCTGTCCCAGCGCGCGCGCAGCATTTCCGTGCGGAAGGCATCGTAACGCTGGAGAGGCCCGACGGCCAGGGTGGGCGGGAAGAGCAGGTAGCCCAAGGTCATGCCGACGCGCCCCTCGCGCGCCATGCCGGCGCCATGTTCGGCAATCAGGTGCCAGGCTTTCAGCGAGACGAAGGCGTAGCCCAGGTACGCGGCCAGGTCATGGCTGGCTTTTGCATACTGGTAAGCAATAAAGGCGAGCAGCACGCCGGCCAGGCCCAGCGCCTGCATCGGGGCCGGGCGCCGCCATTGGGGGCCGCAGATGAAGGCCAGCCAGGCCAGCAGGGCGCTCCAGGCCGCCAGACTGGCCCAGCCGTCATACCACAGCAGCGCGCTGCCTGCGGCGACCAGTAGCCAGGGGCGCCAGGGGGCTGGCAAGCGCCAGTAGAGCACGACGAGGATGGGCATGCACAGCATGCCAAAAGTTGTCAGCCATACCATGCTAGATTTCTTTCCGCCATTGCTGCAATTGCGTTTGCCACCAGGCGGAAAACAGGCGTGCGCCCTGGCGGTTCATGTGGCTGCCGTCACAGTGCAGGTTTGCCTGCGTAAAGGCTGGCGAAGCAAGATAGTGGAGATGCCGGCTTGGTGGCAGCACCTGCTGCAGGCGCTCATGCCAGTATTTCTTTTCAGGCGCAGTGGCTTGCTCGAAAGACTCGGAGCGGCGCAGTTCCAGCACGATGATGCGCACGCCGCGTTGCGACAGGCGCAGCAGCCTGTCCGTCAGTTGCGTGTCGATGGGAGTATTGCGCAGCGAGCGTTTGATTTCGGGGCCACGTTTCACTATCTCGCGCGCCTGGAGACCGGGCGCGACTTCCGTACACTGGAAAGGTTCGCCTTGATCCAGCAGTGCAACATATTGCTGTCCGGTCTCACCCCATTGCTGTCCGGCGAGCCGGTACGACAGCTTTTTCGCCATCAGGAAAAAATCCGTGCGCATGGCCTCCATCGCTGGGCTGCTTTGCTCAATCAGCAATATATTTTCTTCAATAACCAGCACGTCAGGCGGAGCATGGTCGATGACATCCAGGCTGGGCGCCAGATAGCCGATACCGCGGTCCGGCTTGGTCATGCGCATCCATTGGACGCCGGGAATGGCCGCCATGTCCCCCGGCGCGTTGCTCGCCCATAGCAGGGATGAACCCAGGCCCAGCACCTGCAAGTTGCCCTGCGCCGCATGCGTGTCGAGGAATTGTTGCGTGTGCATGGCGACAGCCTTGTCCTGCCCGCGCGCGCGCGACACCTGCTTCAAGGCCAGCAGGGCCAGGACGCCTGCCGCCAGCACCGCAGCGCATGGCCAGACGCGCAAGGGAGGAGCGCTTGCCATCTCAGCGCGTCAGCCGCTTGATCAGTTGCACGGTGGCGTCCATCGTTTCCATGTGCACCACATCCGAAGGACTCAGCCGTACCTTGAACAGGGTTTCCAGGCCGATCACGAAGTTGATATGTGCCAGCGAATCCCAGCCTGGCGTATTGGCGGGGCCGGAATCGGCCTTCAGGGCGCCGGCTGGCAAGTTGAACAGCTCTGCTGCCAGCGCAAAGATGTCTTGCTGCTGATCGCCGTGGGCACGCCCCTCTTTCGGACTCAGCGATAGCGCATGCTGCAATTGTGCCGTAATGACCTTGCCGGAAGGCGTACGGGGCAATTGTGTGGTAAAACTGATGCGTTTCGGCAACTCGTGGCTGCCCAGGTGTTGATTGCAATAGTGCAACAGTTGCTGGCTATCTGTTTCCATACCGGGGCGCAATACAACGCAGGCGACGGGGATTTCACCCCAGGTAGCGTCGGGCAAGGCGACGGTCGCCGCTTCCAGCACGGCCGGGTGTTGCAGCAGGACGCCATTGATGGCTTCCGGCGACAGGTTGTAGCCGCCGCAAATGATCACATCCTTGATGCGCCCCGTGATCCAGTACACGCCATCGCTGTCGCGCCGCGCCAGGTCGCCCGTGTGCAGCCAGCCGTCGCGCAGGACGGCAGCCGTTGCCTGCGGATTATCCAGGTAGCCCTGCATCAGGTTGGCACCCTGCAGGCACAGTTCGCCCGCTTCGTCGCCGCCCGCCTCGCTGCCATCGTCGCGCAAGATCTTGGCCAGCATGTCGCGTGGCATGCCCACGCTGCCGATCTTGTGGCTGGCCGCATCCGGCCCCGCGTACAAGCCGCAGGTACCCGTTTCGCTCAAGCCGTAGGTATTGATGAGTTTTGCATTGAAACACTGGCTGAAGCTGTTCCAGGTGGCCGCACTCAAGGGGGCGCTGCAGGAAATGGCGAAGCGGAAATGGCCATTTTCAAAGTTTTCCGCCAGGTGGGCGCCATATTGCTGCATTAGCGCCAATGCGGTGGGCGCGGCGATCAGGTGCGTGACTTGTTCGCGGTAGATGGCAATCAGAATGGCTTCGATGGCAACGATGCTGAATGGCGCGGGACGCACCAGCGCGCAGCCGCGCTGGTAGGCCAGCAGCAGGCCTTGCACCAGGCCGTCGGCGTGAGACAGCGGCATCAGGTTCAACAGGCGCGCAGCGGGCGTCAGGGCGTAATGCTCGCCGATGGTGTGCAGGTGGGCAAGCAGGGCGGGCCAATGCATTTCGACGCCTTTGGGGCGGGCCGTGCTGCCCGAGGTAAACACGACGTAGGCCGGCCCCTCCTGCCGCGCGGGCGGCAGCGGCGCCGGCGCGGGCGCTGCCAGCAGGCCAGGCCAGTTGTCCAGGTCGGCTGGCGCGCGGCGTCCCAGCAGCTTGTTCAGCAGCAATCCCTTGGCCTGAGCAGCGGCGACGCGTATCTGCCGCGCCGGCAAAGCAATATCCTGCGCGCGCCACAGGTCGATGGCGTCCGCATCGGCAATGACGGCATCGACATGCGTATATTGCAGTAAATCAGCAACCTGCCGCGCGGAGGTGCCGGGATCGAGCAGCAGGGGAATCGCGCCGGCGCGCATGCAACCCAGCAACAAGGGAATGTAGGCCAGGTCGTCGCGCACCATCAGCAGCACGCGTTTATCGTGCAGCTCGCTGGCGATCAGCCTGGCGGCGACTTGCAGGATCTGTGCATCCAGATCTGCGTGGGACAAGGACTTGGGGCCGATCAGGAATGGCGTCTGTGCGGGCTTGGAACGGGTCTGGAACATGGTGGGCGTGTCTGTTATTGTGTGATGGAATTCGCCAATGCGCGACGGTCGAGTTTTCCTGCCGCCGTGTAGGGCAATGCCGCCTGCAGGCGCAGGTCGCGGGGAAAGGCGTCGATGTGCGCATGCTGCCGGCAAAAGGCGACAAAAGCCGGCAAATCGAAGCCATCATCGACCACCAGCAGGCCGACCAGGCCCTGCGGTCCGGCGGTGACGCCCGCTTCCCGCACCTGCGGGTAGCGGCACATGCTGCGCTCCAGCGGGGCGGGGTGGACGATGTCGCCATGTTCGTTCTTGAGCTGGTCGTCATGCCGGCCCAGCAAGGTGATGTTGCCTTTGCCATCGTGGCTGGCAATATCGCCCGTGTATATCCAGCCATCGCGGGCGACCGTCGCCGTTTGCGCCGGATCGCGCCAGTACGCGCTCATCAGCTGGTTGCTGTGCACGCGCAATTCGCCGGCCTGATCCGCTCCCAGCGGCAGGCCGTGCTTATCGCAGATCTGCACCACGGCGCCTGCGGGGCGGCCGCTGGCCTGCGTGGCGCCGGGAGGGTGCTGGAACAGCATGCACAGGCCCCCCGTTTCCGTCAGGCCGTAATAATCGATGATATCGAGCCGCATGCGCTCGCTCAAGGCCGCGTGCAGCGACGATTGCAGCGGCGCGCCCGTGGAGACGATCTGCCGCAAGCTCGCCGGATGCAAGGTCAGGTGCGCCGGCAGGCGGTGCAGCATGGCCAGCCAGGCGGGACCCGTCGCCAGGATGCTCACGCCATGGCGCTGGACGGCGAGCAAGGTCTTGCCGACATTGCCCCGTTCGCTTTCATCGGCCAGGTACACGCTGGCGCCGGCAAACAGGGCTGCCACCATGGGATTGCGCAAGCCGCTCATGGTGTGGCAATCGCCCAGCGACAGCAGCACGTCGCCGTCGTGCCAGCCAAATTCAGTGGTGGCCAGCTGGCCGCTCTGCAGGAGGGCGCGCTGGCTGAGGACGACGCCCTTGGGCACGCCCGTGCTGCCGGAGGTGAACAGCATCACGGCTGGATCATCGGGATCGACGGCATGCCCGAATGGCGCTGGCGGCAAGTCCATCCAGCCTTCGAGCAGTTGGGACAATTCAGGCAATGCGCAGCCTGGCGGCAGCATCGCCGCGGCTTCCGGATGGAGATCGTCGAGCAGCAAGGCCGGGCATGTCGCCAGCGCGGCGGCGCCATGGCGCGCGCGGTCCAGCACCAGCAAGGCAGGCGCGATGCGTTCCAGCATGGGTTGCAGCAAGGCGGGCGTGTCCGTCAATTCCTTGCGCAAAGGAACCACGACAGCGCCGATGCGCCAGCAGGCCCAACTGAGCAGTACCGCTTCGGGATGCTGTCCGCACAGCATGGCGATGCGGTCGCCAGGCCGCACGCCCAGCGCCAGCAAGCCCCGCTGCAGCGCCGGCACGAGGAACGCGACTTCTTCCCAGCCAAAAGCGCTGTCGTCCATGCCGCACAGCAATATCGGGCGTTGCTGGTACAGCGTTGGCAGCAGTGTCCACAGGTATTCGAACGTTTCTTCCTGCGGCAGCGGACGCACGACCTGGCTGGCGTAATACGATTGCAGGCGGGCCATGGCGCCGCTGATGGGGGCCAGCTGCAGCAATTCCGTTTGCACCAGGCGCCGGGCTTGTTGCGCAACTTGCGCCAACGGCAGGCGCAGGCGGCGGGCCACATCGTCCAGCGTGCGCAGCTGCCCCAGCTGGAACAGGATCTGCAATTGTTCGCTGTTCAGCTGTTGCTGCCCCAGGCGGGCCAGGCGCTGCGCATAGCAGGGGTGGCGCAACAGCAGATCCTGCATCAGGCCGCCCAGCGCATCGGCATCGGGCACGGCGCAGCCGTTCAGGCTATCGATGCGCAGCAGGGCATTGACGACGGCGCGCGACGACGGCGCGGCGATGTCCAGGTCCGCCTGGCGCAACGCTGCGCCCGTCCAGGCGGGCGGCACCAGTGCCACCAGGCCATTGTAGTGCGATGTGTCCGGTTCGCTCTGCAGGCATCCCTTGCCTTCGAACATGGTCACTTCCGACAGCACCAGCGCCTGACGCTGGCCTCGGGCTTGCGCCGCATCAAAGCGTTCCTGGTAGCGCCGGCCATGCAGGATGGTGCCGCCGCGTTCGAAATAGGGCGATGGCTGGCTGTTGGCCATGTGTACATGTGGAAAAACGATGGGCGCGTCGCGGCGGGCAATGCGCAGCATGTCGCCCGCAAAGGTCGCCGGCGCATAGCGATGCAGCGAATCGAGGCCGTGGATCAGTGCAAATTGCTGGTCGCGAAACGGCATGGGACTGCCTGGCGGCACGAAGATGATGTCGTGGTTGGGCGCCCGTTGTCCGGCTGGCAGCCAGTGCGCGTAGCCCATGTAGCCCAGCACGTCAAAATTGCCTTCCCAGACGGAGATCACATGCTGCTGCGGAAAGGCGGCCGCCAGCATTTCGCCGCTCCAGCCCGTGCGGCCCCACGTGTCGAGGATGCGGTCGCCCGGCTGCAGATGTTCCCGCGCCAGCGCCAGCAAGGCATAAAAGGCGCGCGTGGATTCATTGAAGGGCTGAAACGCGGCGTAGCGGTCGGGGATGCGGCGCACATGGCGGCGGTGCATGAAGGACAGGTAATCGGCGCTGGGCGCCAGCTGGACATCCAGTTTGGCCAGCGCCTGGCGGGCATGCGCAGCGCTTCCTTGCCGTGCCTCGGTAAACAGCGCAAAACCTTGCACGACGGGAATCTGGATGGCGCAGGCTGGACAGCTCAGCAGGGCTTGCAGCAAGGGGGCCTCGGCCGCGGCGGGCGTGTCGCTGTGCAAGGGTTGCCGGCAGGCGGGGCAGGCCAGGGTGTCAAGAGTCGTTTTCAGCATGGTGAAACGGCGAGTGAAAGTGATTTAAATAACGGCCGGCGTCGGCGTCTTGTCCTTGTAGTCGCACAGGTCGGCGATCATGCAGTTCCAGCATTGCGGTTTGCGCGCCGTGCACGTGTAGCGGCCATGCAAAATGAGCCAGTGGTGGGCGTCGAGCAGGAATTCCCTGGGCACGAATTTCAGCAGTTTTTGCTCGACGATATCGACATTCTTGCCTGGCGCGATGCCGGTGCGGTTCGAGACGCGGAAGATGTGCGTGTCGACGGCCATGGTGAGCTCGCCAAAGGCCGTGTTCATCACCACGTTGGCCGTCTTGCGGCCCACGCCGGGCAAGGCTTCCAGCGAGGCGCGGTCGCGCGGCACTTCGCCGCCGTGCTGATCGAGCAGGATCTGGCAGGTGGCGATGACGTTCTTGGCCTTGGTGCGGAACAGGCCGATGGTGCGGATATAGCTGGCCAGCTCGTCGACGCCCAGCGCCAGCATCGCGGCCGGCGTATTGGCGACCGGATACAGCAGGCGCGTGGCCTTGTTGACGGACACGTCGGTTGCCTGCGCCGACAGCAGCACGGCGATCAGCAGTTCGAACGGCGTCGTGTATTCGAGCTCGGTTTTGGGCGAAGGATTGGCGGCGCGGAAGCGCTTAAAGATTTCCAGGCGTTTGGCAGCGTTCATGCGTCTTTTTTCGGGGCGGTGGGGGCGGGCGGTTCGGAACCGGTGGCCACATTGGCGGCCGCCTTGGCGCGCGCGCGCTCCATGGCGGCGGCAATGATGGCGCGCTTGCGTTCCTTCTCCGCCTGTTCTTCTGGCGTGACGGGTACTTCCTGCGTCACTTCCTGCATCTTGCTGACGGCCTTGGCGGCCAGGCGCGCCTCGTTTTCCTCTGTTTCCCTGCGCAAGCGCTGGGTGCGGAAGTCGTGGCGCGCGCGCGCGTCGTCGGCCTGCGCCTGGTTCCAGGCATCCCAGCCGGTGGCGTCGCCGCTGACGGGGTACATGACGATGCAGTCGACGGGGCAGGGCGCCACGCACAGGTCGCACCCCGTGCACAGGCCCGTCACCACCGTGTGCATCTGCTTGGCCGCGCCGACGATGGCGTCCACGGGACAGGCCTGGATGCACAGGGTACAGCCGATGCACAGCGATTCATCAATGTAGGCGACAGAGCGCGGACGTTCGAGCCCGTTGACGGGATTGAGGGGAATGACTTTCTTGCCCAGCAAACTGGCCAGGCGCGCGATGCCCTGCACGCCGCCGGGCGGGCACTGGTTGATGTCGGCGCTGCCGGCGGCGATTGCTTCCGCATACGGGCGGCAGCCGTTGTAGCCGCATTTGGTGCATTGCGTTTGCGGCAGCAGGTCTTCGATCTGGTCGGCAAGTGAGGGCGGGACGGGAAGCGGCACGGTCATCTTCAATACGGTAAAACGTCATTATCGGCCATCTGGCGCCCGCACAAGGAAAAACCTGCCTCGGGAAAGGGGATAGTGTGGCGTCGCGGCGGGCCGGGCGCCGTCGGGACGCTATCGTATTTTATTTCTCGCGGGAATGTCAAAGTGCAAATAAACAACTTTGAGAATTCTTTTTTTTGTGGGAGCATGATTTCTATCAAGATAGATTCAAGAAAGCCGACCGCCAGTCCTGTTGCCGCGCCCGCATGACAAGGCGCGCCGGGCCATAGGAGCAGAGCATGCGTTTCCTCCGGACAGTTGGTTTGCCCTTCTGTTTGTTCCTCGCTTCCACGCTTGCCGTTGCGCACGGCCAGGCGGATGCCGTCACGCCAGGTCCCGTCGCGTCGCGCGTCGTGCGCCTGGCCGCGGAAGACTGGCCGCCGTTCATTTCCCGCAGCTTGCCGGCCGATGGCTTGTCGGGCGCCATGGTCAGCACCATCTTTGCGCGCCTTGGCTATGTCGCCAAATATGAATATTTCCCCTGGAAGCGGGCCATGCAGTTTGGCTTGACCAGTCCCCGCTACGCGGGCTTCCTGGCGGTATGGCGCACGCCGGAACGCGAAAAACTGTGCCATTTCTCGGTACCCGTTGGTAATACCCAAAGCGTGCTGGCGTATCTGAAGGAAGATGGCGCGCCTGGCGCCAGCCTGGGCGACATGCGCGGGCTGCGCATCGGCACCGTGGCCGGCTACGCGAACGGCGAGCAATTCGACGCCATGGCGGCACGCGGCGAACTGAAGATGGAAGAGGGCTTGAACGACGCCACCAACCTGAAAAAACTGCTGATCAAGCGCTACCGGGTCATCGTCATCGAGCGCCATGTGCTGCAGCACCTGCTGATGGGCGGGGATTTCAGCAAGGCCGACCGCGAGCGCATCGGCATCGTCGACACGGTGTTCAAGGAGCGCGCCGTGCATGTCTGTTTCCAGCGCGACGCGCAGGGCGCGGCGCAGCAAAAGCGCTTCAACGAGGCCGCGCGCGATGTCGATACGGCCAGGCTCGAGCGCGATTACTGGAAGCGCCTCGACCAGACGCTGGCGAGCGCCCCGGTAACGCCCTGACACACGGTGCCCTGTTGTTCGTTGCAAAAACGAAATATCCAAATAAGAAAGAAT
>CAUSDR010000020.1:0-30047 GCA_963530105.1 uncultured Janthinobacterium sp.
GAACTGGCGACGTGCATGGGCTGGACGGCGAGTGGCGCGGACAATGCACCTGCGTGCAAGCATGGCAGCAGCGCGCCGAGAAAGCCGAAGCCGATTTGAAGCAGGTCAACGAATGGCGGGCAGCGGCCCTGACCGAAAGCCAGACATTGGGCGAACTGTGGGCCAGCAAGGTGGAGCAAGCCGAAGCCCGCGTGAAGGAGCTGCAGGCCGAGCTCGATATCGAGCTGGAGCGAGCATACGACCGCCTTCTTGCAGCCCGCACCAACAAGCAGGCCGACCGCCAGGTACTTCAAGCCGACGGGAGGCACCCGGCGCCATGCGCGCGCGATTGCGAGGCGCCGGCATTCAAGAACCAGATGCGGGAGCGCGATGCTCGCATTGCGCAGCTGGAAGCCCGGCTCGTGCGTCGCCGCGCCCTGCTCTCACCTGAAACGCAGCAGGCCATCGCCGCCGCGCGCGCCGCTGGCCAGACGGTCGCGGCAACGCCGGGCGGTCTGGTCTTCATGAACGATGGCGCCGAGCCGGGCAGCAGCGAACTGGATTGCCCCGCTTGCGGAGGCAGCGGGCATGTCGGCGACGTGGTGGCCGGGAGCGCGCCATGAACATGAGCGAAGTCGAAATGCGACACATCGCCGAAATGGTGGCAGCGCTGGACAAGGCCGGAGGAAAGCGCACCGTCAACACGGCCGGCGAACTGAACAGGCAGCAGATCTGTGCCGCGCTCGGCGTCAGCGAATCAACGATCCGCCGCCTCGAGCAGGCAGGATTGCCATATACACCGGTCGGCGCGCGGTCCAAGCGCTACGACCTTGAAGAATGCAAGAGCTGGTTAAAGGGAAATCAAATATGTCAGTCTGGAAAGACAGCAAGGGTAAACTCCACGTCGGAATCATGGTCGATGGCAAAAGAATTCACAGAGAGTTGCCGGAAGGTTCAACTGCGAGTGATGCCAAGCTGATCGAAGCTGAGCTCCGTGCGGCAGTGGCGCGCGCGCCGAAGCAAAAGCAAGTGCACATTCCGGGCGATATACCGATGACAGCAATTCTCGCACTGTTTGTCGAGCATTCTCAGACCCTTCGCAGCGCGGATACGGCAAAACACCATGCCAAGCGGCTGGGCGCCTGGGCGGAACGATACAAGGCAAGCCAGGCGCAAGAATTTGCCGACCACGTCATCAAGGACATGAGCAAGCTTATCCCGCATAGGAAAACCGGAAAGCTGGTGCCCGCCTACGCTCCGGCGACAATCAATAGATCATTAGCGTGCGCAAAAAAAGGCCTCCACCTGGCTTGGCGCCAGCGGCTAATCCCGGAAAACTACGGCCTACGGATCGAGTCGGTAGCAGTGAACAACAAGCGTGAAGTTTTTTTAACAGTCGAGCAGGTCAAAAAAATTGCTTCATTCTGTACACCTATTGCCCAAGCGGCAATATGGGCAGCACTTCTGACTGGTGCCCGGCGTGGCGAACTGTTCCAGATGGAAAGCTCGCATATTGGCCGCGACACTATAACGTTCCCTGCAAGCAATACGAAGACGCTGCGTATGCGCGTCATACCAATCATCCCGGCGCTTCGGCCTTGGCTTAAATACTTTCCGCTGGAAATGACATTGTACGGAGTGCAATCTTCCTGGCGCCGCGCACGCGTGAAGGCGGGCATGCCGCATGTGAATTTTCACGATCTTCGGCATTCATGCGCCAGCATCATGTTGGGGTTGGGAGTTGACCTTTACACGATCAGCAAAATCCTGGGTCACGCGAATATACAGACGACTCAGCGCTATGCGCACCTGCAGGTGGATGCGCAGCGCGAAGCGTTGAATAAGCTATCGCTGTTGGTCGTCGCAAAGTAAATTACACTGAAAAATTACACTCAACAAAAAAGCCGACCTTTTTAAAGATCGGCTTTACGTGTAAGTGATTGATTTCACTTGATATTCTTGGTGGGAAGTGCAAGTTTCGAACTTGCGACCCCTGCAGTGTGAATGCAGTGCTCTACCCCTGAGCTAACCTCCCGAAGCGAGGCGAATTATCGCATAGGTGTTGCGGCATCTGCAAGGGCTGAGGGCAGGAAATTTTCTGCGCGCTGTCATTGCCCGGAATTCGCCCTGCGGTTTTATCAGCTGGCCGCCGGTGGCGCCGTGACGGTGCTCCAGATGCACTGGCCCTTGGCGGCCTTGTCCAGGCCGGCGATGGTGGCGTCGTGGGCGGCCAGTTCGTCGGCGCTGGCGCTGAGAAAGATGACTTCGGCCAGGGGCACGATTTCCAGCGCGGCACCGTCGGCGGCCACTTCCACTTCTTCTTCCATGCTCAGGCTATTCTGGCCGCGCGTCATGGCCAGGTAGACGTCGGCCAGCAATTCCGAGTCGAGCAGCGCGCCGTGCAGCTTGCGGTGCGCGTTCGAGACGCCGTAGCGGTCGCACAGGGCGTCGAGCGAGTTGCGCTTGCCGGGATGCATTTCCTTCGCCTGCACCAGGGTATCGATCACGCCAGCCACCTGCTCGTGCACGGGCGGCAGGTTCAAGCGCTTGAATTCCGCGTTCAGGAAGCCGATGTCGAACGGCGCGTTATGGATGATGAGTTCGGCGTCGGCGATGTAGGCGCGGAATTCGTCGGCGATTTGCGCGAATTTCGGCTTGTCGCTGAGAAATTCGGTGGTCAGGCCGTGGACGGCCAGCGCGCCCTCTTCCGAATCGCGCTCGGGATTGATGTAGTGGTGAAAATTGTTCCCCGTCAGCATGCGGTTGTTCAGCTCGACCGCGCCGATCTCCAGGATGCGGTCGCCCGTGCGCGGGTTCAGGCCGGTGGTTTCAGTATCGAGAACAATTTGACGCATGGCAGATTCAGTCTTAAAAGCAAAAAGCGAAGGGCACAGTATAGCAAACCTGCGCCCTGTAATCGCACCCCGGCATGCTCGACCGCCCAACAACACTGTCGCGAGCGGCAGTGATTCGTGGCCGGGAAGCGTAAGCGTATTCCGTACGCGGCCGCCGAGGCGGCGGGCGCCGCCGGCCGCACAGCGCGGCGCGCGGCGGCTTTGGCTGGGCGTTCTCAGGCCCGCACGGTTTCCACGCCCAAGTTGGCCAGCGCATCGGCCCGCTCATTGCCCGGATGGCCGTTATGGCCACGCACCCAGCGCCATTCCACCTCGTGCACGGCCTGGGCCGCATCGAGGGCTTGCCACAGGTCGACGTTTTTCACGGGGGCCTTGGCCGCGGTTTTCCAGCCGCGCGCCTTCCAGCCGTGGATCCATTCACTGATACCCTTTTGCACGTACTGGCTATCGGTATACATCACCACCTGGCACGGACGTTTGAGCGCCGTCAAGGCTTCGATCACGGCCTTCAATTCCATGCGGTTGTTTGTCGTATTCAGTTCCCCGCCGTAAATTTCTTTCTTGGCGCCATCGGCCACCATCAGGGCGCCCCAGCCGCCCGTGCCGGGATTGCCCTTGCATGCGCCGTCGGCGTAAATCTCTACCTTATCCATCTTGCTGTTCCCGCCTTTTATTCGTGACCGGTGCGCCTGCGGGCGCCGTCGCCGGTTTCTTGGTCCACGCCGGACCGATCAAACGCATCCCTTTGACGCGCTTGATCGCCTGCACTATATACACTGCGCCCAGATATGGCCACCAGCGCGCGCCCGCCCGGTCCATGAAGGCGTGGCGGCGCAGCCATTTTTCCGTGCGGCAGGCGGGCGCGTAGCAGCCGAAATGGCTTTGACTGACGCCCATGTTCATCAATTTTAACCAGTCTTTCATGCGCGGCATAGAGATCAGCTCGCCCGCCTGCGGCAGATAATGGCGGCCCGTGACGCGCCCCACTCCCTGGCGCGCGCCCCACAGGCTGGCCGGATTGAAGCCGCAGACGATCAGGCGCCCTTCCGGAATCAGCACGCGTTCGACTTCGCGCAAGACCTGGTGCGGTTCGGCGGCACATTCAAGCACATGCGGCAAGACCACCAGGTCCAGGCTTTGCGAGTCGAACGGCAACTCGTCAAACGCGGCCACCAGAGTGGTGCGGCTCTCCTGCGGCGGATGCAAAGGCAGGCGCGAATCGAGCAGCCATTTATTGGGCATGCGGCTGGCGGCCAGCGTATCGAGCTGGGGCAAGCCGATCTGCACGGCATTAAAACCGAAGATGTCGACGGTCAGACTGTCGAGGCATTGCTGCTCCCAGGCACGCACGTACAGGCCGGCCGGTGTCTGTAGCCAGCCATCAAGCGCTATAATGGATTTTTCGGATGCCACACTGTCCATTCAGTTTTCTCTTTGACTCATGACTCAATCTCCCGAACACGCTTTATCGGTACTTGCCGTGCCCGCCTTTGCCGACAACTACCTGTGGCTGATCCACGATGGCCGCCATGCGGCCGTGGTCGACCCGGGCGACGCCATGGCCATCCTCGATGCGCTCAAGGCGCACCAGCTGACCTTGTCTGCCATTTTACTCACGCATCACCACGCTGACCACACGGGCGGCGTGCCTGAATTGTTGCAGCATTTCGCCGTGCCCGTATTCGGCCCGCGCAATGAGGCTATCACAGCCATCACGGAACCGCTTGCCGAAGGCGATGTCGCCTATGTCCCCGAACTGGGCTTGCAGATGACCGTCATCGACGTGCCCGGCCATACCAAGGGGCATATCGCCTACGCTCGCCAGCGTACGGAGCAAGGCGAGGCGCCATGGCTGTTCTCCGGCGACACCCTGTTCGCGGGCGGCTGCGGCCGCCTTTTCGAAGGCACGCCGGGCCAGATGGCCGATTCGCTGGGCAAGCTGGCCGCCCTGCCCGATGATACCCAGGTATTTTGCGCGCATGAGTACACCTTGTCCAACTTGCGCTTCGCCAGCGCCGTCGAGCCGGGCAACCTTGCCCTGCAGGAACGCGTGGCCATCGACACGGAAAAGCGCCAGCAGGGCCTGGCCACCGTGCCATCCACCATCGCGCTGGAGAAAGCCACGAACCCTTTCCTGCGCTACCGCGAACCGGCCATCCTCAACAGCCTGAAGGTGGAAGGCAAGCTGGCCAGCGATGCCTCGCCCGTGGAAGCGTTTGCCGCCTTGCGCATGTGGAAGAACAATTTTTGAAGCCACCTGAGCAAACCTGCCGCGTACCGGCATAGACGGCCTGCGATGCGCGCCGCACCGTAAGCTCCCCTCCCCTCCGTTCCGCCCGCCCCGGTTTTATCCGGCGTTGCCGGCATCAAAAAAAAAATCCCGGCCGATGCTGGCATGCATCGCCGGGATTTTTTATCGATCTAGTTGATCAGGATCAGATTTCTTCGTACAGCGGCAAGGTCAGGAATTCGGCGAACGACTCCGATGTCGACATTTCCTCGAAGATTAGGCCGGCGCGCACATAGGTCGGACCGTTGCCGCCTGGCGCATCGCGCTGCACCTTGGCCAGCTCTTCCGGGATCATGGCGCGCACCATCTCGGCCGTGACCTTGCGGCCATCTTCCAGCACGCCCTTGCTCGAACGAATCCATTGCCACACTTGCGAGCGGCTGATCTCGGCCGTGGCCGCGTCTTCCATCAGGTTGTGGATAGGCACGCAACCATTGCCGGCCAGCCAGCTGCCCAGGTAGTGGATGCCCACGTTGATGTTGTAGCGCAAGCCCGCTTCCGTGATCGGCGCTTCCGGCTGGAAGTTCAGCAAGTCGGCCGCCTTGACGTCGATGTCGGGACGCTGCTTCTCGATCTGGTTCGGCTTGTCGCCCAGCACTTTCGTGAACTCGCCCATGGCCAGCTCCACCAGGCCCGGATGGGCGACCCAGCCGCCGTCGTAGCCATCGGTGGCGTCGCGCGCCTTGTCGTTGCGCACGCCGCCCATGGCGATGTCGTTCTTTTCCGGATCATTCTTGATCGGAATCAAGGCTGCCATGCCGCCGATGGCTGGCGCGCCCCGCTTGTGGCAGGTTTTCAGCAGCAGCAAGGCGTAGGCGCGCATGAACGGCGCCGTCATGGTGACCTTGGCGCGGTCGGCCAGGCAGAAATCCTTGTCCAGCTTGAATTTTTTGATGCACGAGAAGATGTAATCCCAGCGGCCCGCGTTCAGGCCCGAGCTGTGCTCTTTCAACTCGTACAGGATTTCATCCATCTCGAAGGCCGCCAGGATGGTTTCGATCAGCACGGTCGCCTTGATCGTGCCCTGTGGCAAGCCCAGTTCATTCTGCGTCATGACGAAAATATCGTTCCACAAGCGCGCTTCCAGGTGCGATTCCATCTTCGGCAGGTAGAAATACGGGCCGGCGCCGCGCGCCAGTTGTTCCTTGGCGTTATGGAACATGAACAGGGCGAAATCAAAGATGCCGCCGGAAATGCGCTTGCCGTCGACCAGCACGTGTTTTTCATCGAGGTGCCAGCCGCGCGGACGCACGACGAGGGTGGCGATCTTGTCGTTCAGCTTGTACGACTTGCCATTTTGCTCCAGCGAAATCGTCTTGCGCACGGCGTCGAACATATTGATCTGGCCCGTCAGCTGGTTGTCCCAGTTCGGCGTGTTCGAATCCTCGAAGTCCGTCATGTAGCTGTCGGCGCCGGAGTTGAAGGCGTTGATGACCATCTTGCGCTCGACGGGCCCCGTGATTTCCACGCGGCGGCATTCCAGCGCCTTCGGGATCGGCGCGATCTTCCAGTCGCCGTCGCGGATGTGCGCGGTTTCTGGCAAGAAATCAGGACGCTCGCCCGCATCAAGGCGCTTGGCCCGCTCCACGCGCACAGCCAGCAATTCCTGGCGGCGCGGCTCGAACGCGCGCGTCAGCTTGGCCACCAGCGCCAGCGCGGCCGGCGTCAAAATCTGTTCATAGCCGGGCTGGATTTCACCCGTGATTTGCATGCCTTCTGGAAGTGCGATCGTGTTCTGCGTCATGAAGTTCTCCGTTTTTAGTAAATATAAGCAAAAGTAATCTGGTGGTCCAAGTATAAGCGCAGCAATTGCGCCGGCACGGACTGGCAAGCGGCAAAAACACGCTGCCAGGGCGGTGCAATGCTTTATAGTAGTGTACTAGAAGGCATGGAAACGAGATTAAAAATCACTTCATCTATGCGTTTTTATCACAAGTGATGCGACTAGAGGAGCACAGCATGGGCCAGTTCCGGCAAATATCGACCTTCGTGGAAGTGGTCGCCAAAGGCAGCCTGTCGGCCGCCGCGCGCGCCGAGGGCATCGCCCCGGCCATGATCGGCCGCCGCCTCGATGCGCTGGAGCAGCGCCTGGGCGTGAAATTATTACAGCGCACGACACGCAAGCTGGCCCTGACGAATGAAGGCGCCGCGTTCCTGGAAGATTGCCAGCGCATCCTGGGCGAGCTGGAAGAAGCGGAGTCGGCCGTGGCCGAGCGCAGCGTGAAGGCCAGCGGCCATCTGCTCATTTCCGCGCCGGCCGGCTTCGGGCGCCAGCACGTGGCGCCGCTGATCCCCTCTTTCGTCGCCGAGCATCGCGACGTGACGGTGTCGCTGAACCTCAACGACCGCCTCGTCGACCTGATCGGCGAAGGCATCGACGTCGCCATCCGCATCGCCAGCCTGTCCGATTCATCCCTGGTCAGCACCAAGCTGGCCGACAACCAGCGGGTGCTGGTAGGCTCGCCCGCCTATTTGAAACGGGCTGGCACGCCGCGCATCCCGGCCGACCTGGCAAAGCACAACTGCCTGGCGATCGGCGGCGAAGGCAGCCAGCGGGGCTGGACCTTCCGCGAAAACGGCAAGAACGTAATCCTGAAAGTCACGGGCAATATGGTGTGCAACGATGGCGAGGTGCTGCACGACTGGGCCCTGGCCGGCAAGGGACTGGCCTGGCGCTCG
Organism: uncultured Janthinobacterium sp.; assembly: GCA_963530105.1. Classification (GTDB taxonomy): domain Bacteria; phylum Pseudomonadota; class Gammaproteobacteria; order Burkholderiales; family Burkholderiaceae_D; genus Janthinobacterium. The sequence continues at coordinate 7,804 of CAUSDR010000020.1, forward strand.
ATGTGGGAAGTGGGCGCGGAAATCGAATCGGGGCAATTGGTCACGGTGCTGGACCAGTTCGCAGCGCCCGGCAACGACATTTACGCCGTATTCGCCCAGCGCCGGCACTTGCCGCTGCGCATACGGGCGTTCGTGGATTTCTTAAGGCATGCCTATGCGCAACCGGATTACTGGCGCGAACGGGCGATCTGAGGACGCAGGCAAGCGAAACATGGCGGCGCCGGACCTGGCGCAGGTGGCGTAGGTCGGCGCAGGTCGGTTTAGCGCAGCGTAAGCCGACGCCACCTTTTACATGCGCCAACACCACGCGTCGGCTTACGCGCAAGCGCTAAGCCGACCTACGATCAACGGGGTGACGCCGGCAAACATGCCTCGTGCACGGCTCCGGCGGCGCCGCATCCAGGCAAAGACGCACCGGGGACAAGCGCTGGCGCAGGTGAAAGCGAGTGGCATGGCGCCGCGGCGCAGATCGGCGCAGGTCGATGTAGATCGGCGAAGGTCGGCTTAACGCAGCGTAAGCCGACACCACCGACACCACCGACACCACCGGCATACCTTTTACATGCGCCAACACCACGACGTCCGCTGACGCGCCACCGCCAATCCGGCCCAGCGGATGCGAAGCGCGCCGGAAAAGTATCAAACGAGCCATGAAACTCACGCACAAGGCATGCAAAACCGATGCCTTACGGAAATTTAGGCGAAAAAAAATCCTCGGAGACCGAGGATTTCTTTATTTCGTTTGATCCAGCGTATTAGATTGGCTGAATGTTCGAAGCTTGCTTGCCTTTAGGGCCAGCGGTCACTTCAAAAGAAACGCGTTGGTTCTCTTGCAGGGACTTGAAGCCGTTCGACTGGATAGCCGAGAAGTGAGCGAACAGATCTTCGCCGCCTTCGTCAGGGGTAATAAAGCCGAAACCCTTCGAATCATTGAACCATTTTACGATGCCAGTTGCCATTACAATTTCCTATTTCAGTTAAGTTGGGCTTGCGCCCGTTATATCGTTTGAAGCAAGAAAGAAATGACAGACAAACTGCACAACTACCTCGAATCCAACGATGCCCAATTATACCAACAAAACTGAGAAAAACCATTCTTTCGCAAAATAAACTTGCGAACACTACTTTAATAGCCAAATCCCCGTCTTGCGGCGCCCTGTACCAGCGGCATGGAGACACTATATCCTAATCTGCGACGCGACGGCTTTGCGTTGCATCAAATGAATCATTGCAACCACACCACCGTATTATTGTCGCTCAAACGCTGAAGTGGGTGGCCGCCGCATCATGCTCCGCCCAGCGCAACAGCGCGCCCACCTCCACGCTCAAGGCCGGCCAGTCGGCCAGCACCTCCCCCGGCTCATTGAGCAGGGTGCGCACCAGCTGCTCGATGCGCCGGCATTCCTGGCCCAGCGCGGCAAAGCCGAAGGTAGCGGCCGAGCCAGCCACCGCGTGCAGGGCACGGTGCAGCTCCGTCAACGGTTCCAGCCGCGGTCCTTCGCTGTCGCAGCGGCTACGCGCCTGCCCGATGGCCTGCATCAGGGCGGGCACGCCGGCCGCGTATTTGTCGTTCAAGGCGCGCAGACGGGCGCGGAAATCCGGATCGATCAAGGTTGCCATCGCAATACTCGCCTGAAAGTCGCTTACTTGGTGCCGAAGATACGGTCGCCCGCGTCGCCCAGGCCCGGCACGATGTACGCGTGGTCATCGAGGTGCGAATCGAGCGAGGCGCAGAACATCTTGACGTTCGGGTGCGCGTTCTGGAACACGGTCACGCCTTCGGGCGCGGCCACCAGGGCCAGGAAGATGATCTGCTCGTCCGTCACGCCCCGCTTTTTCAGCACGTCGACGGCGTACACGGCCGAATTGCCGGTCGCCACCATCGGGTCGCACAGGATGAAAGTGCGCTCGTTCAAGTCCGGCAGGCGCACCAGGTATTCCACGGGCATGTGCGTGGCCGGATCGCGGTACACGCCGATGTGGCCCACGCGCGCCGATGGCACCAGGTTCAGCAGCCCATCGCTCATGCCGATGCCGGCGCGCAAGATAGGCACGATGGCCAGTTTCTTGCCAGCGATGACGGGCGCGTCAATGGTCACCAGCGGAGTCTTGATTTCGCGGGTGGTCAGCGGCAGGTCGCGCGTGATTTCATAGCCCATCAGCAGAGTGATTTCCTTGAGCAATTCACGGAAGGTGCGCGTCGACGTATCGTGCTCGCGCATGTGGCTCAGCTTATGCTGGATCAATGGATGATCGGTAATGAACAAATTCGGGAAGCGTGGGTCTTGTTTCATGTTGTTTTTCTTTCTCTACTCGCTGGCGCGGCGGCATGCCTGCACCGCCAGCGCGCCGTGTGTCGATAAATTGATGGATTGCGGCATTATCCCAGCCCGCAGCCCGCCTGTGGCCGGAATTTTCGAAATAATTGCATTCCTGATTCGTAAATGCGCAGATTCGCAGATGCGTACACTGGCCGCGGCGCAAGCTCAATACTCGCGCAGCGCGCGCGCCAGGATGGCCGCACAATCGGTGCCGGCCGGCAAGCGTCCATAGGCCCCGCCCGGCGCCTGCGCCAGCCGCGACTGCAGGAATGCCTGCGCGACGAACGGCGGCGCATGGCGCAGCAGCAAGCCGGCCTGCACGGCCAGCACGATGCGCTCCGCCAATTGCCGGGCGCCGAATTCGTCCGTCTGCGGTCCGTCCAGGTCGGCCAGCAGGCGCGCGCGGCAAGCGACAAAGGCGGCGTGCCCGTCGCCAGCCAGCGCCAGCTCGGCGGCCAGGGCTTCGCGCGCAGCGGGCGACTTGCCAAAGGCGCGCAAGACGTCCAGGCACATCACATTGCCCGAGCCTTCCCAGATCGAATTGACGGGCAATTCGCGGTACAGGCGCGCCAGCGGCGCCTCTTCCACATAGCCGGTGCCGCCCAGCACTTCCATCGCTTCGGCGCCGAAACCGGGACCCCGCTTGCAAATCCAGTACTTGCCGGCCGGCGTCAGCACGCGCGCCAGCATGGCTTGCTGGGGATCATCCTTTTCATCAAAGCAACGCGCCAGGCGCAGCGCGAACGCCGTGGCCGCTTCCGATTCCAGCGCCAGGTCGGCCAGCACATTGCGCATCAGCGGCTGTTCCACCAGCGGTTTGCCGAACGCGGCCCGCTGGCGCGCATGGTGCAGCGCCTGCGTCAGGGCGGCGCGCATGATGCCGGCGCTGCCCAGCACGCAATCGAGGCGCGTGTGGCTGGCCATTTCCAGGATGGTGGGAATGCCCCGCCCCGGCTGGCCCACCAGCCAGCCATGCGCGTTGGCGAACTCCACTTCCGACGACGCGTTCGAGCGGTTGCCCAGCTTGTCCTTCAGGCGCTGCACGCGGATGGCATTGCGGCTGCCGTCGGGCAGGAAGCGGGGCACGAAGAAACAGGACAGCCCCTCCCCTTCCGCCTGCGCCAGGATCAGATGCGCATCGCTTTGCGGCGCCGAAAAGAACCATTTGTGGCCGACGATGCGCCAGGCGCCGTCCGCCTGCTCGCCGAACAGGGTGCGCGCCTCGGCCGGCGGCACGCGGCTAGCGCGCGTGGTGTTGCTGCGCACGTCGGAGCCGCCCTGCTTTTCCGTCATGCCCATGCCGACCAGGGCGCCGCGCTTCTGCTCCACCGGCAGGGAGCGCGGGTCATACTCGCGCGAGAGGATTTTCGGCAGCCAGCGCGCGGCGATCTGCGGCAGATCAACGGCCTGGCGCAGCGCCGGCACGGCCGCATACGTCATCGTCACCGGGCATTGCGCGCCGTTTTCCACCTGCCCCACTAATAGATAGGCGGCCGCGCGCGCCACTTGGGCACCCGGCCCCGGCGCGGCCCATGGCGAGGCATGCGCGCCGGCGCCGATCAGCATGGCCAACAGCTCATGCCAGGCGGGATGGAACGCCACCTCGTCGATGCGCCGTCCGGCACGGTCGAATTGCTGCAGTTCCGGGCCATGCCGGTTCGCTTCGCGCGCCAGCGCATACGTCTCGGCGCGCCCCAGCTGCTCGCCCAGCGCATCGAGCTCCTGCAGCGCCGCGCCGCCCCCTTCACGCAGCAGCGCCTCGATCAGGGCCGGGTCGCAGGCGAACAGGTTGACATTTTCAAACGCTGTCGCCTGATTGAAAACTTCATGCGTGTCAAAGGCATTCATGGGTATCTCCATCGCGATTTGTTATCATGGCGCCCTTGCCGCATCTGGCGCACCGCCCGCATCGTCCGTGAGCCAGACTAGCGCAAACGCGCTGGCGGGGCAAGCGCGCCACGGCGGCGCCAGGCGGGATAAAAAGCGGCCAGCGCAAAAGCGGGCTGATTTTTTTCATACAAGGCAGGAATATTTACAAAACCTGAAGCAATGTTGCTCTATTTCATGTAATCGGGTGCTTTTCAATGATACATTTCGTGTGGATCGCGTTCCGATAGCGACCCTTTGCCCGGCAAGGGGCAAACTGCACGATGCACTGTTCGTTGGCGCCCTGCCCTGCAGCGGGTGCCGGCACTGATAAAAAAAAGGTAAAAGCCAGCACGATGTTTTCCAGTACCCCATCCGCCGCCCACCGCGAAGCTCGCCACGAGCTGGACAACCTCATGGAAGAGGCTGGCGACGTCGTGTTCCGCCTCGATGCGGACGGCCTGATCCTGTTTGCCAGCAAGCGCGCTGCCACCCTGTTCGGCGCACCCAACGGCCTGTCCGGCCATCTGCTGCTGCCGTTGGCGGCCGAGGCGTCGCGCGCCGCGCTGCAAGCGGCGCTCGAAGACGCGCTGGAAGAGCCGGGCCGCCTGGAAGTGCGCCTGCAAACGCCGGACCAGGAAATCTGGTTCGAGCTGCGCCTGTCTTCTTATATGAGCGCGGCCGGCATCGCCGAACTGCTGGTGGTGGGGCGCGACACGTCGGCCCAGCACAACACGGAAGAACGCCTGCGCCACATGGCCACGCACGATGCGCTGACCGGCCTGCCGAACCGATTGCTGCTGTCGGACCGCATCCGCATGGTGATCGCCCAGGCCGCGCGCTCGGGCCAGGGCTTTTCGGTGGCCACCATCGGCCTCGATGGCTTTAAAAAGGTCAACGATGGCCTGGGCCACCCGGTCGGCGACGCCGTGCTGCGCCTGGCCGCGGCGCGCCTGCGCAAGACCCTGCGCGACAGCGACACCCTGGCGCGCGTGGGCGGCGATGAATTCGTCGCCGTGCTGCCCGGCAGCGCCACGGATGCGCAGATCAAGCTGGTGACGGGCCGCCTGCTGGCCACCCTGCAGGCGCCGTTCGAAGTGGATGGCCACACGATCTACGTGGGCGCCTCCGTCGGCGTGTCGATCTATCCGCTGCACGCGGAAGACGAAGTGCGCCTGGTGGCGCTGGCCGATGCGGCCATGTCGCGCGCCAAGGAAACGGGCAAGGCCCGCTGCCTGGTGTACAGCCCGCGCCTGAACGGCCCGTCGGAGCACGATATCTCGCTGGAAGCGGCCATGTTCCACGCCGTGCGCGAGGGCGAGTTTCTACTTTTCTACCAGCCCATCGTCGACGCCCGCACGCGCCAGATCCAGGGCTTTGAAACCCTGATGCGCTGGAAGCACCCGACCCTGGGCCTGGTGCCGCCCGTGCGCTTCATCCCCATCGCCGAGGCGAATGGCCTGATCAACCTGCTGGGCGCCTGGGCATTGAAGGCGGCCTGCGTGCAGCTCAAGCAGTTCCAGGACGTGGCCAGGCGGCCGCTGTACATCTCCGTCAATATCAGCCCGCGCCAGTTCCGCAACGACAAATTCCTCGACGTGCTCGATGACGCCATCGCCTTTTCGGGCCTCTCGGGCGAGCACCTGGTGCTGGAAATCACGGAGGGCACGCTGATGATCGACCCCGTGCATGCGGAAACCATCCTCGGCAAGATGACGGAGCGCCGCGCGCGCATCGCCATCGACGATTTCGGCACCGGCTATTCCTCGCTGGCGTACCTGAAGCGCTTCCCCATTTCCGTGCTGAAGATCGACCGCACCTTCATCAAGGACTTGCCCGCATCGAGCAAGGATGCGGCCATCTGCAATACCATTCTCGACCTGGCCAAGCACTTGAATCTGTCGGTGGTGGCCGAAGGCGTGGAAACGGAAGAGCAGATGCATTTCATGGAATCGCGCGGCTGTCATTATGTGCAAGGCTATCTGACGGGAAAACCGATGCCGGCCCACGCCGCGCTGTCGGCCTTGAGTGAAAAAACCTATGCGGCGCTGGTGCCCACGCCGTCTGCCAATGAGCTGCGCGGAGGTGTGCAATGAATCCAGGTCATTTCATGGCGCCGACACAGCTCGGCAAGAACACCCTGGACCTGCTGTGGGCGCGCACGCGCCAGCAGGGCGACATGCCCGGCTTCGCCAAGGCCATCAGCGCCATCCTGGGCGCCATGCGCGGCGAGGATGACCACGAATTCGACATCACGCAAACGGTGCTGTCGGACCCTGTCCTCACGCACAAGGTGCTCAGGCTGGCCAACAGCGGCATGTATTCGGCCTTTGGCCAGCGGGTCAACACGGTGTCGAAAGCCGTGCTGGTGCTGGGCATCGACGCCATCGGCCACCTGGCGCTGGGACTGAAGCTGATCGAGGAGCTGTCGCAGGCATCGCCCGATTCCGTCAGCGCCCACGTGGAAATGGAAAAGGCCGTGCTGGCCGGGATGGTGGCGCAGCAGGTGGCCACCAGCGCCGGCAGCCTGCAGGCGGAACAGGCCGTGGTCTGCTCCATGCTGCATACGCTGGGGCGCATGATGGTGACGTTCTACATGACGGACTTCTGGGCCCGCATGCAGGCGCACGCGGGTCCCGGCAACGAGGCGGCCGCCGCGCGCGAAATCCTCGGCCTGTCGCTGCCGGAAGTGGGCTATGCCACGGCCGCGCACTGGGGCTTGCCGCAGCACCTGATCAGCGGCATGCGGCCGATGGAGCCGTCGCCGGACAACGCTCCCGTCAGCGGCGCCGACTGGATGGCGGGCCTGTCGACCATGGCGGCGCGCTGCGCCGACTCGCTGTGGCACGACGACGCGGCCGGCGCGGCGCAGGTGCACGCGCTGATCGACGACTATGCGGGCACGCTGGGCATCGCGGCCACCGACCTGGTGGTCGCCGTGGACAAGGCCAAGGCGATGGCGGCGGCCGACCTGTCGATCGCGCCGCTGTCGAAACCGGCCGAACGGCGCGCGCGCCAGCTGGCGTCGACGCGCATGCGCGCCGAGGGCAACCGCATCTTGATCAGCGGCCTGGCCGACCTGCGCGGCGCCATCGGCAGCGCCAGTCCGGGCCAGATGGTCTCGATGGCGCTGGAAACGCTGCACCAGGGCTTTGATTTTTCGCGCTCGGTGGCCTTCGTGCGCAACCACAAGGATCACCTGTATTCGGCGCGCATCAGCATGGGCGACGGCATGGCCGACCTGCAGGACCTGATGGTGTTTGGCGACGCGTATGAACCGAACGTCTTCCACGCGGCCCTCAATAGCGACCGCGTGATCTTCATCGACAATGCGCGCGACCCGAAATTCGCCGCCAAGCTGCCGCAATGGTGGAAGGCAACCCTGTCGGAAGCGCGCAGCTTCGTCGTGCTGCCGCTGTCGGCCAACGGCCACCCGACGGGATTCCTGTACGGCGACTGGGACGACAGCTTCCCGCCGATCCAGCTGAACCAGACGGAATTCAACCTGATCAACGATATCCGGGCGTTATTGGTGCAGTCGGTGGAGATGCGGCACCAGCTGGAATTGGTGGCGAACAAGGTGGCATGAGAACACCTGACCAAACCTACTACGCGTCGGTATAGGCGGCCTGCGATGCTCACCGTACTAGCGTACGGTTGCGCTTCTTAGCCACCTCTCCCTTCCGCTCGCTACGGTTTTGTCAGGTGCCGCGAACTTTGTTGTCTAATGAGAAAAACCACATCGACGCGCAGGTCCGGTTAGCCAGAATGGCGTAACCCGACATCGCCGCAACACATGGCATGGGGCGCAGGTCGGATCAGGGCCGCAGGCCCGTCATCCGACAACCTTCAGCTCATTTCAACTTCGGCGTCGAAACCGACACATCGCCGCACTGCGCGCGGTGCATCAGGGCGTGGTCGATCAGCACCAGCGCCAGCATGGCTTCGGCGATCGGCGTGGCGCGGATGCCCACGCACGGGTCGTGGCGGCCGAAGGTTTCCACCAGCACGGGATTGCCCTCCTTGTCGATCGAGCGGCGCGGCGTGCGGATCGACGACGTCGGCTTGATGGCGATCGAGACACTGATATCCTGCCCCGTCGAGATGCCGCCCAGCACGCCGCCGGCGTGATTGCCGACAAAGCCTTCCGGCGTCAGTTCGTCGCCGTGCTCGGAACCCTTTTGCGCCACGGAGTCAAAACCGGCGCCGATTTCCACGCCCTTGACGGCATTGATGCCCATCATGGCGTAGGCGATGTCGGCATCGAGCTTGTCGTAGATGGGCTGACCCAGGCCGACAGGCACGTTTTGCGCGATGACGTCGATGCGCGCGCCGATGGAATCGCCGTCGCGGCGCAACTGGTCCATGGCTTCTTCCATGCGCGCGATCAGGTCGGCGTCGCCGCTGGCGGCAAAGAACGGGTTCGCATGCACGTGCTCCCACGACTGGAATGGCACGGCGATGCCGCCCAGCTGGCTCATGCAGCCCTTGAAGGTGGTGCCGTACTGCTGCAGCAGCCATTTCTTGGCGACCGCCGCCGCGCCCACCACGGGCGCCGTCAGGCGCGCCGAGGAACGCCCGCCGCCGCGCGGATCGCGCACGCCGTATTTATGCCAGTAGGTGTAGTCGGCGTGGCCGGGACGGAAGCTTTCCGCGATATTGCCGTAATCCTTGCTGCGCTGGTCTTCATTGCGGATCAGCAGCGCGATGGGCGTGCCCGTCGTCACGCCCTGGTAGACGCCGGAAAGAATCTCCACCGTATCCGATTCCTGGCGCTGCGTCACGTGGCGCGAGGTGCCCGGCTTGCGGCGGTCCAGTTCGGGCTGGATATCGGCTTCCGACAGGACCAGGCCCGGCGGACAGCCGTCGATCACGCAACCGATGGCCGGGCCATGCGATTCGCCGAAAGTGGTAACAGTAAACAGCTTGCCAAAAGTATTGCCGGACATAATAGGAAGTGTGAAAGACTGGAAAACTCAATTCTACCAGCCTGCGGGGCATGGCATGCCGCCAATGCGGCCCCGCCGCCCGATATTCCCCGCTCGCCGGCCCTCCCGCCGCGCTATTTGACCCCGTCAAAAATCGCCATTTTAAAATCCCGCGTTTTTTTTCGTATGAAAAATACCAAATAAGAGTTGCAATCATGCAATACAAGAAATATTGCGCTCCACGGGAGACTTAAAAAAACATTTTGCTTATTAAATAGCTATATACTTGGATCAGAGCGCGGCACACAATACTGAACGCCACGGCAGATTTAGGCTGCGCCGAGAGCACGTCACAACACGCCCAGGGCCAGGCGCGTTGCCGCAGTCCGTACGCAAGTGCGGCGCGGCAACGCAACACCGCCATGGGCTTGTCGTGACTGCTCGTATTGATACCGAGTCATCCTGGAGAAGCTTATACATGCCCGCACCGATCATCCCCCTTGACCCCCACAAGGACGATCACGACGACCTGGTATTCCTCGATGAACAACCAGCGGCGCCGCTGGCCGCCGCGCCGCGCAGCGTGTGGCGGGTGATGATCATCGACGACGATGAAGACGTCCACTCCACCACGACTTTCGCGCTGGGCAACCTGGAAATGCAGCACCGGCCGCTGGAATTCGTGCACGCGTATTCGGCGGGCCAGGCGCGCGAGCTGCTCAAGCATGAAAGCGACATCGCCGTCATCCTGCTCGACGTGGTGATGGAACAGGACGACGCGGGCCTGCACCTGGTGCGCTACATCCGCGAAACCCTCAAAATGACGGACGTGCGCATCATCCTGCGCACGGGCCAGCCCGGCTATGCGCCGGAAATCGACGCCATCCGCGATTTCGACATCAACGATTACAAGACCAAGTCCGAACTGACGCGCATCAAGCTGTTTACCACTGTCACGGCGGCCATCCGCTCGTACGAGCAGATACGCTCGATCAGCAGCAGCCGGCGCGGCCTGGACCAGATCGTCCACGCCAGCACGCAGCTGATGGCGCTGCACGGCGTGCAGAATTTCTCGGCCGGCGTGCTGGCGCAGATCGCCGACCTGCTGCGCATCCGCGCCGACGGCGTGCTGTGCGTGCAGGAAATGCTCGACAGTGGCGGCAAGGAGCTGCTCGTTTCCGCCTGCACGGGCAGCTTTTCCGGCCTGCCGCACAGCGCCCTGTGCGGGCTGCAGAATCCCCGCGTGATGGCCGCCATCGAGCACACGCTGACGCAGCGGCGCAATGTCTACGCACATGATTACGCCACCCTGTACTTCGCCGGCAAGGCCAGCCGCGACGCGGCCGCCTATCTGCTGCTGCCGCGCCCCCTCACCGCCATCGATGAAAGCTTGCTGGAAGTGTTTTGCAGCAACGTCGCCGTGGGCCTGGACAATGTCGAGCTGGTGTCGCACCTGCATAATGCCGCCTTCTACGACCAGCTGTCGAAGCTGCCGAACCGCACGCGCCTGGTGGAAATCCTCGACGCCACCCTGGCCGGCCCCGCGCGCGACGACGCCACCCTGTCGCTCGTCGATCTCGACCATTTTGCCGAGACCAACGATGCGCTGGGCCACCAGTTCGGCGACCTGCTGCTGGTCGCCGTGGCGGGCCGCCTGCAAACCCAGCTGGGTTCGCAATTGACGGTGGCGCGCCTGGGCGGCGACATCTTCTGCGTGCTGGGCGATTCGTCGCAAGTCAACCCGGCCAACATCCTGGCCCTGTTCCAGGCGCCGTTCTGCATCGACGGCCAGGACGTGCAATTGTCCGCCACCCTGGGCCTGGTGCGCCTGGGCGAACACGCGGGCACGGGCGCCGATGCGCTGAAGGATGCCGATATCGCCCTGAAACGGGCAAAAAGCCAGCAGCGCGCCGGCCACTTCTATTTTTCGCGCAGCATGGGCATTGAAATCCGCGAGCGCGTGCGCATGATGCACGCGCTGCGCACGGCCTTTAGCCAGGGCCAGCTGTTCGTCGTGTACCAGCCGCAGATCGACCTCACCACGCGCCGTCCCGTCGGCGCCGAAGCGCTGCTGCGCTGGCAGACGCCGGACGGCAAGTTCATCTCGCCCGACCGCTTCATCCCCATCGCCGAGTATTCCGGCATCATCATCGACCTGGGCGAATGGGTGCTGCGCACGGCTTGCCGCGAACTGGTGCTGCTGCGCGAGCAGGGCCACCGCAATTTCGTCATGTCCGTCAACGTCTCGCAGGTGCAGTTCCGCCACCCGCTGTTCCTGGAAATGCTGCGCGCGGCGCTGGAAGAGACGCAGGCGCCGCCCGAATTCATCGAGCTGGAAATCACGGAATCAATGGCCATGGAAGAGCCCGACATGCTGATCAAGATGTTGTGGCAGATCAAGCAGACGGGTGTCAGCATCGCCATCGACGACTTCGGCACGGGTTTTTCCTCGCTATCCTACCTGCAGCGCCTGCAAGTGGACCGCCTGAAGATCGACCGCGCCTTCGTGACGGAAATCACGGGTTCGGCGCGCGGCAGCAGCATCGCGGAAATGGTCATCCAGCTGGGCCGCAACCTGGGGCTGGCCGTCATCGCCGAAGGCGTGGAAGACGAGCGGCAGGCGCAGATTTTGCAGGCGCTGGGCTGCCCGATGGCACAGGGCTTCCTGTTCGCCCGCCCCATGACGGCCACGGCGCTGGGCAACTGGCTGAACAACGAGGCGCTGCAGGGCGCGGCCTAGAGCGGCCGAATTGTTGCCCGCAATGCAAAACGCCGGCGATCGCCGGCGTTGTCTTTACTGCATTTCTTGTCAGTCCGTCGTCTCGGCCGGCCAGTCGCGGATGTAGGCCTTGAGCATCTGGTTTTCAAAACTTTGCGCTTCCAGCACGGCGCGCGCCACGTCGTAGAAGGAAATGACGCCCAGCAAGGTCTTGGCATTCATGACGGGCAGGTAGCGCGCGTGCTTTTCCAGCATGATGCGGCGCACTTCATTGACTTCCGTATCGGGGGTAACGGTGATCGGGTGGTCATCCATGTGCTTGCGCACGGTGCCGCCGCCGATCTGGCCCGCGTTTTCGTGCAGCGCGTTCAGCACTTCGCGGAAGGTCAGCATGCCGACCAGGTCGCCAAATTCCATGACCACCAGCGAACCGATGTCTTTTTCAGCCATGGTATTGGCCGCGTCAAGCAGGGGCTGGTCTGGCGTGACCGTGTAGAGGATATTGCCCTTGACTTGGAGAATTTCAGATACTTTCATATTGGCCGTCCTGTCCGCGTGATTGGTTTTTTAGTTATTCTAGCCCTTACAGCGACTGTAGCCTATGCCTGCGGAAAAATCCAGCCTTGCGCGCAATCAAATCGAAGGGGATTACAGGCAACAAGATGCACTATCCAGGCGTCCAATGAAAACGTGGCGGACGGATGCGCGGCGCGGCCGGGAAGCCCAGCGGTACGCGACCGACCCTGCGGTACGCGAGTGCAGTACGCGATTGCCGTACGCGCGTACGGCGGCGCCGAGCCAGCGGGCCTCGCCGGCCCCGCTCCTCCCCGCGCCGCAGCTGTTCTCACGCGCGGCGGCGGAACCAGCCGGCGATCGACAGCCGCTCATGCGCCGTCGGCAGCACTTCGTGCAGCATCTCACCCGACAGGAACATGGCCATGCGCCCCGCCACGGGATCGATGTCCACCACGGGCGCGCCCTGCGGGTGCAGGCGCAGCGCGCCGCCGTGTTCGGGCCGCCAGTCAGCGTTCAGGTAGAGCACGACGGAGACGGTGCGCTTGTCATCGTCGCGGAAACGGTCCAGGTGCGCCCGGTAAAAGGCGCCCGGCGCATACAGGGCGAAATGGCTTTCGTATTCGTCCAGCCCCAGGAACAGCTCGCGGTTCAGGGTCTGGCGCAGGGTTTCCATATGTGCAAGATAACTATCACAGGCGGCGGAGCGGCCCGCTTCCAGCCATTCGATATGGTCGCCGCGGATCTCCGGCTGCAGCAGCGGCGCATGGCCGCTGCCCACGCCGGCGCCTTTCATGTTGCCGTTGAGCATGGATTGCACGCATTCGGCGGCCAGCTGGCGGCTCAGTTCAGGGGCGATGAAATGTTCTTGCATGACCCAGCCTGCGTGGCACAGGCCGTCGACGATAGATGGTCCGGGTACGGCGAGGGCGCCGTCGAACGATATTGCGGGCATACGATCTTTCCTGGTGGACGTGTCATGAACGTGCGTCTGACTCCCAGGACTTCGCTGACGTGCCGCTGCCCGCCTCGCGGCGCACGCGCGAAGGCCGGCCAGCGCGAAAATCGCTGACCCGATATCCTACCACCGCCGCCGCGTGACGGTCACTTTTTTTTGGACTTCAGGTTACACCGCCCATGCGCCGCCACGGCGTCATGCGCCCTGCACGCCCGCCCTTTTACTCAGCCGCAAATCAGGTTACGATCCTGCCACTATAAAAACTTGGCGGAGACACCATGAGCGGCCCGAAATACCCCGGTTTCGACACTTTATCCCTGCACGCGGGCGCCACGCCCGATCCGGCCACGGGCGCGCGCGCCACGCCCATCCATTTCACCTCCTCGTTTGCCTTCAAGAGCTCGGACCACGCCGCCTCGCTGTTCAACATGGAGCGGGCCGGCCACGTCTACTCGCGCATCTCGAATCCCACCAACGCCGTGCTGGAAGAGCGCATCGCCGCCCTCGAAGGGGGCGTGGCCGGCATCGCCACGGCCAGCGGCCAGGCCGCCATGCACCTGGGCTTGCGCACCATCGCCGGCGCCGGCTCGCACATCGTCGCTTCGCGCGCCCTGTACGGCGGCTCGCACAACCTGCTGGCGTATACCTTGAAGCGCTTCGGCATCGAGACGACGTTCGTCGACCCGCGCGACGTGGATGCGTGGCGCGCCGCCATCCGCCCTGAAACAAAGGTGCTGTTCGCCGAAACCCTGGGCAACCCGGGCCTCGACGTGCTGGATATCCCGCGCATAGCCGCCCTCGCGCACGAGCACCACCTGCCGCTGCTGCTCGACTCGACCTTCACCACGCCCTACCTGCTGCGCCCTTTCGAGCATGGCGCCGACCTGGTGTTCCACTCGGCCACCAAGTTCCTGTGCGGGCACGGCACGGCCATCGGCGGCCTGCTGGTCGATGGCGGCACGTTCGACTGGCAAGCCGCGCATGACAGGACGGGGCGCTACGCCGAACTGTGCGAGCCGTACGAGGGCTTCCACGGCATGGTCTTCGCCGAGGAATCGACGGTGGCGCCGTTCGCCCTGCGCGCGCGGCGCGAAGGCTTGCGCGATTTCGGCGCCGTCATGAGCCCGCACAACGCCTTCGCCGTCCTGCAAGGCATCGAAACCCTGGGCTTGCGCATGGACCGCCACGTCGCCAACACGCGCAAGGTGGTCGACTTCCTGCTGACCAACCCCGCCGTGGCATCCGTGTCCTACCCCGAACTGCCGTCGCACCCCGACTACGAACTGGCGAAAACCCTGCTGCCGAAGGGCGCGGGCGCCGTCTTCACCTTCAACCTGCGCGGCGACCGCGCGGCGGGCCAGCGCTTCGTCGACAGCCTGAAGATCTTTTCGCACCTGGCCAACGTGGGCGACGCCAAGTCGCTCGTCATCCACCCCGCCTCCACCACGCATTTCCGCGTGCCCGACGCGCAGCTGGCGCAGGCCGGCATCACGCAAGGCACCATGCGCCTGTCGGTGGGCCTGGAAGACGCGGACGATCTGATTGAAGACCTGGCCCGCGGCCTGAAACTGTCGCAGAAAGGCGCCTGACATGCTGCTTACCATCGCCAACGCCACGGCCTACTGCTACACGGGCGGCAAAGCTTTTGACCCGAATCAACCCACGGCCGTCTTCATCCACGGCGCGCAGAACGACCATAGCGTGTGGGCCCTGCAGACGCGCTATTTCGCCCACCACGGCTGGAACGTGCTGGCCGTCGACTTGCCGGGCCATGGCCGCAGCGGCGGCGCGGCGAAAAACAGCGTGGAAGAACTGGCGCGCTGGATACTGGCCGTGCTGGACGCGGCCGGCGCGCACAAGGCCATGCTCGTCGGCCACAGCATGGGTTCCTTGATCGCGCTGGAAGCGGCATTCCTGGCGCCGGAGCGCGTGAGCCACCTGGCCATGCTCGGCGCCACCTATCCGATGAAGGTCTCGCCCGCCCTGCTGGAAACGTCATTGAGCGATGAACAGGCGGCCATCGACATGGTCAATATCTGGTCGCATTCGTCGATCGCGCAAAAGCCGTCGTTCCCCGGCCCCGGCTTCTACGCCATGGGCGGCGCGCGGCGCCTGAAGCAGCGCATCGCCGCCATCAACCCCGATCGCGTATTTCACACGGATTTCTTTGCCTGCAATGCCTACGCGAACGGCGAAATCGCCGCCGCTTCGGTACACTGCCCCGCTTTATTCATTTTTGGCGCGCGCGACATGATGACGCCGCCCAAGTCGACCCGTTTGCTGACGGCAAGCATCGCGCATGGCACGGTGGTGCAGGTCGACAGCGGGCACGAATTGATGGCGGAACAGCCGGACGCCGTGCTTGACGCGCTGTTTGCGTTTGCACAAACGTCAGCAGCGTGAGCGCCCGTCGCGCGGACTTTTTTTAGGATAGATGGACGATGTTGTTGAATACCCTGTTTGACGAATTGACTGGCCGCGGCAGCGGCACCGAGGCGGCGCGGCGCGCGCGCTATGAGTGGCTGGAACAGCTGCGCTGCACCAACGCGCAGGCGGCCGAAGGCGGCCCCATGGCCGGCATTCCCGGCTACCACTGGTACCGGCTGCCGCAGGCGCTGGCCGTGGCGGGCCGGCACACGGACCTGCTGGTGGGCACCCTGAACGCCCAGTACCTGGTCTTCGAGGGCCGCCACGCGGCCGCGTTCGCGGCCGAACTGGGCCTGCAATACGACGCCAACAACCGCATCGACCGCCCCGGCGGCATCGACGAGCTGCTCGATGCCCATGCAGAGCAGGCCGACGGCAGCTGGGCCGCCCTGCCCGCCGGCACGCCAGCGCCAGCGCTGGCCGGCTGGGATGACGTGTACTTCCGCGTGCGCGACCTGAGCGACGGCCAGACCATCCAGAGCGTCACCACCATCGCCTACGAAAGCAGCCGCTTCCCGGGCTACACCCTGCTGGGCACGACCCTGGTGGGCGCCGGCGCCATCGTCCACGACGACGAGACGGCGCAGTATCTGCAGCAGATCTTCGCCGACTGGGCCATCCAGCGCGACTGCGCCGATACCTGCCTGCCCGGCTCCGCGCCGTGGCCGCACGCGCCGCGCCAGGCGCCGCCCGCGCCGTTCGACTTTGCCCGCAACCTCGCCTACCTCGACGCCCTGCTGGCCGCCTATGTCCGCGCGCAGGCGCAGGCGCAAAGCGACGGCGGCGACGCGGCCTACTGGGCATGCGCGGCCGCCAGCGCCGCCTACCAGGTATTCTCGCTGCGCTACACGGCGGGCTTGCCCTTGGCGGGAGTGGAAACGGCGCTGGAAGCGGCCGTCGCCGCCTGCGAAACGGCGCGCGCGGCCCTGGCCGAGGCCTACGATGACGCCGCCTTGCCCGCCTTTAATTTCGAACAATTGACGGACTATGCGCGCACGCTGCAGCTGCTGGGCGCGACCCTGCTGTTCGGCCGCCACGACCTGGCCGCGCGCCTGGCCGCCCTGCAGACGGCCTTCGATGGCGAGGATGGCGTGTACGAGGCGCTGCTGTCCGCCATCGAGCCGCAGCGCCCCGCCGTCGACGAATGGTATTTCGCCGAACCCTACACGGCCCTGTACGACAGCCTGCACGCGGAAGACCCGGCGCAGCAGCTGGCGCACCTGCGCCGCTACCTGGCCACCTGGCACGCGGCGCTGGTGCGCGAAGACTGGTTCAACGGCCATCTGCGCGCGCAGGGCCTGGGCGGCTATTACGGCCTGTGGGCCTTCGAGGCGGCCGCCGCAGCCAGACAGCTGGGGCTCGATCGCGGCGCACTGGCGCACTGGCTGATGCCGCCGTCGCCCTGAATGCCCCGATTACTTTTAGATAAATATCAATGATCCATACCGCAGCCCTGTTCAGCACCGCATTTTTACCCGGCCAGGCCGGTTTCGACACCGACGGCATCACCGGCCTGGCCGAATGGCGGCGCGATATTCCCATGCTGTTCAAGCTGCTCGTCGGCGCCGGCGCGCAAGCCATCGCCTGGCCCGTCTACGGCGATGGCGAAGACTGCCCCTGCGTGCTGGCCGCGCCGATGGCGCAGGCGCAGGCAAGCTGGCAAGCCCTGTCGCAGCGGATGGAACCGCCGCGCGACGCGGCCGCCATCGTTGCGCGCGCCGCCATCAGCACCCTGCTGGCGGGCGGCCAGGCATGGCTGGTGCTCGATTGCGTGCAATTGCTGCCCCACGACCTCGATACGCCCGACTACGCGGCCGCGCTCGACGCCCTGCGCGCCGAGGCGCAAGCTCTGCACCTTGCTCTGCTGCACGGCGAGCGCGAAGCGCTGGCGCCCCTGCTGGCCGCCGCCTGCGCAGCGCCGGCGACCGGCTACTGGTCGGCCACGGCCAGCGCGCAGCTGGCCGATGTCGAGGAACTCGATGCGCAAGATTTACCGTTCCTGCAAGGACTGGAAGTACGGGCATGGCTGGACGACGCCCTGTGCTACGAGGTATGCAAGCCCGGACCGTCCGCCATCCTGGGCCTCGTCACGCCATACGGACGCTGGATCGCGCCCCTGTCGCCGGGCTTCGCCGCGCTGCGTACCGGCGACGCCGGCGATGGCTGGATCACGTTTGCCACGGCGGATGCGCCCGAAGCGCACGGCGTCATGGACTTGAACGGCACGGTGGTGCTGCCGCCCGCCCCGGGCGCCCTGTACGTGATCAGCCCCCATCTGGTGCAGCAGATCGATGCACAGGGCGCCAGCCGCCTGCTGCGCCTGCCCGACGGCGCGCTGCTGCTCGACGGCGTGGACCATATCTGCCAGCGCGAGGACGGCCATATCGACGTCGAACGCCAGACCGGCAACGACGAGCGCAATGTCTGCGGCGTGCTCGATGCGACGGGCAAGGTGCTGCTGCCGCCCGTCTACAGTTCCGTGCAGGACTTCGGCACGAAGAAGAGCATCGCCATCGTCAGCCAGCGCATCGACGGCCGCTACCTGTTTGGCCTGGCCAATAGCCGGGGCGAGCTGCTGGCGCCCTGCCAGTATGAAGCCATCGACAGCGCCACCACCTCGTCGCCGCCCAGGCTGCGCAAGAACCTGATCTTCGCCATCGACGCGCAGGGGCGGGCGTGCATGCTGACGCCCGACGGCAGGCAGGCCTTCGCGCCGCTGTACCCGCCCGCCCACCATTTGCGCGGCGTGGCCGTGCAAAGCGACTTTTTATATGTGGTCAAGGATGGCATGGCCTGGAGCATGGATTTCACGGGCCAGCTGCTGCAGCAGTTCGACACCGTGGAAAACTTCAAGGCGGCCATCACGGCCCAGTTGAGCGACGCCATGGGGCTGGGCAAGAAGAAGCCCGCCAGGCGCCGCAGCTTTACGCCGGCGCACCTGCTGGCGCAAACGGACCGCGAGCAGCTGCGCGCCATGGCCGCCCTGCTCCTGCAAGGCGACGCGGACCTGGCCGCGCGCTGCGTGGACATCACCCTGGAAGCGCTGGCGCAGGACGACCCGGAAGAGGAATACGAAGGCGACACGCCCGAAGCGGCGTGTTTCTTCCTGCTGTGGTCCACGGCCGCCGATGCGCTGGGCCACGGCACCACGCTGGACTGGAAAGCCGTCGATGAAGTGCCGCGTATCGGCCAGCATATCGAGCTGCCCGCGCTGCAGGACTTCCGCTGGGCCGAACGGGACGATGGCGACGCCATGGCCGAGGGCCTGGCCGCCATCGCCGCCCACCTGGCGCAGCATCAGCTGCGCCTGGTCAACCTGCTCGGCGGCGAAGACACGTATTACCTGGGCGTGGTGCGCGCGCAGGACGCGGCCGCCTTCAGCGCGACCGCCCGGCAAGCGGCCTTGCAGCCGGTCGTCTTCCCGTAAACACCGCGCCGGAATCGACACGGCGCAGGTCATGCGAAAAAGAGCATCGGGCAAGGGAACGGTTATCGAATTTACGCAGGTCAAGGAATGCCAACGTCAGGCGAGGATTGCGTTGACATAAAATCTACCCAAAAATACTATTTTCCTTTTGGAAATATTATTAAAGGGAAATATGAAAATCATTTCAGCAATCAAGTCCTGCATCGCCATCGGCCTGCTCCTGTCGAGTGGCATGTCCCTGGCGCAAGGCACGCCTGTTATCGACGTGAATAATTCCGATGGCCGCAAAGGCTCGTTCCCGATCGGCTTCGCCGCCTATCAGCAGACTTTCCATACCCAGTCTTCCGGATTGCTCTCCGGCATGGAACTGTATGCCAACTCGGATGTGACGTCATTGAACGGCACCATGTCGTTCAAGCTGCAACTGGGGCAATCTGACACCTGGTACAACGGCAGCTGGACCGCCGATGTCGTGACCACCGCAAAAAACGGCAAATTTTCCATCGACTTGAGCAAGTATGATATTCATGTCAATGCAGGCGATGCCATCATGTTCCAGGTGCAGCGGCAAGCCGCCTATGATCCAATCGCCGTCATGGTGACGTGGGAATCGGTGGGTACGCTGCTGCAGCAAAGCCGCAACAGCGATGGCATTCCAACCTCGTCCTGGCCCACCACGGAGCGTAGCATTGCCTTCAATTCTTTCGTCGTTCCCGACGCCATTCCCGCCGTCCCGGAACCGGGCACCTATGCCATGCTGCTGGCGGGCCTGATGTGCACGGGCATTGCGCTGCGCAAGAAAAAAGCGGAGCAAGCCTGATTCCCGGCCAGCGCCGGCAGCAGCCGGCCTAGTTGCAGCGCACTTCCCCGAAATGCTGGGCCAGGCTCATGCCCAGGCCCTCTTCCACGGCATTTTCCACCTGCGCCGCCAGCGCGGCCGCTTCTTCGGCCGCCTTGATGTCGCGCTCATTCGTGGAACCGGCCGGGTAGCCGGAATTGACGCGCATGCCGCCGAAGACAAACAGGCGGTAGACGTCGGCCAGGGTGATGCGGTTGACGTTGCCCAGCAAGACCCAGTGATCGGAACTGTCGGGCACGCGCTTGCCCCACTGCACGCGCACGGCGCCTTCCACGTTGACTCGTCCCACCCAGCCCTGCGACACCATCTTGTCGAGCAGGGTTTCCATCTCTTCGAAGCCCAGGCGCGTGCTGCGGCGGATCTCGGCCGCGCCCACCAGGGCCGAATCGGCGCAGTGGCAGGCCTGGTGCAGCACTTTCAGGATGGCCACGGCGTCGACGAATTCGCTGCCCGGCGCCGCCTCGTACCACCAGCGCTCGTATTTCACGACGGGCAAGGCGGCCACCAGCAAGGCGCCCACCAGGGTGATCATCCAGCTCAGGTAGATCCACACGAGGAACAGCGGCAAGGCGGCCAGCGCGCCGTAGATGCGCGAATAGGTGGGAAATTCCTGGATGAATTCACCGAAGCCGCGCTTGGCCACCTCGAACGCCAGCGCGGCCAGCAAGCCGCCCCAGGCCGCGTCGCGCCAGTCGACGTCGCGGTTCGGCACGGCAATGTACAGCAGGGTGAACGCCAGCATCGTCAGGCCGACCGACACCAGCGTATAGAACACGGTGCCGAGGAAAGGCACGGCGCCCACCACGCCGCTGGTGGCGATGAAGACGCGCGACGTCACCGTCAGCGACACGCCCACCAGCAGCGGCCCCAGGGTGACGATGGCCCAGTAGACCAGCAGGCGCTTGGTCCAGCGGCGTTCCTGGCGCACGCGCCAGATGCGGTTGAAGACGCGCTCGATCAAGCCCATCATGCCCACCGAGGTGACGATCAGCGCGCCCGCGCCGATGGCCGACAGGCGCGTGGCCTTCGAGGCGAACGTCGTCAGGTAGCCGAGGATGGTGTTCGAGATCCCCTTGGGCATGACGCTTTGCACGAAATAGTCTTCCAGCGCGTGGCGGAAGGTATTGAATAGCGGGAAAGTGGTGAAGATGGCCAGCGCCAGGGTCAGCAGCGGCACCAGCGCGAAGACGGTGGCGAACGTCAGGCTGCCCGCCACTTGCGGCAGGCTTTCCTCGCGCACGCGGCGGCGCGCGAATTGCAGCAGGTCGCGCGTTTCGGACCAGGTCAGGCCGCGCACGATGTCGGCACCGATGCTCAGGTTACGCCACAGGTAGTGCAGGAACGGCAGTATATATTTTGAAAACATGTTCGAAATCAGGACGGCGCCATGACAGCAGTCGTATCAGGCTGTAAAGCGCCCTATAATACCAATGATGAAGCCAACCAATCTGATTATTCTTGTATTGTTTTATTCACGCCATGGCGCCACGCGCCAGCTGGCCGAACTGATTGCCCAGGGGGTGGAAAGCGTGCCTGGCTGCGATGCCCGTCTGCGCACCGTGCCCGCCGTCTCCACGGTGGCCGAAGCGACGGCGCCGGAAGTGCCGCTGGACGGCGCGCCCTACGTGGAACTGGACGACTTGCAGGAGTGCGCGGGCCTGGCCCTCGGGTCGCCCACGCGCTTCGGCAACATGGCCGCCGCCATGAAGTACTTCTGGGATGGCACGGCCAGCGACTGGCTGGCCGGCAGCCTGTCCGGCAAGCCCGCCTGCGTGTTCACCTCCACGGGCAGCCTGCACGGCGGCCAGGAATCGACCCTGCTGTCGATGATGATCCCCCTCTTCCACCACGGCATGCTGGTCATGGGCCTGCCCTACACGCACGCCGAGCTGATGACGACGTCCACGGGCGGCTCGCCCTACGGCGCCACGCACTGGTCGGGCATCGATGGCGACAAGGCCATCAGCGAAGATGAAAAACGCCTGGCCATTGCCCTCGGCCGCCGCCTGGCGGAAAACGCCGCGAAACTGGCAGGCGCGTGATGCACGGCACCTTGCACAAATACCTGCACTGGGGCGCCATCGCCAGCCTGGCCACCCTGATCGCCTGGTGCCTGGCGTGGGAAACCATCGTCGCCCCCCTGCATCCGGGCGGCTCCTGGGTCGCCCTGAAAGCCGTGCCGCTGCTGATCCCGCTGTATGGCGTCGTCAAGCGCGACGTCTACAC
>CAUSDR010000021.1:0-29505 GCA_963530105.1 uncultured Janthinobacterium sp.
GGACGCGGCGCCACGGGCACGGCGGCAGGAGCCGGCGCGGCCGGCGCCGCGTCGGCTTCGTGCGGTCCGCCCAGCAAGGTCAGCTTGGTGGCGCCCGCGGTCACGCCCGGCTGCGGGTCGACCTGGTTGCGCAGCACCAGCGACAAGGTGCCCACGCTGCGCGCCAGGTCCAGGTTTTCCGCCTGTTCCGGCGTCACTTCCAGCGTCACCGCATTGACCACGCGCGGCTTGGTCTCGTCGCGCCCCACTTCCTGCGCCACGGCCAGCACCAGGATGCGTTCGAGCACGATCTTGGAAATGCTGCGTCCCTGCCCCCGCTCACCGTCCTGATGCGTACTCACGATGATGTCGACATAGTTGCCCGGCAAGGCGAAGCCGGCCACGCCGATCACATCGTTCACGCGCACGGTGATGGCGCGCCGCCCCTCGGTGATCAGGGCCGACAGGCCGCCCAGCGTGCCGGCCGGCGCCAGCTTGGCCTCGCTCAGCGGCTCGCCGCGCAGCACGCTCGTTTTCAGCACGCGGCCGGACAATTTCAGCGGGTCTTGCAGCGCGCCCTGCGGCAGGCTTTCCGCCGGCCACTCGGCCAGGCGCAACATCTCGGGCGTCAGGCGCTGGCCCAGGTTGACATCGCTGGCGGCGACGACGATCTTGCCCTTGCCGGCCGGCGTCTGGCGCAGCAGCCAGTGCGAGGCCAGCAGCACGGCCAGCAGGCCCAGCACGACCGCCAGGCCCATCATCAGGAGGGCGCGCCGGTTCTTCATGCGATGCGCTCGCACAGGCTGGCGGCCGGCATGTCGCAGCTGGCAAACAGGCTGCTCCAGGCTTGTTCCAGGGTCGCCACCGTCAGCTGCGCCTCGCTGCCGGCGAAGCCCGCGAAGTCGGCGATACGCGCCAGCAATTCATGGGGATAACTGGCCAGCAGCGGCCGTCCTTGCGCGCCATGCAAGTGCTGCATCAGGTGGTTCAGGGCCGGCTCGTCAAACGCGATGCCGGCCGCCCTGCATTGCTGGCGAAACAGGGCGCGGTAGGCGCCATCCCCCAGCGGTCCCACCTGCACCTTGTAGCCGATGCGGCGCAGCAAGGCGGGATCGAGCAATGCGCCGGGCGCCAGGTTCGTGGCCAGCAGCAGCGCGCTGTCGAACGGCACGCTGAGATGCATGCCACCCGGCAAGCCCAGCTGGTCGACGCCGCGCGCCAGCGGCTGCATCAGCCGCGTCAGCAGTTCCGCCGCGCCGAGGCGCTGGCGCCCCAGGTCATCGACGATCAGCATGCCGTTGTTCGCCCGCACGTGGAACGGCGCCTGGTAACAGCCGCCGCTGGCGTCCTGGCGCAGCTCCAGCATGCCGGCGTCGAGCTCGGCGCCCACGTGGATCACGGGACGCTGGCACAGCACCCAGCGGATATCCGTGCTGCGCCGTTCCAGCACCTGGCGCGCATGGCTGACATGCTGCGGCGCCGGCGGCAGGTGCTGCGCCGGGTCATACAGTTGAATGATGTCCTGGCCGGCGACGATGGCGTACGGCACGGCCACCAGGCCATGCAGCAATTGTCCCAGCTGCAGCGCCAGCGTCGACTTGCCGCTACCGGGCGGGCCGTACAGCAGCAGCGAACGCCCCGAATGCAGGGCCGCGCCCACCACGTCGAGCATGCCCGGTCCCGCATGGGCGCCGCCCAGCACGGCCGCAAGGTCATCGGTGGCGACTCTTTGCTCCTGCGCCTGCCACGACTGGCGCGCCACCATGGCGCGGTAGGCATCGAGCGTGACGGGGGCGGCGCCGACATACGCACAGCGTTCGAGGAATGCGCCGGCGCGCTGCTTGCCGGCGCCCGTCAGCTGATACTGCACGTCGACGTCGGACTCGCCGCGCCAGGCCACTTCCGCCATCTGTTCCGTCACCATGAAATCGAGCACTTCGCGCAAGACATTGATCGACAGGCGCAGGCGCGTGGTCAGCACGGACAGATGCGTCTTGCCGCCCACAAACATGAGCTTGGCGATCAGCTCGACCACCAGCTGCCGCTCCAGCCCCGTTTCGCGCAAGCTTTTGGGCTGCGGCGGCAAGGGCGGCATCAGGTTCGCGTCGGCAGGGCGCGGCAAACTCTCGGTGCTGGAATAGTCGACCTCGGTCATGCTGTGTCTCCAAGCCGGTTAAGACTGCATTGAACAGATTTCATTCTAGCGAGCAGGAAGCAATGCCCATTGATCAAGAGCAATGAATACCGTTCAGAAATAATGACGCCCTTGCACCGCCAGGCTGCCCAGGGCGATGGCCAGGCCGTAGGGCATGTTGCCGACGCTGGCCTGGCTGGCCAGGGCGGCGGGGGCGAGTGGAATGCCGGCCGTGCGCGCGATCATCGGCCACAGCAGCTGGCGCAGATTGCGCAGGCAGGCGCGCCACTTGCCCTGGTACGTGATCATCAGCACGGCCATCAGGCCGCCCAGGACAAAGGTGGCAAAACAGATTTGCAGCACGGGCCATGGCCCGGCAAAGGCACCCACCATGGCGATCAGCTTGACGTCGCCGGCGGCCATGCCGCGCAGCACGTACAACGGCAGAAACAGGAAAAACCCCGTGGCCATGCCGCCCAGCCACAGCGGCGCCACTTCGTGCGGCCACAGCCACACATGCAGGGCCAGCGCGGCGAGGATGCCGGACAGCACCAGCAGGTTCGGGATCTTGCGGCGGATCAAATCACTGACGGCGGCGGCTGTCACAAAACACAGCAGCAGCAAATCACACAAGGCATAGGCAGGCATGCGGCACCTCCGAAAAAAAACCCGCCAGCGGACCAGGCCAGCCCCGCGACATTCCTGCGATCTCCGACTTGCAGCACCGCTGCCGTGCAAGGTGGCCGCCGGGGCTTGCCCGCCCCTGGCAGTGCGCGCACCGCCAGCGGCAGGCGCCTTGCATCGCATCGAGTGCTGTGCGTCATCGATACACAACCATGTCCCGAGGAGGACCTAGCCCGTGGCGGGCACCCGCTTAGGGCGTCAACACCAGGTTTGCAGAAATGTCGGTGAGGACGGTCAGCAAGTTGGTCTTGATCAGCAAGAAACCGGCGGTGATGGCGGTGGCCATCAATGCCGCGATCAGGCCGTATTCGATTGCCGTAATGCCATCCTCATCCTTGACAAACTGCTGTACTGCCGACAGGAAGGTATGCATGACAAGCTCCCAAAAGTGAATCACAAGTCCCTGGCGCAATCGGGTGTGAAACATTGCCCATTCCTGCTAATATGTTTCCTGCCGTAAATTTCTGCGCCATTGCATTGACTATAAAGCGCCCACGTTTTGGCAAATTGACGTGCCACAAGTTTCCATATGGAAATTATCAAACTTGGTGGAAATGACGGATAGCGCAAACAAATGTTGCGATAAAGATTGAAAGCCTTCGTCAGGGCAAGGTTTTTGCAACGCCATGCAGGAATCTCATGTATTTACATGAAATATTGCATACGTTAATTGCCTATTAGGCAAAAAGACATTATCCTGCTTAGCTCTTCTTTGGAAAGGCCTCTCGCCCGGCGGTACAGAGCGTCATGCCACCAAATAAATCTTGGCTTCTTGTAGACGGACGCGAACATGCTCTTGCTTGATGCAATGCTGGTATGACGACACTTGTGTGACTACTTTCCAGAGAACGACAATGGATTCCCTACTGAAACACATGGTGGACATGACGGGGCATCGCGATCACACGATGCTCGACATTTCCGTGATCTCGGCGGTTCAGGAGCTCGCTTCCGCCTCGCAGACCCGTGTGCTGGCGCTGACCACGGTGCGTGGCCAGGTATTCGTGCGGTCGCGGGCCATCATCGTGGCGGGCAGCGTGGCCCGCATGGAAGACAATCCCGATCCGTCGCTGCCGGGTGAACCGCTGTCGGACTATCCGGCGCTGGCCACCTGCATCGCGCGCCATGAAGCGAGCGCCGATACCCTGTGCGCCGATGGCCGACACCTGCTGTGGCTGCCCATCTGGATCGGCGACCAGGTCACCACCTGCCTGGAAATCACCAACCCCACGCCGTACACGGGCGCCACCATCCAGGTCATCGGCGGCATCGTCAGCGTCTACCGCAACTTCCAGAACCTGCTCGACTACAGCGAACGCGATTCGCTCACCGGTTTGTTGAACCGCAAGACCTTCGACGACCAGCTGGCGAAAATCCTGCAAAGCCGCGGCGAGCCGGAAGCGGACAAGCCGCGCCCCGCCGATGAAGAGCGGCGCCACCATACGGATACGGAGCGGCAATGGCTGGCCGTGATCGACGTCGACCATTTCAAGCTCGTCAACGACAAGTTCGGCCATTTGTACGGCGATGAGGTGCTGATTTTGATCGCCAACCAGCTGCAATCGTCGTTCCGCTCGCAAGACCGCATCTTCCGTTTCGGCGGCGAGGAATTCGTCGTGCTGCTGCGCTCGATCACGCTGGAAAACGCGCAGAAAATCATCGACCGTTTCCGCACCAATGTGGAAGCGCACGACTTCCCGCAAGTGGGGCGGGTGACCGTCAGCGTCGGCTATGTCAGCATCACGGCCTTCGAGGCGCCCGTCATCATTCTCGGCCGCGCCGACCAGGCCTTGTATTACGCCAAGAGCCATGGCCGCAACCTGGCCTGCCACTACGATGAGCTGGTGGCAAAGGGAATGTTGACGACGATTGCATCCAACGATACGGCGGAATTTTTCTGATCGCCTGACGATGCGTCATCTGAGCACCGATGGCGGCGTTGCGCCCGCCTGCCGTACTGATTGATTGATCGTACTGTCGTCGCGCCCGCGCCTTGCCCTGAGCGTTATTCCGGCGCGCCACGTCAAGGACGCATACCGTTCAGGCATCGGCGAGGGACAGGAAACGCATGGGATCGACTTGCCACTTGGCGGCCGACTCATGGCCGACGATCTTGTCGGCGCCGCCAAAGCCGAAGCCGCGCGACAAGTCGACCGTCTCGGGCTTGATGTAGGTCTTGCTTTTCGTACTGAAAAACACATTCACTTTCGGCGCCAGCAGATTGCTTTCGTGCGCCTCGATGACGACGGCCAGGCGGCCCGACTCCAGCATCACCATGGTGCCGACCGGATAGATCCCCACGCAGCGCATGAAGTCCTGGGCAAACACGGGATTGAAATGGAATTTGCTCCATTCATAGATCTTGCGCAAGGCTTCGGCGGCGGGAATGCCCTTGTGATAGCTGCGGTCCGACGTCAGCGCGTCATACACGTCGACGATGGCGGCCATTTGCGCCAGTTCGCTGATGGCGTCGCCGGCCAGCTTGTCGGGGTAGCCGCTGCCGTCGCGCCGTTCGTGGTGGTGCAGGGTGATGTCGAGCGGAATCGGCCCCACCTCGGGCGACTGGCGCAGGATCTCGTAGCCGTCGCGCGGATGGCGCTGGATCTGGGCGAATTCTTCCGGACTCAGGGGGCCAGGCTTGTTCAGCACGCTATCGGGCACCAGCGCCTTGCCCGTATCATGCAGCAAGCCACCCAGGCCCGCCTGGTGCGTATTGGCCGCATCGATGCCGCGCGAGCGGCAGAACGCCACCAGCAGCGCGCACACGCTGACGGAGTGCAGGAAGGTGTAATCATCCTTGCTCTTGATGCGCAACAAGCCGACCAAGGCGCCGGGATTGCGCAGGATCGATTCGGTGATATCTTGCACGGTGTGCTGCACGCGGTCGATCTCCACCGCCTTGCCCAGGCGCACATCGGCCATCACCGAGCGCACCAGGCTGGACGCCTGCCGGCGCACCTGCGTGGCGCGCGCCAGTTCCATGCCCAGCGACACGCGCGTGACCACTTGCGGCGCGCTGACGATCTGCACCAGTGCGCGCTCCGTCTCCGCCTGGGCTTGCGCCACGGTGGGCGCATCCTGCACGTCGAGGCCCTTGCCGCTGTCGATCACCACGTCGTGGATGCCGGCCTGCACGATCTTGCGGATTTCGTCTTCGCTGCGCAGCAGGAAACGGTTGCGCATGAACGGATGCGTCATCCAGTCGCAACTGAGGTCATGGACGTACATGCCCACTTTTAATTGAGACGAATCAACTTTCTTAAGCATGCTGTCATCCCACAAATACGCGGCTGGAGCACCGGAGGCGCTAGAATGAGTATAACAAAATTGTTATTTTGCAGGCCGCGTTCGGCGCCGTGGCGCAACACCCTGTTTTTTCCGCTCACCGCACCGCTGCCGGCCCTTGCCGGGCAGCGGCGCACGCACCACGTCTGGAACCCATGGAACTGCGCCAACTACGCTACTTTGTTGCCATCGTCGACCACGGCTCGCTGTCGCGCGCGGCGCTGATCCTGCACGTGGCGCAGCCGGCGCTGACGCAGCAGCTGCGCCAGCTGGAAGAAGAACTGGGCGTGCAGCTGCTGCACCGCTCGGCGCAAGGCGTGCTCAGCACCGATGCGGGCAAGATCTTTTACGAACATGCGCAGGCGATCCTCAAGCAGGTGGCCGATGCCCGCTCGGCCGTCACGCAAAGCGCCGCGCGGCCATCCGGCAATGTCACGTTGGGCTTGCCGCACAGCATTTCCGGCGCGCTGGCCCTGCCCCTGCTGCTGGCCGCACGCGAACGCTACCCCGAGATCACCCTGCAGCTGACGGAAGAAATCACGGGCAACCTCAATGAACAGCTCAAATCGGGCCGCATCAACCTGGCCGTGCTGTTCGACGACGGCCAGCTGACGCCGTTTGCCTGCAGCCCGCTGGTGGAAGAAGAAATGTGTTTCATTTGCCGCAGCGACTCGCCCTTCGCGCCCGCCGGCAGCGCCGTTTCCCTGCAGCAGGCGCTGGCCGCCACCCTGATCCTGCCGGGCCTGCAGCATGGCGTGCGCCCGCGCATCGACAGCCGCGCCCGCGAACTGGGCTTGACGGCCGCCCACATCATTGAAATCAACTCGATCGCCATCTTGAAATCGGCCATCCTGGCCGGCATGGGCGCCACCATCCTGCCCGCCGCGCCGCTGCTGGCCGAGCTGAAAAGCGGCGCCATGCGCAGCTATGCCATCCACAGCCCCGTCCTGTCGCGCACGGTGGCCCTGTGCGCCTCGAAGAACATCCCGCTGACGAATGCGGGCAATGCCGTGAAAAACCTGGTGCTGCACGTGGCGGCCGACCTGTGCGCCAGCGGCCAGTGGGTGGGCGCGCAGATGCTGTCAGCAGCCAAAGCCGACGTTTGAGATTATTTCCCTTTTAATAATTTCCATAAAGCAATATGATGGTGTTTTAACCATCTGCCCTCTGTTCCATGCCATTCTTCACGCTCTCCCTGCGCCATCTGGCGGCAGGCGCTGCCCTGCTGTTGCTGATTCCCGGCGCGCAAGCGGCGCGCCAGCAATCCGAATTTCCCTTGCGCGAAGTGCTGCTCAGCGATATCACGCAGCCAATTGAAAGAAAAGAAGTCGAGGTGGTGGTCTTCATTGCGCCGGAAAGCTGCACACCGAAGACCAATGAAAGTACCTGGGGCACCATCGTCTCGTCGGACAACACGTCCCTCTTCAACAGCTGGGCTTGCCGCTCCTATGTCGACGCTGCCCAGGATCCGAAAGAGGAACTCGCCTACGTCCCCATGCCGCCCGTGTTCAAGCAGCCCTCCATCCTCGACACCGTGCAGGGGCTGCCGGCCAGCACGACCGGGCGGCGCTACGTGGCCCTGATCGACTGGAAATATGCGGATACCACGCTGGGAAAATGTAACAGCTATGGCTGCCGCTCCTCCCTCGTCCTGCTCATGGAAGCGGTGGTCTATGACCGGGTGGCCGCCAAGACCATCTGGCACTCCATCGCAACGACGCAGGCCACCATGAAAGACCTGCGCTACGACGCCAAGGAAGCCAGGTTCATGGGCCCGCTGCACGTGTCCATTGCGCTCAACGGTATCTTGGGGCACAAGGCGCGGCACGAAGCCGAACAACAGGGCATGCGCCGCACGACCGCCCTGGAGCCGTCCAGCGTGCCTGGGCAAGCGGGTACGGCACTGAACAAGAAAGCCAATCTGATCCTGTTTAACCGCATGCCGCAAGAAGCGGTGGACAGCGAAAAATTCGACGATGGCAGCAAATTCTATGATATCCAGGCCAGCCATCTGCAAGGCAGCGCAAAGAAAGTCGACTACCATAATGAGTCGAGGACGCATGTGGCGCTGGAACTGCCGCCGGGCACTTACGAGCTCGCCTTCTACAAAGATCGCAAGACGTTCCACATCGGGGAAAATGCGCCGCCCGTGTACCTGAGCTTTGATAACGCGATCTTCACCACGATCAGCATCAAGGAACTCAGCGCCCAGCAAGCCCTGGAACTGGCACAGGACTCGCTCAATGCCTTGCTGCCCGAGTTGACGCCAGTGGCCTATCCCTTGCGCGCGCGCAAGCTGCAATGGACGCAGCCCTAAGCGCTCGCCGCCGCCATGGCCTGTCTGGCGCCGCAAGACAGGCCATCATTTTTTCTTATACCCCCATCGGCAAAGCGTATTTGCCCCTTCCCCTTCCCCGTTCTACACTGACCACGTCAACTATTTTAAATTTAAAATAGTTATGTGCCGCCCACACGCGGCCAGCCCGTCTGCACAGCGCGCGCCTTACCGGGCGCGCCCCTTGTACAGCCGCTATCTGAAACACCCTTTTGGAGACAGCCATGTCCGTGACCACGGAAACCGGCTCCGCAGCGTTCGTCAGAAACGCCGGTGCCGCGCCATCTACGCCCCCCGACACATCCCGCTTGACCACCGTCAGCCTCGACGACAAATACACGGCCACTTCCGGCGCCATCTTCCTGTCCGGCATCCAGGCCCTCGTGCGCCTGCCCATGATGCAGCGCCTGCGCGACCAGGCCGCCGGGCTGAACACGGCCGGCTTCATTTCCGGCTACCGCGGCTCGCCGCTGGGCGGCCTGGATGAAAACCTGTGGAAAGCCAAGAAACAGCTGGAAGCGCACCACGTGCAGTTCGTGCCCGGCGTCAACGAAGACTTGGCGGCCACGGCCGTCTGGGGTTCGCAGCAAGTCGACCTGATCGGCCCGGCCAAGTACGACGGCGTGTTCGCCATGTGGTACGGCAAGGGCCCGGGCGTGGACCGCTGCGGCGATGTCTTCAAGCACATGAACCATGCAGGCACGGCCAAACTGGGCGGCGTGCTGCTGGTGGCCGGCGACGACCATGGCGCGTATTCCTCGACCCTGCCGCACCAGTCCGACCATCTGTTCTCCGCCTCGATGATTCCCGTGCTGTATCCGTGCAACGTGCAGGAATACCTGGACCTGGGCATCCATGGCTGGGCCATGTCGCGCTTTTCCGGCTGCACGGTGGCCTTCAAGGCGCTGGCCGACACGGTCGAATCGTCGGCCTCCATCGATGCCGACCCGTTCCGCGTGGAAGTGAAAATCCCGCAAGACTTCGTCATGCCCGAAGGCGGCCTGAACGCGCGCCTGTCGAGCATCCCGCTGGGCCAGCAGGCGCGCAACCAGGAAGCGCTGATGCAGGACTACAAGATCTATGCGGCCCTGGCCTACGCGCGCGAAAATAAGCTCAACCACACCACCATCGACAGCCCGAACGCCAAGCTGGGCATCATCGCCTCCGGCAAGTCGTACCTGGACGTGCTGGAAGCGCTGGAAGAGCTGGGCATCGACGAGCAGATGGCGGCCGACGTCGGCATGCGCCTGTTCAAGGTGGCCATGCCATGGCCGCTGGAACCGGACAGCGTGCGTGAGTTCGCGCAAGGCCTCGATGAAATTCTCGTGGTAGAAGAGAAACGTCAGATCGTCGAATACCAGCTCAAGGAACAGCTGTACAACTGGCGTGACGACGTGCGCCCGAAAGTCATCGGCAAGTTCGACGAAAAAGGCGAATGGGTGGCGCCGCGCGGCGAATGGCTGCTGACGTCCAAGGCGGACTTTTCCGTCTCGCAAGTGGCAAGAGTCATCGCCAGCCGCATCGCGCGCCTGATTTCCGACCCCGTCACCTGCGACCTGATCAAGGCGCGCCTGAGTTTCCTCGACGCCAAGGATGCGGTCTTGAAAAAGGCCGTGAACACGCCGTTCCGCCCCGCCTTCTACTGCTCCGGCTGCCCGCACAATACCTCGACCAAGGTGCCGGACGGCAGCCTGGCGCTGGCCGGCATCGGCTGCCACGTGATGGCCACCTCGATCTACCCGGAAATGAACAAGCTGACCACGCACATGGGCGGCGAAGGCGCGCCATGGATCGGGCAAGCCGCGTTTTCCGAACTGCCGCACGTGTTCCAGAACCTGGGCGACGGCACGTATTTCCACTCGGGCTATCTGGCCATCCGCGCCGCGCAGGCGGCCAAGGTGAACATCACCTACAAGATTCTCTACAACGACGCCGTCGCCATGACGGGCGGCCAGCCCGTGGACGGCCTCATCACCGTGCCGATGATGGCGCAGCAGGTGGCCGCCGAAGGCATCGCCCGCATCGCCCTGGTGACGGAAGACTTGAGTCGCTACAACGACCGCAGCAACCTGCCCGCCCACCTGACCTTGCACGACCGCAAGGACATGGATGCCGTGCAGCGCGCATTGCGCGAAGTACCAGGCGTGTCCGTGCTGATCTACGACCAGACCTGCGCGGCCGAGAAACGCCGGAGAAGGAAAAAAGGCGAGTACCCGGACGTCGCCAAACGCATGGTCATCAACGACGCCGTCTGCGAAGGCTGCGGCGACTGCGGCGTGCAATCGAACTGCGTGTCGATCCTGCCGAAGGAAACGGAATTTGGCCGCAAGCGCACCATCGACCAATCCTCGTGCAACAAGGATTATTCATGCGCCAAGGGATTTTGCCCCAGCTTCGTCACGGTCGAGGGCGGCAACCTGAAGAAAACCAAGACGGGGGCCAGTAAAGCGGGCGAGACGGACACCTTCGGCCCCCTGCCGGAACCCGTGCTGCCCGCCTGCGACGCGCCCTACAATATCCTCATCAACGGCATCGGCGGCACGGGCGTGATCACCGTGGGCGCGCTGATGGGCATGGCGGCGCACCTGGAAGGCAAGGGCGCCTCCGTGCTGGACATGACGGGCATGTCGCAAAAGAATGGTTCCGTCACCTCGCACGTGAAAATCGCCCGTTCCCCCGCGCACATCCGCGCCCAGCGCATCGCCACGGGCGAAGCGGACCTGATCTTGGGCTGCGACATGCTGACGGCCGGCGCGCAGGATGCCGTGTCGAAAATGCGGCCGGGCCGCAGCCTGGCCGTCGTCAACCTGCACGAGCAGCCGCCGGGCACGTTTGCGCAGAATGCCGACTGGCAATATCCGACGGCGGAAGTGCGCCAGCTGATCGAGGAATCCGTGGGCGGCGCCGACGCCGCCGACTTCATCGACGCCACCAAACTGGCCACGGCGCTGATGGGCGATTCCATCGCCGCCAACCTGTTCATGCTCGGCTACGCGTGGCAAAAAGGCCGCATCCCGCTGACGGAAGCGGCCTTGCTGCGCGCCATCGAATTGAATGGCGTGGGCATCGACGCGAACAAGAAAAGTTTCCTGTGGGGCCGCCGCGCCGCCGTCGACGTGCGCAAGGTGACGCAGATCGCCACGCCGGCGCAAGCCATCGTCGTGCAAATGCCGCAAAGCCTCGACAGCGTCATCAAGAAGCGCGTGGAATTCCTCACCGCGTATCAAAATGCCGCGTATGCGGACGGCTACCTGACGCTGGTGAAACAGGTGCGCGACCGCGAAAATACCCTGGGACTGGCGCAGAAGCTGTCGACGGCCGTGGCGAAGAGCTATTTCAAATTGCTGGCCTACAAGGATGAATACGAAGTGGCGCGCCTGTACACGGATGGGCGTTTCGTGGAACAGCTGCAGCAGCAGTTCGAAGGCAATTTCTCCGTCAAATTCAACCTGGCGCCGCCGCTGTTCGCCAAGAAGGATGCGCAGGGGCACCTGGTGAAAGCGGAGTTCGGTTCCTGGATGTGGCGCGCCTTCACGCTGCTGGCGAAAGCCAAGGGCTTGCGCGGCGGCACCTTCGACATCTTCGGCTACACGGCGGAACGCAAGATGGAACGCGCCCTGATCGTCGACTACCGCGAACTGCTGGCGGGCATGCTGGTCAACCTGACGGCGGACAACCTGGCCACCTGCGTGGAACTGGCCTCGCTGCCGGAAAAAATCCGCGGCTTTGGCCACGTCAAGGAAGCAGCCGTCGCCACCTACCGCCAGGACAAGGCAAGGTTGCTGGCCAAGCTGGCGGACGGCAGCAAGCACGCGGCGTAAGTTCGCCAGCAGGGCTTGAAATGAAAACGCAGAGCCTCGGCTCCTGCGTTTTTTTCATTCAGGACAGCGCCCCACCGTCGCCCCCGGCAACAATACGGGTTGCCAGATTTCCTGCAGCCGTTCCGGCGGCGTGCCGGCCAGCAAGGATTGCAGCATTTCCACCATCTTCGCGCCGGCGCGGCGCAGGTCGGGCTGGTCGATGGTGGTGACGTTGATGCCGATCAAGGTGTCTTCCACGTTGCCCCAGACGATGACGGAGATTTCCTTGCCGATTTCGATGCCGGCATCCATCAGGGCGCGCACCGCGCCCACGCCGGACAAGTGGTTGTCGACGATGACGGCCGTGGGACGGGGCGAGCAGGCCAGCAGTTGCTGCATGGCCTGGTAGCCGCTGCGGCGGTCGAGCGAGTTGTCGAGCAGGTAGCGGGGATCGGCCTGCAAGCCCGCCTGCGCCATGCAGCGCACAAAACTTTCCTGGCGCTCCAGCGCGAAATGCAAGTCCAGCGGCGCGCTCAGCAGGGCGATGCGCTGGTGGCCATGCGCCACCAGGAACGACACGGCCAGGTCGATGCCCGTGTCGTTGTCGTAGTCAAAATACGCATACGGCGCGTCGATGCGCGTGCGGCCATTCGCGACAAAGGGAAAGTCCACCTTCGTCAGGTAGGCGATGCGCTCGTCGACCACCTTGGTGCGGCCCACCACGAGGCCATCCACCTGGCGCCCGCGCACCATGTTTTCATACGACGGCTGTTCGTTCTGCGGCGAGACGGGGGCGATGATCAGGCTCATCTTCGACGCTTCGACGGCGTCGGACATGCCATTCACCACGGAGAGGAAGACGCTGTCGCCCAGGTCGCTGGGCAGCAAGGGATAGATCATGCCGAGCACGTTGGTGCGGCCGACGGCCAGGCTGCGCGCGAGCGGATTGGGCCGGTAGCCCACCTTCTTGGCGGCGGCCAGGACGATTTCACGGGTGCGGGAATTGACTTCCGGATAGCCGTTCAACGCCCTGCTGACTGTCGTTTTCGACATGCCGAGGGCAATTGCGAGGCTCTTGAGATTCATTGTTAACTACCTGTCTGTATGGCAAAAAAAACCAACTCTGACCGTCAATTATAGCCCAGAGCGCCATACTCGCCGCGCAATACCGTGCACCGGCATGGTAGAAAAACAACAACACATTGGCTGTCTAAAAAATAATATTTTGATTCATGCCACAACTCGGCCATGCCGGCGCCTTCGCCACGCATGGCACAGTGGCAATTACTATCCGCGCAAGCGTGCACTTACTCTCCAACAAAAGCAGCGCCAACGCCATGCTGGCCATGCCCTGCGTGGCGCGCACGATAAGCTTATCAAGAAAGCATAATTTACTGGAACTGTGCGAAAATTTGTCCTACTCTTGATTCAGGTAAAGATTACCTGCCGACAATCGCGTCTGACCTCGGCCCCGGCACCGGCACACCGGCCCGTCTTTTCTGCCTTTCCGCCCACGCCTGGACATACTTTCAAAGGTGAACAATGTGGTATCGCTAACGTCCGTCAATCAGTTGCAAGCTTCGCTGGCCACGGCGCAGCGCAGGGTCGAGCAGGGCCAGAACCAGGTGCAGCGCGACAGCGAACAGCTGGCGCAAAGCCGCCAGTTGCTGGCGCGGGAACAGGAAAGCTTGAGCCAGACGCAGCGCAGCAGCCAGCAAGCCCAGGCCGACACGCCCGCCGCCGTCAAGGCGCCGCAGCTGGACCAGGCGATCCGCATCGCCGTACCGCAGCAAGCGGTGCCAGCCGCAGCGAAAAGCATGCCTCAGCTCAACAGCTACGGCCAGACCCTGGGCCGCCTGATCGACGTGACGGCCTGAGCCAGCGCAAGCCTTACTGCGCCATTTCCTCCGCCAGCATCGGCAGCCACCACTTGTCGCCCTTCGTTGGCTGCGTCAGGTCGAGCGCTGCGCCCATCTGCGGCGTGCTCAGGTTCACGCCCTGCTTGGCCGCCAGCCCCGCGATGCGGTCGAACGGTTCATGCCAGGCGTGCAAGCCCAAATCAAACGTGCCGTTATGCACGGGCATCAGCCACTTGCCGCGCAAGTCCAGGTGCGCCTGCAGGGTCTGCTCGGGCTGCATGTGCACGTCCGGCCACAGCTTGTCGTAGGCGCCCGTCTCGATCATCGTGACGTCGAATGGCCCGTACTTGTCGCCGATCTGCTTGAAGCCGTCGAAATAGCCGGAGTCGCCGCTGAAAAACACGCGCACGTCCGGCGCCTCGATGACCCATGACGCCCACAGGGTCTGGTTGCCATCAAACAAGCCACGGCCCGAGAAATGCTGCGATGGCGTGGCGACCAGTTTCACGCCGCCAATCGTCGTGCCTTGCCACCAGTCGAACTGCCGCACCTTGTCCTTCGGCACGCCCCATTCAACCAGGGTATCGCCCACGCCCAGCGGCGTGACGAACTGCTCCGTCTTGGCGGCCAATTGCAGCACGGCAGCATGGTCGAGGTGGTCGTAATGGTCATGCGACAGGATCACGGCCTTGATGGGCGGCAAATCGTCGATGCTGATGGGCGGCTGGTGGAAACGCTTCGGTCCGGCCCACTGCACGGGCGAGGCGCGCTCGGAAAACACGGGGTCGGTGAGGAAGAAGGCATCGTTCAATTTCAGCAGCAGGGTCGAATGGCCGAGGCGAAACAGGGTGTTGTCGGGCGCGGCCAGCAGTTGCGCCCGCGTCAGCGCTTGCACGGGCACGGCCGCTACAGGCACGGTACTGTCCGGCTTATTGAAAAAGAAGGTCCACATCAGCTTGAGCGTGGCCGCCGTGCCCAGCTTGTGCATGCTTACGGGATTACGGAACTTGCCGTCGTGGCGTTGCAAGGATTCAACAGGCGCCGCAGGCTCGGCGCGCAAGGTGCAAGAACTCATGATGATCAGGACTCCCAAAAAGACAATGCAGAAGATGCGGTGCAGGTGCATATGCGGCCCGGTAAATAAAAAGCAAGAATTAAATTACACTGCACAGTGTAGTTCCTATTTCAAGCAAAGTAAACCAAGAGGTGTAAAATATTGTTTTCAAAGGAGATTTTCAGTCATGGCCTCACCGCAACGCCTCACCGACCGCAAGCGCGTAGCCATCGTCGATGCCGCCATCGCCGAGTTCCGCGAGCACGGTTTTGATGCGACCAGCATGGACAAGATCGCGGCCACGGCCGCCGTTTCCAAGCGCACCGTGTACAACCATTTCCCCAGCAAGGATGAATTGTTTGCGGAAATCCTGCAGCGCATGTGGGAAAGCAGCATGGCCCAGCCCGCCGTGCCCTATGTTGCCGACCAGCCGCTGCGGCCGCAGGTGCTGGCCCTGGTCGAGCAGAAAATGGACTTGCTGTGCGATCCCGCCTTCATCGACCTGGCGCGCGTGATCTTTGGCGAAACCATCCACTCGCCCGCGCGCGCGCAAGCCATGGTGACGCGCCTGAATGAAAAGGAAACGGGCCTGAATATCTGGATCCGCGCGGCGCAGCAGGACGGCCGCATCAAGGCGGGCGAGACGCTGGAAGTGGCGCACCTGCTGATGTCGCCCTTGAAAACCTTTGCCTTCTGGCCGCAGATCACCCTCGGTGAACCCCTGCTGGGCCCGGCACGCCGGCGCGAAGTGACGGCGCTGGCCGTGGATATTTTCCTGTGCTACTACGGCGTGGCAAAACAGACGGCATAAACGGGCGGCAAGTGGGCGGAAATGCTTTGCCAATGCTCGCCGCCATCGCCGGAATACCAGGCGCCGCCCGTGGTGGAGGCCATCAGCAGGCTGCGTCCGTCGTCGGACAGCGCCAGCCCGTGGCGGTACACGAGGTCGTAGCAATGCTGCTGCGGCAATCCCGCGCGCAAGACGTCGAACGTCTTGCCGCCATCGCGCGTGCGCGTCACGGCCAGCGCGCCGTCGGCCGGAATGCGCAGCACGTCCGCCTGCGCCGGCACGAACCAGGCCGTATCGCCATCGCGCGGGTGCACGGCCACGGCAAAGCCGAAATGCGACAGCGGCGCCGTCGTCACTTCCTGCCAATGCCAGCCCCCATCCTGCGAACGCCAGATGCCGTTATGGTGCTGGCACCATAGCGCATCGGGCATGCCCGCGCTGAGCACGATGCGGTGCGGGTCTTGCACGGCTTCGTTTTCATCGAGCTCGGGCGGCATGTAATCGGCGCGCATGCCCGTCGCGCTCAAGGCCCAGCTGGCGCCGCCATCGACCGTTTGCCACACGCCGCCGCAGGACACGCCCACCAGCACCTTGCTGCTGTCGCGCGGGTCGACGCAGATGCTGTGGATGCCGGGCACGTCGTAGCCGCCGCCAAACCACTGCGCCCGCTGCGGCACGTTCCACAGCGACTCCACCAGCTGCCAGCTGTCGCCGCGGTCGCTGGAGCGGAACAGGCCGCCAGGCAGGGTGCCTGCCCACAGCACGCCGGGCTGGTCCGCGCCGCCGGCCGCCAGCGACCAGATTTGCCGCACCGTCCAGTCGATGGCATCCGTGCTGTCGTCCGGCTTGGCCGGATAAGCGGGCACGGCAATCTCTTGCCAGGCGCCGCCCGCAGCGCGCCGGTGCAGCTTGGCGCCGAAGTGGCCCAGGTTCAGGGCCGCGTACAGGGCGCCGTCGCGGCCGTCGTGCAGCAGCATGGAAATGGGGTCGCCCGCGAAATGCGCCAGCGCCAGCTGCCAGGCGCCGTCCGCGCCCACGTCGAACTGGAACAGGCCCTTGCGAGTGCCGAGATACGCGCGCTGCGCCATGCCTTGTTCCATGCCAGTGCCCATGATCAACCTCCGGAAAGTGCTTGCAAGATATACACCTGGCTGTCGGGCCGCAGGGCGTCATCGAGCACGCGCCGTTCGCGGCAGCGCACGCCATCGATGAAGATGACCACGTTGGGGCGCAGGGCGCCCTGCTCGTCGAGCACGTAGCCGCGCAGGCGCGGCTGCTGCGCAAAGGCCGTATCGAGGGCGGCGCGCAGGCATGGCGCGGCCACGTCCACGCTGGGGACGTCGAGAAAGCGTGCCAGTTGCCGGGTAAAATGCAGTTGCGCCATGCTGTCCTTCGACGACATTGGTATGACTCATTCTAGTCCGCTTCGCGGACGATACAATGGCGCATGGCCTAAAATAGGCGCAAGCACACAAGGAGGCCAGGCATGACCATTACCCCGGAAGAACTAGCGCTGCTGATGCAGGAAGTGGAAGTGGCCGATCCCATCGACTTTGCCGACCTGCCCTTCAACGAACCGGAATTGCGCGGTCTGATCGCCAACCATCTGTGCGAGATGGCCGACGCCATGGAAAGTTTCACGCCGGAAGACCGCAACCTGGCCCTGCTGGCCGTGGCGGCCAAGCTGGTGCTGGAAAACCTGGTGCTGCACGTGCAGCTGCTGCGCCGCCACGGCTTGCCCGTGGGCGACAGCGTGGAAGCGCTGCTGCAGCGCCTGCGGGGCGGTGGCCAGTCCTAGCGGGCCACCGCGCAGCGCCTACTGCAGATTGATCGCCGTCAAGTACGCCAGCTTGTTACTGCCATCGACATAGCTGCGGATATACAGCACGCCATTGCGCGACAGCGACAGCATGCCGCCCAGGCGGTAGCTCCACACGGCCTTATGGCTGTTCAAGTCCAGCGCATGCGTACCATCCCTGCCGGCGACGAACAGCACATTGTTGGTGACGATCAGGTTGCCGCCAAAACCGCTTTCCTCCACGTCTGCCAGCGGCCAGGTCCACAGCACGGCGCCATCCTGCAGGCTGCGCGCTTCCAGTACCTTGCCGCTGTCATTGCCCACATACGCGATGCCATTGGCCACCACCGGCTGCGTGGTAAATTTCCCGTTGACCGTCCAGCGCACGCTGCGCTTGCCCGCATCGACCAGGGTCAGGCTGTTGTCAGCCGCCTTGCCCGCCTCGGGCAATTGATTGATCAGCAACACGGTATTCTCATCGACCAGCACCGGCACCTGGCGCAGCGCGTATTTGCTCAGGCTGCCCTCTCCCTGGCCTGGCACGGCCACGCTGAAGCGCAGCGTGCCGTTGGCGCGCTCGTATGCCGCCAGCTTGCCCGCCACGTTGACGTAGACCGTCGAGGCATTCACCGCCGGCGCCCACTCGGTGGCATAACTCAGCACGGGCAAGCGCAAACTGCCGGACCAGCGGTTCGCCGCCGTCGTCGCATCCAGGCTGATGACATCATTATTGCCGCCCACGTAGGCATAGCCGTCAAACAGGGTCGGCGGCGTATGGCGCGACAGCTCCGTCAGCAAGCCATTGCTGTTCGCCTGCTTGACCGGGGCCAGCCTGGCGCCGCTGATGGCGTCATAGCCATAGGCCGTTTGCGTATCCATCATGACGATGCGCTTGCCCGACACGCCAGGGGCGCCCAGACCGCTCGGATGCCTTTGTTCCGACGT
Source organism: uncultured Janthinobacterium sp. (assembly GCA_963530105.1). Classification (GTDB taxonomy): domain Bacteria; phylum Pseudomonadota; class Gammaproteobacteria; order Burkholderiales; family Burkholderiaceae_D; genus Janthinobacterium. The sequence continues at coordinate 18,664 of CAUSDR010000021.1, forward strand.
CCAGGCGATACTGCTGTCGTGCTCGGACAGCGCCGTCAATCTGTTGACAGAGATAAACTTACTCGTGCCGTCAGCGGGATCATCCACGGCATCTTCCAGCGACAGATACACAAGGCCATTGGCCGCCACCACGGCACTGGCCCGGGTGTACAGGGTGGCGGCGCCATCTTGCCAGGTCCAGCGGCGCGTAAATCTGGCCGCGTCCAGGGTCACGGGCACCTGCCCCGTATGCGCTGCGTTGCCATTGCTGCCCTGCCAATCGCCAGCGTCCGGCAAGGCTTGCAAAGCGCTCAGCTTGCCTTTCATGCTGGCCACGGTCACGCTATAGCTGGCCGTGCGCGGCTGGTAGTTGGGCGTGCCCGGAATAGGGCTGACGAAGACGGAAAAGTCGACCGTGCCCGAATACGTTCCTTCCGGCAAACCTGGCTTGACGCTGAAGACCATCACCCAGGAACCATCGGCCTGCTTGACGGGTTTCACCTTGTCGAAAATCTTGCTGGCGCCCGCCGGCTTTTCCTCCCACAGCGGACGCTGGTCGGTCACGTCGGCAGACAGCATCACGTTGGCCTGCATCTTGGTGCAGGTTTCGCCAGGCTGCTGCTGGCAAGTCAGGCTCACCTGCGACAGCGTCATCGCCTGGCGGGGAGACTCGCCGCCGCCGCACGCGGCCATGCTGAAGGTCGCCAATACTGCCAGCGGCAGCGTTGCCGCCCGCCCTGTCGTCAAGAAAAATGTTCTCATCCGCTACCCATGGTGAGGCTGCACGCCACTCCGACATGGAGCGGCTCTCGAAGCCTGGACAATTCTTATAACATGGATAATATTTCTGAAATATAACGAATTCTCACGCGCTCACGTGCGCACGGCCCGCGCCTGCAGGCTCAAGTCGCTTTCCGCCACCGCCACGCAGGGCAGGATGTAGCCATCGAGGCGTTCGTCGGGACTGATGCCGGGCCAGTCCACCGTGTAGCGCACCTTGCCCTCGGGCATGTGGCACAAACAGGTCCGGCAGGTGCCGTTGCGGCAGGAACTGAGCAGGCGGATGCCGGCCAGCTCGGCGGCGGCCAGGAGGGTCGTGCCCGCCTCGGCCGGGAATTGCCAGCCTTGCGGGACGAGGGTGATGGTAAAGGAGCGCATGCCCCCAGTGTAGCAGTCAGCTTGCCAGCGTCGTCCACGCCGCGCCCGCCGCATGGCTGCGCAGCACGGCTTCGGCGAAGGCCAGGCCCGCCACGCCATCGGCGACGGTGGGCAGCCAGCGCGCCGCCTCGGGCACGGGCTGGCCCGTTTGCAACGCGCGGATATGCAGGGCCGCATCCAGGTACAGCTGGGCGAACGCTTCCAGGTAGCCCTCCGGATGGCCGGCCGGCACGCGCGTGGCGTGGCGCGCGGCCGCGCTGTCGACCCGGCCCGGGCGCAGCAGCTGGCGGTTGCCGCCCTGCGGCGTGAACCACAGTTCGTTCGGCTGTTCCTGGTCGAAGTCCAGCTGCGCCTTGCTGCCGAACAGGCGCAGGCGCACCGTGTTTTCGCAGCCCGTCGCCACCTGGCTGGCCCACAGGGTGCCCCTGGCCCCGTTGGCATAGCGCAGCATCACCTGCACGTGGTCATCCAGGGTGCGATGCGGAACAAAGGTCGACAGTTCCGCCAGCACCTGCTGCGGCGTCTGGCCGCTGACGAACTGCGCCAGGTGATACGCGTGCAAGCCCACGTCGAGCAGCACGCCGCCCGGCCCCGCCTTGCGCGGGTCGTTATGCCAATTGCCCTCGTTCATGCCCCCGGCCGCGATGGCGTCGGCCAGCCAGTCCTGCGAATATTCCACCTGCACCAGGCGCAATTCGCCAAGCTCACCCGCCTCGACCATGGCCCGCGCATGGCGCAAGAGCGGATAGCCGCTGTAAGTATGCGTGAGGGCGAACAATACATTTTTCTGCTGCGCCAGCGCCGCCAGCGCCTGGCCTTCCGCCAGCGAGATGCCCAGCGGCTTGTCGCAGATCACGTGGATGCCGACTTCCATGAAAGCCGTGGCGACGGGCGCGTGCAAGTGGTTCGGCGTGACGATGGCGACGGCCTCGATGCCGTCCGCGCGCGCGGCCTCCGCCTGCGCCATGGCGCGGTAATCGCTGTAGCAGCGCTCCGGCGCCAGGTGCAGCGCGGCGCCGCTGTCGCGCGCGCGCTGCGGATCGGATGACAGGGCGCCCGCCACCAGGTCGTACTGGTCGTCGATGCGCGCCGCGATGCGGTGCACGGCGCCGATGAATGCGCCCTGCCCGCCCCCTACCATGCCCAGCCGTAAGCGTCGCTGCATGTGTTCTCCCTATTTCAAGCCTAGCAAGTGATGGATTTGATCCTGGTCAACCGCGCTGCCCGCGAAATCGTCAAACGCGTGTTCGGCCACCTGGATGATGTGGTCGCGGATGAAACGCGCCCCTTCGGCCGCGCCATCCTCCGGGTGTTTCAGGCAGCATTCCCATTCCAGCACGGCCCAGCCTGGGAAATCGTATTGCGCCATCTTCGAGAAAATCGCCTTGAAGTCGATCTGCCCGTCGCCCAGCGAACGGAAGCGCCCGGCCCTGTCTTGCCAGTCGCTATAGCCGCCATACACGCCCTGGCGCCCGTCGGGCCGGAATTCCGCATCCTTGACGTGGAAAGCCTTGATGCGCGCATGGTAGATGTCGATGAAGGCCAGGTAATCGAGCTGCTGCAGCACGAAGTGGCTGGGGTCGTACAAGATGGATGCGCGCGGGTGGTCGTTGACGGCGGCCAGGAAGCGCTCGAAGGTCACGCCGTCATGCAAGTCCTCGCCCGGATGCAGTTCATAGCACAGGTCCACGCCGGCCGCGTCAAACGCGTCGAGGATGGGCAGCCAGCGCCTGGCCAGTTCGGCGAACGCCATCTCCACCAGACCGGCGGGACGCTGCGGCCACGGATACAGATACGGCCAGGCCAGGGCGCCGGAAAACGTCACGTGGGCTGTCAACCCCAGGCGCTGCGAGGCGCTAGCGGCCCAGCGCAGCTGCTGCGTGGCCCAGGCCGTGCGGGCTGCGGGATCGCCGCGCACATGCTCGGGCGCGAAGCCGTCGAACAGCGCATCGTAGGCGGGATGCACGGCGATCAGCTGGCCTTGCAAATGCGTCGACAGTTCCGTCACCTGCAAGCCGTGGCGCGCCAGCAGGGCGATCACATCGTCGCAATACTGCTGGCTGCTGGCCGCCTGCTCCAGATCGAACAATCGCGGCGCCGTGGGCAATTGCAAACCCTGGTATCCCAGGCCGGCCGCCCACTGCGCCAGGTGTTCGAGCGAATCGAACGGCGGCGCATCGCCGAGAAACTGGGCCAGGAAAATGGCCGGGCCCTGGATGGTTTTCATGGGTATCCTGTAAAAATTAACCCTTGAGGCAAAGTGCTGGGGTCGGACCCTCAGGGTCCGACCCCGGATTCTTGCCCTTCGGGTTATGACTTAAATCAAAAAGGCGAGTTCGGAAAGTAAAATTGCTTGGCGTTCTCGCGCGTGATCAGCACCGAGGGGATGATCGTGTTGGCCGGCAATTTATCACCTTTCAGGCGCGCTTCCGTCGTCAGCTTGATGGCGTCGTACATGAACTTGGGCGAGTACGAGACGTCGGCCACGATCAGCGGGTCGGAGCCGTCCATGATCTTCTTGACGGCGCCTTTCGCGCCCGCGCCGCCGAACACTTGCTTGATGTCCGTGCGCTTGGCTTGCGCGATGGCTTTCTGCACGCCGATGGCCATGTCGTCATCGGCGGCCCAGACGGCGTCGATGTGCTTGAAGCGGGTCAGGTAATCCTGCATGACCTTGAAGGCATCGTCGCGGTTCCAGTTGCCGTACTTGGCGTCCAGCACCTTGATCTCGGGATGGCCTTTCATGACGGCACTGAAGGCGTCAAAGCGCTCGTTGTCGAGGGTGGTCGGCATGCCGCGCAGCACGACGATATTGCCCTTGCCATTCAGGCTTTTCGCCAGGTATTCGGCCGGCAGCTTGCCGAACGCCGTGTTGTCGCCGGCGATATACGCATCCTGCGACTGCGTGTTGGTCAAGCCGCGGTCCACCACGGTCACGTACACGCCCTTGTTTTTCACCTGCGCCACCGGCTGCGTGAGGGACGCGGATTCGATGGGGAAGATCACCAGGGTGTTGATCTTGTTCACCGTCAACATATCCTGCAACTGGTTGGCCTGCTCGGGCGCCGTGGCGGCCGTCTTGACGATGATTTTCAGGCCCGGATGGGCTTTTTCCAGCTCCGCCTTGGCCTGGTTCGCCCACCAGACGATGCCCGAGGTAAAGCTGTGCGTGGCCGTGGGGATGGCCACGCCGACGACGAGCTTATTTTCCCCATTCCCGGCCGCTTGCGCCGGCCCCATCGGCAGCGCCCACGCCTGCATCACCAGCACTGCCATCCCTGCTACCCGTATAAAGCTTTTCATGCTGCTCTCCTCCAAGGTTGTGGGCGCCCGTTGGCTGCCCTTTCAGAACGCCGCCATGTTTTTATTTGCGGCCTCGCTGCAGGAAGGCGACGGCGATGATCACCACGCCTTGCACTGCGGCATTCAGGTAGACACTGATGATGCTGGTCAAATTCAGGATATTGCTGATGACGGATAACAAGATCGCGCCGATCACGGTGCCGACGATGCGTCCCTCTCCCCCCTTCAGTGCCGTGCCGCCGACGACAACGGCGGCGATGGCTTCCAGTTCCCACAGCAAGCCCGTGGTCGGCGTGGCCGAGCCCAGGCGCGGCACGTACAGCACCGTGGCGATGCCCACGCACACGCCCAAGAGCATGTAGGTGGCGATCTTCACCCGGTCGACGTTGATGGCCGCATAGCGCGCCACTTGCTCGTTGGAACCAATCGCCTGCACGTGGCGGCCAAAGGTCGTGCGGTTCAGGATGACGGCGCCGGCCGCCGCGACAAAGAGGAAAATCCAGATGGGGATGGGCGCGCCCAGCACGCTCGTGTAATACACGGGGCTGTACAGCTCGGACAGGGTGGCGTCCAGCGTCAGCGCGCCGCCGTCGGCCAGGTAAGTGAGCACGGCGCGGAAGATGCCCAGGGTGCCCAGGGTCACGATGAACGGTTCGATATTGCCCTTGCTGATCAGCAAGCCATGCATGAGGCCAAATCCCGCGCCCAGGATCAATGCCATGGCGATGCCCAGCACCAGCATGGTGATGGGGGCCAAGTTGCCCCCTGCGCCTTGCGCCAGCGCATTCATGAAATAAATCATGCAGCCGGCGATCAGCGCCGCCATCGAGCCCACGGACAGATCGATGCCGCCCGAAATGATGACGAAGGTCATGCCGACGGCGATGATGCCAATGAAGGCCGTGCGCGTGAGCACGTTCATCAGGTTGTCCAGGGTGGCGAAGTCGCCGTTAAGCAAGGTACCCGCGATGCACAGGGCCAGCAGGCCCAGCACGGGGCCAAAAACCTTGATGCGCGCGCCGAAGCTGGCAAGCGGGGATACGGTGGTGTCAGTGCGTGCCGGTTGCATGGGCAATCAACTCCTCTTCGGTCAGGTGGTCAGCAGACAGGGTGGCTTGCAAGGTGCCGGCGCGCATCACGGCGACTCTATGGCACAGGCCGATCAATTCGATCAATTCGGAGGAAATCACGATCACGGCGCGCCCTTCGGCGGCCAGGCGGTGGATCAAAAAGTAAATGTCGCGCTTGGCGCCCACGTCCACGCCGCGGCTCGGTTCATCGAGCACGATGACGCGCGGGTCCGAATGCAGGTATTTCGCCAGCGCCAGCTTTTGCTGGTTGCCGCCCGACAGCATGCGCGCGCGGCTGTCGAGGTCGCCCGTGCGGATATTGAAGTCAAGCACGGCCTTGGCCAGCGCCGCTTTCTCGCCAGCCACGTCGAGCCATGGCCGCGCGTAGCGCTCCATCGTCATCATGGTGAGGTTTTCCCGTAATCCCAGGTTCACGTGCAAGCCCTTGCCCTTGCGGTCTTCGCTCAGATACGTCATGCCGTGCTGCATGGCCTGCTTGGGGGTGCGGATGTCCACGGGCTGGCCATTGAGCTGGATCAACCCCGCGCTGCGCGGACGCAAGCCCAGCAGCGCCTCGAACGATTCCGTGCGCCCCGCGCCCACCAGGCCCGCAAAGCCCAGCACTTCACCGGCGCGCACCTCGAACGACAGCTTGTTCGACCAGCCGGGCACCGACAATCCCTCCACCTTCAGCAGCACGGGGGCGTCGGCCGCCAGCGCCACCTTGGCGGGGAACATGTCGGACAGTTCGCGCCCCACCATCAGGTTCGCCATCTGCTGGCGCGTGAGGCTGGCCGTCGGCTCGCGCGTGACGAAGCGCCCGTCGCGCATGACGATGACTTCGTCCGTGTTGCGCTCCACTTCATCGAGCTTGTGCGAGATATACAGAATGGTGACGCCGTCGCTTTTCAGCTGCGCCATGACGGCGAACAAACGCTGGGTTTCCGACGAGGTCAGGGTGGCCGTCGGCTCGTCCATGATGAGGAAGCGGGCGCGGCGCGACAGCGCCTTGGCGATTTCCACCAGCTGCTTCTCGGCGACAATCAAGTCGCGGATTTTCGTCTCGGGCGCCACCTCCAGGCCCACCTGTTTCAGGTAGCGCGATGCTTCCTCGCGCATGGCGGCTTCGTCGAGCAGCCAGCCGCGCGTCTTCTCGTGGCCTAAAAACATGTTCTGCGCCACCGTCAGGTGCTCGGCCAGGTTGAATTCCTGGTGGATCAGCACGATGCCGGCGGCCTCGGCCGCGCGCGAACTGGCAAAGCGCTGCGGCTGGCCATCGATCAGCAGCTGCCCCTCGCTCACGCCTTCATAGCCGGCGAGGATTTTCATCAGGGTCGACTTGCCGGCGCCATTTTCGCCCAGCAAGCCATACACGCGCCCCGGCGCCAGGGTAAAACTGACGCCATGCAAGACGCGCACGGGGCCGAAATCCTTGCAGACTCCCTCGAAACCGACGGCTACGCTCACTATGCACTCCCTCGCAAGACCAAGTGATGGTTCAGCAACACGCCCGGCACCTGCGCCGCCGGGTCCGCCAGCCGCTGCAGCAACAAGCGGGCCGCCGTCTCGCCCAGTTCGCGCATGGGCTGGGCGATGGTGGTGAGACCGGGATCGATCTGCGCGGCGATGGCGATATCGTCGAAGCCGATCACGGCCACGTCTTGCGGCACGCGCTTGCCGAGCTGGCGCAGCGCGCTCAGCACGCCGATGGCCAGGGTGTCGGAGACGGCAAAGATGGCCGTCGGCGCATCGGGCTGCGCCATCATGTCCAGCGCCGCCTGCGTGCCGGCCGCATAGTCGAGGCTTTGCACCGTGTGCACCCACTGCGGCCGCACGGGCAGGCCGGCGGCGGCCAGGGTGTCCAGGTAGCCTTGCTGGCGTTGCCGCGCGTACAGGTAGCGCTCGTCAGAATTGATCAGGCCGATGCGCGTATGGCCGCGCGCCAGCAGATGCGCGACGGCGTCGGAGGCGGCGCGGTGGTTGTCGATGCCGACATAGGGCACGGCCACACCGGGGTCGAATTCGCAGCAAGCCACCCACGGCAGGCTGGCCGACTCGTGCGACAAGGCATGCTGCACCGTGTCCGGGTCGAGGCAGATGGCGCCGTCGGCGCGGTGCATGCGCAGCAAGTCGAAATACGAGCGCTCGCGCCCCGCATCGGCGCCCGTGTCGCACAGCAAGACAAAATAGCCGTGCTCGCGCGCCACCGTGTCGATGCCGCGCACGATCTGCGCATAGAAGGGATTGCCCACGTCGGGCACCATGGTCAGCAGCATGCGGCTCTCGGCCGTGCGCAGGCTACGCGCCAGGTGGTTCATGCGGTAGCCCAGCGCGGCGACGGACGCCAGCACCTTGTCGCGCGTGGGCGCCCGCACCCCGCTCTGCTCGTTCATCACGCGCGAAACGGTGGCCACCGACACGCCCGCATGCGCGGCGACGGCGCTGATGGAGACGGTTTCGGTCGGTAACGAGGAGGGAACGGCTGCTGGCATGGCGCTTCTGCATAAAATGTAATCGATTACATTTATAAGCCAGCCACGCGCCCGATGCAAACATTATCGATGCTGCAATGCGCAAAAATTCAGCAGGGGGAGGCGCAGGAGGCGGCATACGGCAGGCCGCCAAGCCCAGTGCGCCATGGGCGGAAAAGGCGTCTGCTGCACGGCAAAACGGCCGCGCAGCAGGGAAAAAAAAACTACTTCATCATCGAACAAAACGTCTCGGGATTGCCGTCGAGGATGACGCCGCTGGGCCAGCGGTGGCTGCGCTGCTGGGCGCGCAGCAGCGAGGCGGCCAGGGCCGAATCGCCGTCGACGGCATACACGAAGACGGGCATGCTCAGGCTGGCAGCGTCGGCCAGCAAATTCGGATTCGCATCTAGACTGCGCGCGTCGACGTGCACGCCGACGGGCATGCCGATCTGCTGCTGCACGCGCCGCAGCCAGGGCTTGTCGAGCTTGGGCGCGCGGGCATTTTTCGCGATGTAGCGGCTGACCCGGCTGGTGCCGGCCGCCTGCGCATTGCGCGCGTCAAAGACCAGCAAGCCCAGGTAGCCCTGCGGGTCGGCGCGGCGCGCGCAGGCCAGGTTGTTCGGCACGCCCGAGGTCAGGAACCAGTTGCCGTGCTTGATGCCACTGCGCAACTGCGCCACCAGCGCGCCGATGGGCGCGCACGAGGGCACGACGTCCTTGATTTCCGCATTCAGGGTCTTGCCGGGAAAGGCCGTCGCCAGGTCGGCGATGTCGGTCACAAAAGGCGGCGTTTCCGGCGTGGCCACGCCGCGGTTTTTCATGCTGGCGGCGCGCCAGTCGTCGGCCGTCAACTGCTTGACGGTGCGGGGCGAACCCGTGTCGACGACGCGGCCCGTCAGCAAGTCATGGTGCACGACCCAGTTGCCGTCGCCCAGCAGCTGCAAATCCGTCTCGACGCCATCCCAGGTGCCGAAATACGTGTTGCGCAAGGCGCTCAGCGAGTTTTCCGGCGCATTGCCGGCGCCCCGGTGGGCGTGCACCTTCATGCCCAGGCAATCGGCCTGGACAGCCGTGCTGGACAGGCATAGCAGCAAGGCCAGCGCGGCCGCCTTATTTTTGTTGCGGATGATAGCCATAATGAATTCCCTGCAAAACATGGATGCGGATCGCTTCGTTGATGGGATAGCTGTAGCCCTGGCCGACGGCCACCACGTGGGTGATATTGGCCAGCAAGCCCCTGCCGGCGATCTGCCAGCGCGTGCTGTCGTCGTCGGCATGGCGGTTCCAGTCCAGCATCTGGCGGAACAGCTCGCTTTTCGTGACATTATTGTCCGAGATGCTGAAGATGCCCCACGTGCCCAGGAAGGCGCCGGCCAGCACGCCCGTGGCGATCCACGCGGAGCGGCGGCTCAGCTGGCCATCGGCGCCCGCCTGCTCGCCGCGGCGCGCCGCCAGCACCAGCAAGCCCACCGTGGCGATCAGGTACAGCAATTTTGAAAAGTGGCCGATGGCGCCCAGCAGGGAGAAGAACAGGGCGACGGGCGGCACGATGGCGGCACGCGCCGCTTCCTTGCCCTCTTCAAAGTACTTGCCGCCCACTTCGAAATCGGCGCGGCTGGCGCGGTATTCCACCAGCTTTTCCGCCGTCTGGCGCGCGGCGAACTGGTCGAACAGACGGCTGAACTCGGCAGGATTGGCATACGCTTCTTGCACCACGGCACCTTTGGGCAAACGCAAGCCCTTGCTCGCTTCGCCGCCGTCGCCACCGTCCGGGCCGTCGCACAGCACGGCCTGGATGCCGGGGCGCGCCACGAAGGCGGCGAAGGACAGGCCCGGCGGAATGCGCTCGCCCTTGACGCTGACGCCCTTGCTGGCCGCTTCCGCCGCATAGCGGCGCTTGACGGCGGCGCGGAAGCTCAACTGGTCCGCAGGATGCCAGTTGGCCGATACGGGCACTTTCTTGCGCACATTGTTGACGACGGCCGCCTTGCGCCGCGCCGGCACGGAATGCGGCTGCCAGCCGTGGCGCGACAGGCTTTGCCGGTAATCATTCCACGCCGATTCCTGTTGCTGGCGCAAGCCAGGATCATCGTCGGGAATCATACCAGCATACAGTTTCCACTTATCCTGCACTTCGCCAATCGCCTGCTGGTACTTTTCATAGTAACCGGCCGCGCCGCCCGCGATCTTGCGCACGTTAAAGTTGATCAACTGCTCCTTGGCAGGTTCCATGCGCTCATCAAGATGGCGCACCGAAACGGCCAGGAAGGGAAACAGCGCCAGGAAAGCCTTGCCTTCCGGCTTGGCGAACAGGGCCGCATCGTCGACCAGGCCCTGCAATTGCAGGCTGCCGCCCACCAGGGAGCGCTGCATCAGGGTGGTATTGAAGGCCATGCGGCGAAATTGCGCGTCGCGCGTGTCCACCAGCACCGTCACCGTGGTCTTCAGGATGCCGAACACGACGGCAGCCGTGGCGACGCAGCACAAGATGATTTTTTTCCAGCTGGGACCGCTGCCATTGTTCTTCAGGCGGCGGCGCCACATCAGCTGCAGCACCACCAGCGCGGCGGCGATGCCCGACAGGCTGCGGCCATAGAATTCCACGCCTTCCACGTCGTGCGGCTTGACGTCGCCGCCCACCACGTCGAGCAGGCGGGCATTGAAGCCCAGCTCGAAGCACAGGTAAATGATCGTCAGGACGATCAGGATCAAGGTCTGCCGGATTTGCAGACTGCGTAAACGCGCGGCCATCTTATTTCCTCAAGTCGATGACGACGGGCTTGATCTCTTCAGCCTGGAAGATCATCGGCGCCGCCGGGGCGGCCGCCGCGCTGCGCGGCGCGGGCAAGCTGATGGCGGCG
>CAUSDR010000022.1:0-28704 GCA_963530105.1 uncultured Janthinobacterium sp.
GAACCTGCCCTGACATATCACCTCGACATGCCAACTGGACTTGCGCCTGCGTGGTAAACGGGTTTGCAAACGTACCGAGGTTTTTACTTTCTGTTGCCGATGGGTCGAGGAAAATGGTCGGCTCAGCTGAGAACCCGAGCACGTACATATTAATGTTCGGCAAGGTATCAGGAAGCCACGACATTCCTTGCGGGTTGACGTAACTTTTTGATCCCGCAATTAGGGTGGAGCTCTGCACTCTTGCATCCACACTGCCCGCCGAACACGTCACCAGAAAGCGCTGCTCGCCAGCGAAAGGCCCGATGGGCGCCAGCACACCAGCGCCGATAGCCCACGATTGCAGCGAGTTCGTGCCGCCCAGGACTGGATCGAGGCGATAGACGACACCAACCGTACCGACCGAGCCACTGATATTCAGGACTTGGCCTTCAGGCAGGCTGATAGTTTGCGGCGTGCCGCCGGCGGTGATGGTTGGCATAGTGACTTTCGGGAATGCGGTTTATGGAATGCCCCGGCACGCGGGGCGGTGCTGGCCAGGGATTACGCCTTGGCGGCTTTTGCTGGCTTTTCGGCCGTGATGGTGGCCGCTGCAGCTTGCGCCTGCGCGGCAACAGCGTCCTTGGCAGCCTGGAGGCTCGCGGCTTCGTTGCGCAGGCGCTGCGCTTCGACTTCGTTGGCCTTGGCTTGAACGGCCAGGCCCTGCTCCTGCGCGGCAATGCGCTCCTTCTCGGCTGCCAGTTCACGCTCGCGCTCCAGCAGTTGATCGCGCGCGGCCAGCAGTTCGGCCATCGTCGGCGCGCGCTCGGTGGGTGCGCCCAAGTCCTGATCGCCGTACAGCTCATGCACGTCGGGGTTGAAGTCGGATTTATTGATGACGACGAACGGGCCCTGCGTGTGCGGGTCCGTCGATACGATTTTGAGGGTATCCATGGTGAATTCCAGGTGAGGCCCGGCAGCACCGCAGTGCTGGACGGGCCAGGTTGATAATTATCCCAGCAGGATGCCGAAGTGCTCGTCCTTGGCGGTGCCGCAGCCCCATACCAGTGCGATCTCGTACTGCACCTGACGGTACTGCATGTACATGCTCACCTCGAACGACAGACCCGACACCGGATCGGTGATGATGGTGCGGTCGACCGCTGAGTCACCTTGCGCAGGCAACGCAGGCACGCGGGTGGCCAGCACGATCGCCGAACGAGCGAAGAACAGGTTGCGGAAGCCGACGTTGGCAACGGTGATCGCCGTTGCGGCAGCAGGGATTGCCTGCATCAGGCCGGGAGCAGCCAGGGTGATGGTGCCGCCGTTCGAGGCGTCCGCATCACCGGAGGCAACCACATACTTGTTTTCCGGATCGCCGGCAATGCTGACCACATCGCCAGCAACGAACGTGCCGGTACCAGCTGCCGCCAGCGTGATGACGGTGGCGCCGAAGGCATAGCCAGCCGCATTGGTGGTTGCGCCGGCCGCAGTGCCCTTGGCTGGGCGCTTGATCTGGGACGACTGGCGCAGCGCCAGATTCTGCAAGCGGTCGGTGATGCCGTTGCGCAGCATGTCTTCGCGGCCAGCCTCATTGACCTTGAACAGGCCCGATTGCTTGCTGCGCATGTTTTGCATGGCGGCACTGCCCAGGACCAGCTGGAAGTCCAGGCCTTGGGCGCCGTTGTCTTCCAGAATGCGCAGCGCGCCGGCGGTGTCATTCAGCTCGTTGGCCACGCCAAACGGAGCAGTGCCTGGCGTGCCGTAAGCACGCGACGCCTTGACGTGCAGCGCCGTCAGGTCGCTTTCGACTTCATTGGCCAGCGTACGCATCGCTTGTGCGAACTGGTCGCGCAGAATGATGTTGTAGCTGTTACCGCTATTGTCCAGCGCCAGTTTTTCTTCACCGTTCCAGCGGATTGGAACGCGGCGCGCCTTCGTCAGCGTGACACCCTTGTTGCCGATGTTCTGGTTGCCGTCATCCGGCGGGGTTACGGCCGGCACGATATCAGTGGCCGTTGCTGCTGGTGCAACTGGCGAGGTGACGGTCTGGCCAACAGCGGCACGCGCGAAGGTCATGTCACTCGACACGGCCGGGATCATGCCGATCTGTTCGCGGGAAACCACATCCATCGCGTTATACAGCGTATTGATGAGGCCTGTCAGGTTGTTGGGGCCGAGCACCAGGCCGGTCTTGGCGGCATAGTTCCAGATGTAACCATACGCCAGCTCGCGCGCCACACGTACGCAGAAGACTGCCTTGCTGATGGCTGGCGCAGCGAAGCCCCGCACAGCCTGGGCGCTGGCGGTTGCGGCCGAGGTGGCCGTGGAGAATGCCATGGCGGCGAGCGCCACGGCAAAAGCGAACATTTTTTTCATGTTGATTGCCTTAAAGGTAAGTGGTTTGGGATTTCCAGCAGCAGGCCATCCGGCCCAAAGCACCGACTTAGCCCATCCAGGCGCCGGCAAATGTATTGCGATGTTGCGGTAATGCAGATATGAAAAAGCCCGCGCACGGCAGGCCATTCGGCGGAACAGGGAAATCGGGATCAGTCGACCAGCACGGCGCCGCCACTCAGCAGGCCGGCGCGTGCCGATGGATCGGCCGCTTCGTACTGGGCGCGCGTGACCTGCTTGGCGTTTCCGCTGCCGCCCGAGCCACCGCCTTGCGCGCCGCCGCCAGATGCGCCGGAGCCCTTCAGGATCTGATCTTTAAATGGGCAGGCGGCGACCAGCTGCGCCAGACCTTCATCGAAGTCGGCCACTTCACCCGGGCGGGTCGGCGAGAAAATCTTGTTGCCGGCGGCGTCGTACGGCACCATCTTGCCGTCCTCGACCTTGAAATGGCTGCCGAAATAGGCTTTTGCCATCTCGGTCGGGATCGCCAGGCGGCTCGGGTGCTTGTCGTCGGTCAGCAGCTTCGAACTGGCGAAGCCGCCGCCGATCATGTGGGTGTTCAATTCGTTGGTGCGCTTATCCAGCTGCGCGGTCAATTCCTGCAACTGCGTGGCGCTCGCCTTGGCTTGGGCGGCGACTTGCTCTTGCGCGGTCTTGGCTGCCGCATCTTGGATTTCCTTGACCTGGGCGGCCGTCTTCAGTTCGCCGGAGCTGAGGCTCTTCACCGTATTCAGGGCGGCCAGTGCAGCCACGCCGTCTTCGATGCCTTCAAAGGTCTTCAGCTTGGCCTCTGCAACCTCCTTCGCCTCGCGGTGGGTCTTGGCCTCGCCGTTCAGGCGGGTGATCGTGCCCAGCGTGGTATCCGCGTCGAATGGCGCTTCGGTACCGTTGGGATGGATAAAGATCGGCAGCTTCTTCTCGCCGTCGATTGCAATGGTTCCGTCTGCGTTGAATTTGAATGGCATGGTTGTTTCTTTCTGGGCATCCGCCCTATCATTGGCCTTCCGGCCGTGCACCGCTTCGCGTCCGCTGGCGGCAATAAAAAACCGCCTCAAGGGCGGCGTGTGAAATCATTCGTGCTACATGCGCTCCAAGCGCTCGGCTCTCGACACATCGTCGGGATGGCTCGACAGCTTGCGCAGCGCGCTGGCCAGGTGTGCACCGTGCCCGCGCGCGACGGCGTAGTCATCGGCTTCGAGTTCTTGTCGGCGCCGGCGCTGCGGCCCAGGCGTCAAAAGCAGGCATCGCAACAGCAGGTTGGTCCAGATATGCAGGTGGTGGCCGTGGCCATGCTCATGAGCTACGACGGCGGCGATCTCGGCCGGCGCCAGCAGCGTTGGGAGCAAGGCCGGTAGGCGCGCCCGGAATCCGTCGAAGTGCACCTGGTGAACCGGCAGAACAGTCGCCGCGAGAGCGACCATCAGCAGGTTGAGGACGACCCACGCGCCCCATACGCCAGCCGCGACTTGCAGTGCAATTTCCATTCGCCCTCACTTTTGCTATTTGTACTTCGCCTGCAGTTCCTCCAGCGTAAGCTTTCGCCCCTTGAGGTTCATCAGGTCATTCAGCGTGATCTTGCCCGCCTCATACATCTCGGCGCGACCCGGCCCCAAGTACTCAGCCCGCCAGGCCTTATCCTTGCTGGACAGGAAGTCCTTGAAGTTCATCTTGCTGCTGACAGGGCCGCCGTCGCTGGGGCGCGTGCTGTCGCCCGGCTCATCCAGTTCGATGCCCAGGTCCTTGAATGACTTGGTGCGCGTGCTGAGCACGCATCGGCAGCTGAAATGGATGGCGCCCGGCCCGCCCGCCCATTCGTGCGTGTGGTTGATCGGCTCTTGGTCGTGCAGCGAGTACTCGTGCAGGTCGCGCATGGCGCACAACAGGCAGGTATGCGAATCCAGCGTCGACAGCCAAACCAGGCACTCGATCAGGTCCGCGTTCTGCTGGAATGAAGCCAGCCGCGCGGCGTTGGCCACGGCCTGCACCGAGCTGTGCACCAGCGCGCGCGCATTTGCCGCAGACGCTTTCAAGATGCCCTGCTCGCCCGGCGCTACAGGATCCGGCGCGGCGCCAGGCGGCTTGGCGGCCGGATCAACTGGCGGCACACCCGGCTTCGTTGCCGGCCCGGCGGGCGGCGCCTTCGCATCGGGCATTGGAGGCGTGGCAGGCAATGCCGGCTTGTTGGCCGGCGAATCGGCCGCTTTGGCGCTCTTGCCCAGTACGCGCGACACGATCTGCGACGTCGTCTCACCCTGCGCCGCGCCGAGCCGCACCTGGCTGGCGAAGCGGAATTGCGTATCCAGCGCCTGGCGCTTCCACCAGTCCGCCGACGAGGCGCCCTTGATCAGGGTGTCGCCGACCAGCTTTTCGAGGTAAGTGGCCGGCGGAAGCTTGGCGCCCAGTTCGATCTTGAGGCCCTGCGTCAGCACCTTGGCCGTGTAATCGGCCTCGATGCGCACCATGCCGGTCAGGTTGCGGGTTATTTCGGCCTGCATGCCGGTGTAATGCGAAGAAATCACCGCGTTCGACTCGCGCAGCAGCGCGCCCAGGCGCTGCTTGCCGTAGGTCGATATCTCGCCTTCGTTCAGCTTGGCCGTCAATTCCTTCGACATGGCGGCCATCAGCAGCAGGATCTTCTCTTGCGCACCGGATGAAAAGCGCAGCAGGTTCAGCGAGTGCACGAGGAACATCTCGGCAATCCACTCTTCGAGCGCGCCCATCTATGCCGCCATCAGATCAGGCGCCGCAGACTGGATACGCTCCTGCTCCGTTTCCCAATCCAGATCCGGCGACAGGATGCCGCGGCGCTGCAGCTCGTTGAAGTAGGTTTCGCCCGAGATTTTCCCGCCGGCTGCGCTCTTGAACAACAACTCGGCGCTGGCCTCCGCCAGCGACGCGGCACCGAAGTCCTTGAAAATGGTGATGTGGCCGCCTTCAGCCTCCCCCACCCATTCGGCCATAAGTTGCAGCGCCTGGTCACCGGCGTCCTCGACGTTGCCCGCGATCTTCTGCAATGCGCACGCGCCCTGTTCGTTGTCGGCCAGGGTCTGGCTCTCGGTCACGTTGCCTGGCTTGATCACCAGCAGCTCGGCGCCAGCCTGGCGCATCCGGTCTTCCAGATCGAGGATGGACAGACGGCCGGCTTCGATGGCCTTGCCGCCGTGCTCCACAAATTTCAGGTCACCTTCTGGCGATTCGGACTTGACCGCGCTGCCGGCGCCGACCGTGATGCCGCCCTCGCCCAGCATCTTGGCAAACAGGATCGGCACGCGCGCGACGTGCAGGATGTTCTGCTGGTCGCTCTTGCTCTGCCAATGCTCGACGTTGCTGTGCGCCAGCTCGAGCAGTGGCGGCGTGGCCTGCATGTATCCCAGGCGCTTGCCATAGACGGGCACGAAGGGGATGATTTTCAGGCTGGTGACGCCCTCTTCGTACAACGCCCACTCCTTCTTGCTGCCGGTCTCGCTCTGGCGCCAGGTCTGCCAGGTGCCGCGCCCGAGGACGCGCACCTGCTCGATTTCCTTGGTGTCAAAGTCGCCATTCGGCTCGGACACGCTTTCCAGTAGCCGCAACTGGGTCAGCCCATCAAGGCTGGTCGCATTCTTCGGCAACCAGCCCAGCACGTTCTGCACATGCACCTGGACGAAGTACGGGCGCACGCCGGCGGCCTGCTCGTCGGCCTTCGTGACCAGGTTGCCCGCCTTGGGGAAGTCGATCAGGATGCCAGCGAAGCCGTAGCCCATGGCCTCCTGTGTGATCTCCGACAGGAAGCTGTGCAGGTCGCGGCCGGAGAGGTCGACATTTTGCAACCAAGGCTTGAGCCGTTCCGGCACGTCCTCGCCCAGCGTCACCGGCTTGCTGAATGGCTTGGCCGAGAGCACATCGATGGTGCGGGCATAGGCCGGGAACAGCGTGGCCACGGCCAGGCGCAGATCATAGCTTCCAGCGTCCTCGCCAGGCCACTGCGGCAAATACTTCTTGCCAGCGGCCCGCATGGTCTTCGTGCCGCCCAGCAGCGCGGCGATCAGCGCGCAATCCTCGTTCAGCTTGGCCGCTTCGGCTGATTGTGTGCGTACATCGGTCATGGAAATCCTTGTTGTTACATGCGCAGCGGGGCGGTGGTCGTAGTGCGACTCGTTACTGGCCATCGCTTGGTGACGAAGTACCCGCCTGCGTCACAAGCATGGTCGAAGCCGCCCTTCTTGTCCGGCTCGCCCTTATCGTCATAAATCTGGCGCTCCAGGCTGAGCGTGTATTTCTGGCACTTCGTGGTGTTGACCAGCATGCGGCGCTGGTCGTAGGTGTTGCACAGCATCGCGTTGACGCTGTTGATCCGGTCCTTCACGGCCGGGTTGCTATGGTCGGCAACTACCGTGAAGCCGGCCGCCTTGAGCAGCGACAGGTCGGACTCGCTGGCGCCAGAGCTCTTGCGATTTTGGCCAGACGCATCCGGATAAATCGTTATCAAATGCTGCTGGCCAGTCTGTTTGTACCGCCCCTTGATCTTTTCAATCATGGCCGGCGTGTCGAACACCTCCATGAACTCATCGACAGCGCGCGGCAGGTCGTCGCGAATCACGAAAACCACCGCGGCGCCTTTGCCAACGTTGAAGTCCATGCCAATGTGCAGCGCATCGCCTGGCTTGACCGTGTCGTCGGTATGGTTGCGGCGCCGATCAAAGCAGTAATAGATGACGCCTTGGTAATTCTCGAAGCTGGCCAGGTACTCCTGGCGGAACGTGCGCGGATCCATCTTGCGCCGCGCCGCTTCGATCTCTTCGGCCGGCACGTTGCCGCCGTCGACCGACGTGTATAGCCAGCTCTTGTGGTCAGGCTCACGCCCCTGACCATCGAGATAGCTGTCGTAGCAATGGTTGAAGCCTTTCGGCGTGCCGATCCGCAGCGCGTGGCCGCCGACACGCTCCTCGCCGTTAATGACGAAACGGCAGGTCGACAGCATCGGGCGGAGCACCTCCTCCCAGGCCGCGTACACGCAGTCTGCCCACTCATCGACCAATGCGAAGAAGAGGCCGGAGCCGCGGAGGTTGTCGTATGCATCCAGTCCGACGATACGGATGACGTACCCCGCCTTCGTGGTGATCGAGCATTCCGTTTCATTCGGCTTGCCGGCGCGCCAGCTGGGCGGGATGGCCTGCTTGAGACGCTTCCAGAAAACCCGCTTTGCCTGCTTGAACGTAGGCGCGCAGTACCAAATCTCGTCTTCCGTGCTGACTCCCCACTCGGCGGCCAGGCGCGCAGCACGGCGAATCTCGGCCTTGCCCAGGAACGTCTTGCCGAAGCGGCGACCGCACACCGCATCGCGGAAACGAGCCTTCTTTTGCCATCCCCAGCAATAAATGTTCGCCTGCTTCGGCGTCAGCGCGACGGGCCCTTCAGAGAATCGGGCTGTCGGGGAGGTCTTCATCGGGCTTCAATATGTATTCAGGTGCGGCCGGCATGCCTTCTCCGGTCTCACTTGGTGCTTTCGGCGCATCAAGGCGGCGGTTTACGTAGACGTCGCCTACTTCCTTGGCTGCCTGCTCGATCACGGCGACGGCTAGCGCGATATTGCGCATGCCCTCTGCCTGCTGTGCCATCCTGGCCAGCGCACGCAGGCGGAATGCCTTGCTGGCAATCGGGATCACCGCGACGTCATCGCGGAACTTGGCGCGCGTGTCATGGAAAAGCGTCTTCCACTTCGTACTGAGACTGCGCCCGACGTGCTTTTCAGGATCGTAGGTGGCGATCTGCTGACGCGGCACATCAAGGCCAAATTCTTCCTTTACTGCGATGGATACCTGCGTTGGCGTGTCGAAGCATGCCAGCGCCTTGACGATGAACAGCTTCACCTCGTCTTTAAGTGCTGCCATGTGTTGCCTTCCGGTAAATGGCCGGTCAACCTTATGCAGCCTTCAGCAAACAGGTTCCGCAAGCCCTCGCGATGTTGATTCTCGCCACTTCTGGCGGTGTCTTTGCTGCGTTGATGATGCGCTGCACGTCTTGGCTGGCGCCGTAGCGCCGGACCACGCCGACGAACTCTTCCACGTCATGAGCGCGCATGCACAGCTTCGGCAGTCCGTACTTGTTGAAAGCTGGCGCGCCGAATTCGTCCTGCTCTTGGGCGATGTGATACAGCTCGTGCTCGAGCAACGCGCAGAACTCGGCGTCGCTGCAGGCCAGGCAATACGATGCGTCCAGGGTAATGAGGAAGTCCGGAACCGCGCCGAACCAGTCAGCCATCTGCTGTTGCTGGCGGCCCTTCTGCCACGGTCCACAGCGGAACGTCACTTCCTCGCACTGGCCCAACACGGTGCGGCCAGCCTTCACGAAGCCCATCGGCGCCCACAAGAACTGCACGTCGGCATATTCCAGGTGGGCGTGGTCTTCGTTATAGAGCGCGCCGCCTTCGGTGAGGATGGTTGCGCGCGCCCACTTTAGTACTTCGGGCGCGGGCATGTAGCGGCCGTTCAGCGGGTCGGCGAATTCGGTCGGCGGCATCGGGCGCGCCGACGTGGGCGCTGCGGAATTGCGGCTTTTCTTCATTCCGACCTACCCAGCTATCTCAATCCTGGCGGCCTTGGCCTTGTTGCATGGCCAACAGAGCACACGCAAGTTCGACGGCTCCAACTGAAGATGCCTGTACTTCGAGCGCGGCAGAATGTGATCTATATTCAAGTTTTCCTGTGACTTGCACTTGACGCAAATACGACCATCGCGCATGAAGACCGTCTCGCGGACTGCCCGCCACTCAGGGCTGCGATAGAACCGCTCTCGTTCGCTCATCGTCGTTCTGCGTTTCTTCTGCGCAGGTACTGGGCGGCACTCCTCTGGCGCTGGAATGCCCGCAAGTCGCCTAGCGTTCTCGGCTCTCGCCAGCGCTTCCCGCTCCCGCAGAGCTGCGCCAGTCGTCTCGAACCACCTTTCGTAGTCCGTCTTTTTTGGCGATCGTGCCATTTGGCCCTGCCTTATTCATGTTTCCGGCCAATTAAACGCCGTCGACGTCCATCATCACCGGCGGCATCGTTGCGCCCACCACCCACAGCCGGACGGCGCCGCCTTCGTTCAGCGCGGCCAGTTCCTCAGCATCTGGGCGCCAGTACGACACCACGGCTGGCAAATCGCCGACGTGCGTGCGCGTGATCGGGAGCGCGTCGCATGGCAACTCGGCTTGGTCCCAGCCTGCAGGCGCGCCGAGCACGCCGTTATTCGACGGGTGTTGAATTTTATTCATTTCTCTTATCCGCCACGGTGTTGACGTAAATCAAAGTCCACTCAGGCAGCTTTGACATCATTTGATTTCGAATGAGGACCTGATACGATGCCAAAAAATTACATGTTTGCGCCTGGCCGGAGCTACCATCCAGACAGCGCGCTTAATGCGATTATTGAAACCGCCGTGCAACTCGTCATGCGGGAAGGTATGGACGCGGCCGAAAGATACCTTCAAGCCCAAGGCGTAAGCCGATACCCGCCGATAGCTCCCGCAGATGCGGATAGCCTGTGTCACCGCCCGTGCCAAGCAGGGCCGCGATGACTTGCGGTGGAGCCTCTTGGCCATGATGCGTCGGTGACTGCGCCCGTTTTTCAAAGCCCTGCCACTGGAGCGCGCTGGCAGGTCGCAGTTATCAGTTCGATCTGGTTATTGCGAGCCACGCTGCTGGCGTGCAATAGCGCTCAATACTTGGTGATTGGCGGCGACGCCTCCAGCGAAATACTGCCGCGCAAGCTGCGCCGGGCAACCGAGACGGTCGTCGCGCACGACATGCTCGGTCATGGACCGTAAATAGATTCGGCGGCCGCGCCCCTTGGCGGATGCATAGAGTGATTGCAGGGTCTCGATCATGGGTGCTCGTATGCCTTCCCGCCCAGCCGGACGTGCTTCATCATGGCCTGGTGGGCAGCCTCGGTGCGCTCGCGCATCCAGGCATCGAAGCCGTCGCCAGCGTGGCATTGGGCGATAAACACCGACACGCTTCCGTGCGCGGTCTCAGCCAGCGCATCGCCGGTTGCCTCGCAGATGAGAATGTGCCCGGCGCGATCCGTCGCGTAGATGATGACCGCGCCGAGCTCTTCATCGGCCATCGTGCACATGGTGATCGGGGCACCGTTGAAAAATACCGTAGCCCGGTATGCGTCCGGGTCGCCTACTGTGATGCGCATGGCCGCCCCTTTACGCAGTGAATGCGTGCAGCGCCGGCTTGGCCATCGCCCACAACCAGGGCCAGGCCAGAAGCACGAGTGCGACGATGGCGCCGCCGATCACGGCGCCCGCCAGGAGGAGGCCCATGATCATGCAGCCGATATCGAAGTTGAACATGCGGCACCTCAAATAGAAAAGCCGCCAGTGCAGTGATGCGGCAGGCGGCGAAACCCGGCGTACCGGGCAAGGAGAACTGGAGCGGGTGACGGGCCTCGAACCCTCGTCGTAAGCTTGGAAGGCTTCTGCTCTACCATTGAGCTACGCCCGCGAAATATGCTAAAAATCGGTATCGGCATCCAGCATGCGCTGGAACTGGCGAACCACATCAACGTCGAGCTGGTCGATGATCTCTTGCTGTGTGGGCGATTCGGCTGGCGCCGCGTCTGCGACGATGGCGGCCATTTCCTGTGGCGTACGGCGCCAGCGGAGGTGCTTGAGGAATTCGACTGCAGCCATGGCCACCTCGAAGTGGGCGCGTAATAGAAAAAGCCACCTCAAGGGTGGCTTCGGTTTTTGCTCCCACGGCCATAGTGCGTGGTGAGCGGCAAATTCAGGGCGAGCAGATTCGGCGCTGGGTCCGGGTACTATCGCGAGTTCCAGCTATCGGTGGCGCCGAAGCGCACATTACGAGTTCCGGAAGAATTTTACTGAACTGAGGCTTTCATTATACATAGAAATACTGTTTGTAAACACAGTTCAAGAAATATTTTGAACTACAGGTCGCCGCCGCGCAACAGGCCAGATGCGCGGCCCGAGTGGCTGTCGGCAATGGCGCTCAGCTCGCTCACCATATCCTTGACGCGCTCCAACTCCAGGCCAGCCGTGCCGTGAATCGCGGCGGCGCCCGAACCCTTGCAGCTGGTGCAGATGCCATTGCCCAGCAATGCCCTGACGCCGGTGCCGCTGCAACCTTTGCAGGTACTATCCAGCCAGTGCGCCAGCGACTTCTCGGCCACGCGGCGATACAGTGCCTGCGCCGCTTGCGCATCCCAGGCCGTGTTCGCCGGCACCCAGCGGCGGGTCTGGCCGCGGCGGATCACCTCGGCAGTCCAGATGCGCAGCAGCTGCGCCAGGTTGCCGACATTACCCTCGAACATCTTTGCGAGCGTGCCGTCGGCATATTTCACGCGACACAGCAGCGCACCGATATCGCCGGCCAGCGCAGCAGCAGCCAGCGGTTCGGTTTGATGATGAAGTGCGTCATCCATCAGGTTTGACGAACCGATAGCGGAAATATAACGATCTGCAAAACCCATGGCACCCCCAGAAAAAGACCCTCCCACCTTACCACAGAGCACCAAATTTTTACCATCATCCACAGTTATTTTTTCGCTCATGGTTTGCACAGCAGGATTGCCTGATATTCCGTGAAGCCGACGCCGATCAGCGCATCGAACTTAATGCGCGTGAGCTTCGCCAGCGCACGCTGGAGTTCGACCTCCGCGACCATGTTCTCGTTAATTTCGCGGATCAACTGGGCCCGCTTTACGCGGCTTGCGTCTTCGTCCTTGCTCATACCCGTAGCACTCCTGTTTTATCAAATTCCCGCACGGCAGCCGCCGAGGCGCGGGCAATGGCAACGTTCGACACACCGCGCAGGAAGACCATCGTTTTGCCGATGCCTTCACGCAGCACGCGCATTTCATCGCCGTTGACGCCGAAGGTGCCGGTGCGCTTGGCGCGCGCCTGGATTTCGGCGATCGCCTCGACCATGCCCTGCGCCACTGGCAGGATGTCGTGGCCATCAGGCGCAATACGGCGCGCCATGTCGGCGTTGCTCAGTAGATCGTAGACGTGCTGCTCCTGGAAGTGGCCTTTGCCCATCGCCTCGCTGGCCTGGAAGCCTGGCATCTCGAATACGCCGGCCGGGCGTATGCCCAGCGGCAGCACGCACGGCTTGGGCTTGTAGGCCTTGCGTTTTTTCATGTCGGGCCTCTTTTCGATTCAAGACGCCACTGTGGTCGAGGCATAATTTTCTCCTTCTTCGGGTCGGCGGCGATCTCATCCCTCTCGACCCTATTGGACTGGTTACCGCCGGAATTCACGTAGCAATTTTCCAGGCTCCATGGGAGCGTGCGATCCTTTCGGGAAATGGTCTGCCTGAAGCCAATCTCACCGAAATCTTTAAGGAATTCGGCGTAGACCTCCCAGCGGGGATCGAATTCATGGCATGCCAGGTGAAAGCCTTTTAAGATACCGTCCTTGCAACAATCTTTGATTTTTTTCCATGCTCGATATGTCGACGTTCGTCCTTTGCGGAGTTCCCCCGACACTGTCTGGCCGAATTCGAAGTTTCCCGCTCCCGTGCTCGCCATAGCCTCAATCCGCAGGCATCCGCAAGAGCTGATGTCACCCCTGCGAATTTCAATTGCCGCAGCCACCTTCCGCCGACCGCAATCACAGATGCACTCGCACCGGTACCGAGTGCGCGTCTTTTCGGCGCCGTAATGCTGCCGCTCGAAGCCGACGACAGTCAAACGACCGAACTTCTTTGATAACATGCTCAAAGTAGATTTCGATATTCGATGTTCCCGAATAGGCTTGTCGCTCATACCGACCCTCCAATCTCGATGCGCACCGCGCCCGGCTTGGCGCCATACTCGCGCCGCAGCGTGACCGGGTCGAACCGGGCGTCGTTGACGCCCAGGGCGTCGGCCACGCCGTCCAGCGACGGTTTCAGTGCCGCCAGCAGGTTGTCACGGTCCCGCGCACGGCGGTCGGGCTGGATGAATGTGATGGTCAGCGCAATGGCGCCGGCGCCAACCGCCTGGCCTTGCATCGCGTTTTTCGTGAGCAGCACGGCGCCGTCGCGAGCCTGCTTGCGCAGCGCCGATGTGGCGCCCCAGTGCAAGCCCTTGTTGCGGTTCGGGTTGAGCTTGGCGCTCGGCCATGGCAAGGTGACGGCGATCATCGCGTACGCTCCAGGCGATGCGTGGCCGCCATCACGATCGCCGCGCGCGCTGCGGCATCCCTGTCCGGATAGCACCGGTACCGCGCCAGGAAGCCACCGGCATCGATGCAGGTCGACGCGGGAGTCAGGCGGATCTCGAACTGCGCGAGTAGCGGCCCGGCCGCCGCCCAGTCGCCCAGCCAGTCCGGCACCATAGCCTGGCCACGACTTTCGGCGGCGCCTGCCGGCGGCGTGCCGACCATGGCACCGCCCACCTCGACAATGCGGGACCAGCCAAGCAGCTCGGCCAGGCGTTTGTTTGCTGCGATTTTGTTTTCTTGATTTTTCATTTGAAGCCTTTTAAGCCGTTTTTTCTGATGGGTACGTCACTTCGTAGCGACCATGGCCCTTGCGCAGTGCGGCGGTGCCTCTGGCAAATCCTGAGTGGCATTCGTGCTTATCGGGCCAGGTGCATTTCTGCCGCCAGCTAGGTAAAGCTGCACGCGCTCGGCGGTCGACCGCTTGAATTCCTCGTCCGCCCGGCGCTGCTGCTCGACGCGCTCCAAGCGCGCCGCCTCCTTTGCCGCCGCGCCGTCGGCAATCATTTTTTTGATTGCAGCGAGTTGCTGGCGTGCGGCATCGTCCGGCGTCTGGTCCTGCTTGCCCTGCAGCAGGCCCGCCACGGCCGGCGCCGGCAGTAACCCTGCCCTCACCGCATTGCTCAGCACCTCGACGTGGCGCGCCTTGTCCCAGCCCACGGATGCCAGCCACTCGGCCGGGCGCCGATCCAGGCGCGCCGCGGCGACGATGCGCTCGTATGCTTCCAGGAACGGTTTGCGCGCGCTGATGGCGCCGCTGGAGTCGAGCACCGGCCGGCAAATGCGGAAGGCCTCGGCGATTTCGGTCGTCCAGACCACGCTGGCCATTTCGTCCTGGCCGATCAGTGCGATGGCCCATGCCTCTTCGGCACCCGGGCGGCCGTCCATGAGCTTGCAGCGCTTGGCGATGCCGGCCGGCACCGGTGCAAATTCTCCGTTCTCGTCGCGGTAGGCCTGCATGGCAGCCGCCACCGTACGCAGCGGATAGGGTTCAAGGTTGGCCAGCCAGGCGCGGGACATGGCAGGCTCCGGCAGCGGCTTGCCGTAGGCGGCCAGCGTCTCGGCCAGCAGCTGCATGAAGCGTGGCGCGTCGGCGGCGTTCATGCTGGCACCGCGTCGATGATGTCGCCGACCGGAGCGGCAGTGCCCATCAGCTCGCGCATCACGCGGGCATTCGTCTGCTCGATCGACTCGTTGCCGGCGCTGGCGCGGGCCTGGCCAGCATCGTTGCGGATGAAGCGGTCGATGTGGTCTGCGTCACGCAGGATCAGGCCCAGGCCGTTGTACTTCGTTTGGGCGTCGTTCTGCCCCATGTTGTGCGGCGTCTTCGCGCAGCCACGGATGGCCTTGCAGATATCGGCCGGTGAATAGCCCTTAAGCGCCTTGGTGATCAACCGCTTGCGCTTGTCGTCCAGAACCGACTTGGGCGAGTCCATGACTTTTTGCCAGTAGGCGAAGATCGTTTTCACGGGGTCGAGCTGGTTTTGCTCGACAAGGGGGTTTTCCTGTTCCTGTTCCTGTTCCTGTTCCTGTTCCTGTTCCTGGTTTCGAAACGGTTGGGGTAAGGGTTCCGGAACGGTTCCAAAATCCTCCAAAATTTGGCGAGGAAAATGCTTTGAATGTATCCGGAGAGCCGCAGCTAGCAAGGGTTTCACGGTCGAGCGGTTTGGAATCTGCTCAAACAGGCGCCCGGCCGCAATGCCTTGGTTCGGGTTTTCGATTGGGTTCCACTTCAAGTAGGCGTGCAACACAACCCATTTTGAGGCGTTATCGCGGGTTGCGAAACCCTTCTCTAACAGTTCCGCAAACCCTTTCTCAACCCTTTCCGGCGACCATTTCAGGTCTTCGGAAACGTATCCGATTGGCAAGTGAAAGCAGCCCAGGATGTTTGAATGCGGACTCGTCAATAAGTAAAGAGCAAGCATGCGCCCAGTGTCCGACATGCTGCTCGTGTCTTCGCTGGTCCAAAAAGTGGTTTGCACCTTGCCATAGTCACGCATGGCGAGCCTCCATAAACAGTGATTCTTGAATCGGTGCCGCTTGGCGGTTCCAAAATGTAAGCGCTTGGTGCGATTCGATCCGCTCGCGCATGATCGCGGCGCGGGCCTCCTTCGTTGGCGGTGTGTAGGTGCCGCGCCAGGCCGAGTCGATGCCCACGTTCTGCCCGATATTTGTGCTGTCGGCACTGGCGAACGGGAAGCGCGAGAAGATGGCGGGGTCGAGCATGCGTAGGCCGTGCAGCTTGCAGGCAGGCCGGCCAGATTTATCGCAGATGACGTCCATAGCCTGCGCCATGCGCGTCCACCAGGCAGGCGTGCCGATCTGCGCAAACTCGCCAGAGCTACCCAGGCAGATGCGCGGCCATTCGCTGACGAGGCGATCCAAGCGGCCCATCGATTCGTGCAAATGCCACACCGGCGCACCAACATGCGGCGCCGATGTGCGCCATGGCCACTCGGCCAGCAGTGCGTCGTTGTCAGCCTCACCGCCATCGATGACGTCGGGGATCACCGCAAAATCGAAATTTGGGTAGCGGTGCAACTCGCCTACCCATTCGTAAAAAAGGGACCAGTCTGTGATCGGCTGGCCGCTGCGCCAGGCGGAAAACGCCCCATTGTCAACGGCGAACGACTGCGCCACCTCCAGGGCGATGGTCAGCTGTTCTGGATGACGGAATGAAACGAAGGCGTGCCCGCCGCTGACGGCGCGCACGGCGGCCGTGGCTGGCGTGATGGGCAATCCGTGATAATGGATCATGGGCGCGCCTCCTGCGTACGCACCGCGCCGAACAGCGCAGTCACCAGCGGATCACGCCCAGGCTTGAGCTTGCGTGCCCTGCTCCTGGCCTTGTGGCGGTCGTACAGGTCGGCATCGTCCCGGATGCGCAGGATATGATTTGCTTGGCGCTGCGTGCCGGTAAGTCTCGCTGGGCGTGGCGCATCACGACCGGCGCCAAGCTTGTACACAGGGAGCCTGGTCTCGCGCCCTGTAGCTTGCACAGTCCAGCGCGCAATGTGCACCGTGCCGTGTGCATGCAGGTGCGCCACGTAGCGGCGCGTTTGCTCATATTCGAGAAATACCCGGGCGGCCAGGTCGCGAATGGTCAACGCCTGATCACGCAGGACTGCGGTGATGGCCGCGGTGCGGCGCACGGTCATTGGATGCTCGGTCTTCACTTTCCATTCTCCTGGTCCATCAGTTCCATATCAAAGAGCGTAGGCATGCTGACTTCGCGCTCCATTGCCTGACAGTAATGCACCTGGTCGGTGAAATACGCCGGGTTCAACTCACTGCCGGCGCCGCAGCGGCCCAGCTTCATCGCGCGCACTGGCACGGTACCCAGGCCACAGAACGGGTCATAAATCACTTCGCCCGGGTTGCTGTAGCGGCCGATAAGGCGGTCAACGATATCGATTTGGAACGGACAAACGTGCTTTTCGACCGCGCGTGCTGACTGCTCACCGTTCAGGGTGCGCATGCGCACGATGTCGTGCCACACGGCCGGATCGGCGCTGCCCGGCGCCAGGCTGAGATAATCGGCAGGCAGCGCCTTGCCGGCCAGCAGCGCCTCGCCCACTTCGACGTGGTATTCGTAGTTATAGACGTTCTCCAGCGACATGCTGGTGAACAGCTTCGCCAGCTTGCCCGGGCCGAAGCTGGCCAGCTCGGCGGCCCCCAGCAGGCGGTCGCCGCTCGAGCGCCAGAACGCATGCGCGTCGACCTGCCAGCGCGCCACGCTGTAGCCGGTGCCGGGAATCGGCGAGGCCTTGCGGTCGAACGGGATACGGTCGCCGGCATCGTCCAGGCACATCGGCTTGGCCTTGGTGACAGGCGTATCTGCATAGCCGCGCGAACGGTCCGTCTGCGGCTTGTGGAAGAGCAGGATGTATTCCGGCGAGCCGACGCCCATCTTCGTGCCATCCTTGCATACCTCGGAATAGCCCAGGCGATAGGTCTGGTTGTTCTCGCGCACCACATCGGTCACGACGGTGATCATGCCCATGTAGTCGAAACCGTGCTTGATGCCGTGGAACAGTGCCTCGGCGTGGAACGGGCTGACCGTGGGCACGCCGGCGCCGGTGACGTTGCCAAAATTGATGCGGTCCTTGACGTGGCAGGCGTAAATGCGGCCCGGCTGCAGGATGCGCAGCAGCTCGGGCGTCAGGAAGTCCATCTGCGCCCAGAAGTGATCGTTGTCCTGGGTGTGGCCGAAGTCGTTATAGCTTGGCGTGTATTCGTAATGGTTGGCGAACGGGACGCTGGTGATGATCATGCCCACCGAGTTGTTCGGCTGCTGCATGGCTTCCAGCACGCAGTCGTTATTGGCCACCGAAAAGCGCTCACCGGCCACGACCGCGCGCTCGACGCCAATGGTGCGCGCCAGCGAGTCCTGCATGGACAGCTGGTCCAGGCCATAGGCGCGGATGATCTGGCCCATCTTGGCCTGCATTTCGTCGTGGCGGCGCCATTTCTCCATCAGGTCGGCCAGCACCTTGCGCTCGACCTCGGTGTGGATGATGTCGATGCGCACCGCGTGCTGCTGCTGGAAGCGCTGGACGCGGTGGACGGCCTGGATGAAATCATTGAACTTGAAGCCGATACCCGCGAAAATCTCACGGTGGCAATGCACCTGAAAATTGCAGCCGCTGCCGGCAATGATCGGCTTAGTCGACAGATCCTTGATTTTACCGTCGCTGAAATCGGCGATGCGCTGCTCGCGCTGGTCCAGGTCCTGCGTGCCCCACACGCTCACCACGCCCGGCACCGCTGCCTGAATGGCGTGGCGCTCGTCCTCCAGGTCGTGCCAGATTAGGAAATGATCATCAGGATCCGCAGCCATGATCTCGGCCACCTTGGCCACGCGCGCGGCCATGCTGTCGCGCTTCTCGCCAGCGGCCGCCGACAGGCCCATGGCCACGTTCGGGATCAGCAGACCCTGGCCGTTCTTTTCGGTGCCGGCCGTGCTGTAATTGCTCGGCACTTCGTGAAAGCGCACGTCCAACGCCGGAAGGTCGTAGCCGTCGTCCGAATGGCCCAGGTCGCTCGGGCGCTGGATGAAGACCGCCCAGCTGGCCACCCACAGCCAGAATTCCTGCTCTTTGTGCGGATACAGCGTCAGGTTGCCCGCCTTCTCGCTGTCGCGCTGGAAGAAGCGCGTCAGGGCTTGGCCCGTGTCCATTACGCCCAGGAAGCCGGCATAGTGGATCAGTTCCTTGAAACGGTTCGGCGAAGGCGTGGCCGTGTAGACGAATTTGAACTCGACCTGCTCGAACAGCGGCAGAAACTCCTGATAGGTCTTGCTGCCGTAGCTGCGCAGCACGCTGGCCTCGTCCAGGCCGACGGCGCGGAACTTGCGCACGTCGATCTTGCCTTCGCGCACTGATTCGTAGTTCGTCAGGTAGACGACGTCCTGGCCGTCGATCTCGGCGTCCGTGCGAATGAAGCGCACTTGCACCTCATACTCTCCAGTGAAGCGCTTCGCGGCCTCGCGGATGAACTCTTGGCGCACGCCCAGCGGCAGCACGATCAGGCGCGGGCCCGGCCGGTGAATGCCGATCTGGCGCATGACTTCCAGGTTGGTGCTGGTCTTGTGCAGCCCGAACGAGGCGAAGATGGCGCGCTGGCCGCCGGCCAGGGCCCAGCGGACGATGTCGCGGGTATGCGGCTTCAGGCCGGGATGGATGTCGGCCAGCGGCACGTCGAAGCCCTTGCGCTGAGCCAGTTTGATCTTGGCGCGCAGGAATTCGCTGTACGCGGCTTCTTTCAGGTGCTTCTGTTCTTGTGGGCTAAATGCACTCATGGATGCTCCAAATTAGGTGTGATGGCCAGCGCCGCAGCGGCCGGCAGTTGTTTATTCAGGGCGAGCGTGCACGCCGCCATCAGTTCGGCTTGGCTGCCGTACCGAGCTTCAAAGCGTGCTTTCCAGGGATGGACAGCGATCAGCGTCTTGTCCTCGCCCGTGCCGTCCTGGTGGTGGCCGGCGCAAAGCGGCAGTACGAACTGGTGGCAGCCAGGCTTCGTGCGGCCGTCGACGTGATGGATGCTGACGTGCGTATTGAAATTGCCGTCTTTCTTGCAGGCGACGCAGCCCAGCGCGGCCAGGCGAGTCCACAGCAGTTTCTCGGCGGCCGTGACGGTGCGCTCTTTCGATTTCAAGCCGGCCTTGCGCTTCGGCGCCGTGCGCTGGTGCGACTGCACGGATAGCATGCCGGTGCTGGACATGGGCGAGGTGCGCTTGAGCTTTGACACTTCGCGCGCCTCGATGCGCTCGCCGCGCGCGAAGGCTGTGCGTTTCAGGCCGGTGCCGGGCTTGATGGGCGACTTGCGCATCATGATAAGATTTCCTTTTGATAAGGAAATTTATGGCAACGATTGTGTGCGACTGCCCTCACTGCGGGGCAAAAAGAATGACATTTAAAATTCAAAATGAATATCTTCGCCCTGAGACTCCGCAGCAAATTATTGTTGGTGCAAGTTGTGGCGCGTGCGCAATGCCGATAGTCGCACTGTTTCATTCGCGCAATAATTTGGCCTCTATCCGATACCGAACGGCAGAATACGACGGCAACTTGATGGGCCATGGGCATCAGATATACTTTCAGTCGATGTATCCCATAGGGTACGAAGACGATACACCTAAGGGCATCCCGGATAGCGTTCACAAAATATTCACGCAGGCGGCGGCCTCTTTGCGAGCCGGGCATTTTGATGCCGCTTGCGGAATGTATCGAAAGGCCATGGAATTGGCTTTGAAAGATTTTTCCCCTGATATTGAGGCATGGAAAATCGAAAAGCGCATCGACCGGATGGCCGCTGAGCATCGGATTACCCCGGAGCTGAAGACTTGGGCACACGAACTTAGACTCGATGGCAACGACGCTATGCATGGCGAAGAAGAGGCGACCCAGCAAATGGTCGACCAAATGCACGAGTTTTGTAAATTCTTGCTTATCTATCTCTACACCTTGCCCGCACAAGTCAAGGCAGCCCAAGCGCGTAGGGATGCTGGGCAATAAGGCGATCTTCATCGTCATCCCTCCATCGCGCGCTTGATGCCAGCGCCATCGAGGCCAGCAGCCTTGCAACCCAGGCGGGTGGCGTGAAAGTAGGTCATTTCGTTGGCGGCCCGGCCGGCCGTGGCGAGGCCGGCGGCCACAAGGCGCTGCATGGCGTCGTACTGCTGGCCGCTGCCGGCAGCAAAGTAATTGCGATAGCCCCAGCGATTCTTCGGCTTGCCCTGCACGGCGCCCAGCATGTGCTGCAGCTTGGCGAAGTCGCCAGGCATGATCGCGTCACGGACGGCCGCCAGCGCGCAGGCGGCGCATTTGCCGTGCTGGGCCAGCTGCTTGGCGGTGCTGGCTTTGCCGCAGGTGCAGACCTTGCGGATCAGCGAATAGGCGGGTGCGGCCTGGTTGGCCAGATGGTGCCGATCAGCTCTTGCTAAGTCATACATCATGATATTATTTTCCTTTTTGCAATAACGGACAAAATATGGCTGTAGAAGAACCGGCAATTCGAATTGGTGAATGGCTTACGATCGCAGCGGTTTTGATTGGCCCCATTCTTGCGGTACAAGCGCAAAAATGGATTGAGCGCGGGCAAGCAAAAAAAGGGATGAAGGACGGAATCTTTCGCACGCTCATGGCGACCCGAGCCGCTCGACTCGCGCCAGAACACGTCCAAGCACTCAACATGATTGACATTGCGTTCTACGGGAAGCGGTCGTTCGGTAGGCAGCGACAAACCAACGGAGAGCGCCAGGTATGTCTCGCGCGTCGTGCATACTTCGATGCTTTGGACGTCGATGTGAAAGCATTGAGCGAATCTAAGGCAGACCAATGGGCACATAACAGAGATGAGAAGTTTTACGCGCTGCTTGCAGCAATTGCTACAGCCCAAAATTTTGACTTTGATTCTGTTGACCTGCGGCGCGCCGTGTATAGCCCTGTAGCTCACGGAGCGATCGAACTTGATCAAGAGGCAATTAGAATAGGACTGGCCAAGCTTTTGAAAGGTGAAGTTGCGCTTCCAATGCGCGTCGTAAACTTCCCGGATCAACAGGGATAGCTGCATTACGCCACCCTCGCGCTCATGTGCGAAGTTGGCGAGGAGCAGACCACGACCAATGCTGGAAGGAGAAATGGGAAGGTCGCGCCTCATGCTAAGATTCCTTTCCAGCAACTCTTGACAGCTACATGAAATATCCCTATCTGACCGTCGCACTCCTCGTAATCTTCGGGATTATCGACATCGCTATCTTGGGAAATCACTACGAGCTCACAAAGTCCGATTGGTCTGGCTGGGTGCAAGCGATAGGCTCTATCGCGGCCTTGGGAGTAGCAATTTATATAATGACTCGGCAGAATCAGCACGCTGCTCGGCTCTTGATTGACGCAGATAAACGAGCGTTGATGCGACGGGCTGACGCAACGGCCGCAGTAATAGATCGTGCCATGAACCAATTGCAACAATTTTGCAAATTGATTACGGAGAGCCTTGCGGTAGGGAATGAAAATAATATTCGCTCTGCAATTCTCACTTCGCAATTTGCACTGCAGGAAGCGCAAGGTGCAACACGCGCCATTCCGGCGCAGGAGTTGGGATCCTATAAAATGGTGAGCGGTTTGAGCAAAATTGTGCAATCCCTCAGCACATTTGATAAGTGGGCTGAAGTGGTGCTCAATGACCCGCTCCTTCCGGCCATAGAAGATATTCAAAAGTTTCTGACAAAGACGCTTTCGAACTGTGAAAATTCCAAGATCCTCTTTTTCGAAGGCGTTGAAGCCCTCAAAGCTGAGTAGCTGCACTACTTCACTTTTCGTGGACTTTTGACATTGATGCACGTGCTTCATGGCCACACCTCCGCAGCTGGCCGGCGAACGACCACGACAGGCATTGCGCCCACCGTGCCGCGAAAGTGTGGCGTGGCCACCTGACCAGGCTGTTCTGGCTCGGCACCGAGTAGCGCCGCGCGCGAGGCGTCTTTCAGCACGTAGAGAATGCCCACTTGGCGCACATTGCCCTGGATGAAGCGCGAAAAAATCATGCGCAGGCGGTGTTCCATGCCCGCCTCTTCGATATCGAAGCCCGCGCGTTCGCAGATTTGGTAGAAGGTGCCGGGACCGGCCAGCATCGCCTGCAGCAACGTATATGAGCGGGAGTCATGTTTCGGGAGCGTGACGCCAGAACGGCG
Source organism: uncultured Janthinobacterium sp. (assembly GCA_963530105.1). Taxonomy (GTDB): domain Bacteria; phylum Pseudomonadota; class Gammaproteobacteria; order Burkholderiales; family Burkholderiaceae_D; genus Janthinobacterium. The sequence continues at coordinate 22,755 of CAUSDR010000022.1, forward strand.
GCGCTTCGTCTTGTTTACGCCAAAAGTCGGGCACGCGCGATTGTCAGCTTGGCCAGTCATGGAAACCTCACAAATTCTGGATCGTGAAATTTCAGTGCAGCCACGCGATATGCGTCGGTCGCCAATTCAAGCGTTGCGAAGCGACCAAGCGAGTGCGGGCCTCCGCCGTAGAAAATCAGGGCGTGCCATTTTTGGGTGCGTTTGCAAAATTGAACACCTTTGACGCCAGACGAATTTGAGCTCTTGACGCCAATGTTTTGGGCATTCTGTTCGCGGGTAGCCGGACGCAGGTTTTCAATTCTGTTGTTCAGCGGGTTTCCGTCTTTGTGGTCGAGAAACTCTGGCAGATGACCGTGGAACATCTTGAAAATGATGCGATGTACAAGCATGTTGGTGCCGTCGATCACCGTTTTAAAATAGCGATTCGAGAGACTGCCAACCTTGCCGCCTATCCGGCGCGGGTACTTACTGTGACGACGATAGATATTCCCGTCTCGGTACTCAAAAAGGTAATTCAGGTACTCCTGCGTTAATTCGCCCTTGCCATCGCGCAGCGCTGGGGGAGGTGCGCTCACTGCAATCTGGTGATTGCTGGACACCACATTTTGTTGGTGTAAAATACGAGTCATTCTGTACTTTCGTAGTTGTTCCAAGGAAGCCCGCCTGCAAGCGGGCTTTTTTCATTTCTGGCCTTGCAGTTCCTGCAGCATTGCTTCGTAGTGCTGGCGCGTCCGGACGTGGCCAGGGTCGACCGGCAACTCGCGCTCGACGTGCTCTTGCTGCTGGGCGCCCTGCTCGGCCTGCGCCGGCGTGCCGCCACCCGACCGCATGGTCGTCCAGGTCAAGCCGCCACCTCGGCGCGCGCGACGCGCTTGAGCTCGCGAATCGACACGTCGAACACCTCGTGCATGCGGATCAGCAGCGAGGCGCCAATCGGCAAGCGGCCGTGGCGAATCTTGGAAATCACGGGCGGCGCCACTTCCAGCGCGCGGGCCAGAGCTGCATCGTTCTTTGGGCCTTTGGCCAGCAGCGTGTCGAGCAAGTCGTTGTTGCCATCGGCGTTGTTCAGCGAGCCATACGGCGTAATTGCAGTTGTTTGCGTCATGTCATATTCCTAATTGATGGTGATTAAAGAGGCCGAATCCGGCCGTGCGATGCTGTAGCTGTCGGGTGCGGGTTCGTTATGGCGGCTCGCGCCGCGGCACCTCATATTTCTTCGCCACCCTGTCGGTGGCATCGCGCCATTTCTGGCGCGCTTCCTTGTGCGCGGCCTTCGCCGCACTCTCGCCCTCCCCGTCCTTCGCGCCCTGCAGGTCTTTCTCGGCCTGGCGGTAAATCATCGAACGCTGGAAAACCAGCTCCTTTTCCTCGGCTGTGACCTCGGCTGGTTTATTCAATAGCTGCCTCCATGCCGTTAAACCCGCATCCGCACGACGCGCGGGACGACGCCAAAGCACGGGCGCGGTGCGGGCAAAACTTGGGCCCTGTTATTTACTGATTTGGGCCTAGCTCCGCTGGAAAACGGCGGCGTATCATTCCGTTTCGGCCTGGCGTCCAGGTGATTGCGGATGATCACGATCGTGCATTCGTTCAGCACGTCGCTGACGGTCTTGCGCATCGCAGTGCACGCGGCTTGCAAAGCATCCTTGTTCTCGTCGGTGATGTAGCCCTTGACGAGCGCGGTACGTTTTTGCTTCTGTTTCATGGTTTTCTCCTGGTGGTCGGTGTTACAGGGTTTGGATACAGCGAAAAAAGTACCGAAAATTCCTTCGTGCTACATTGCTATCTCCGCAATAAAAATTTGAAAGAATGTCCTATGGCAATCACTACTGTCTCTGCCGCGATTACGGCATTTAGGGCCACAATTGACGTAGCAAAAGCTGCCATTGCGGCACGCGACGATGCATTAATCGTGAAAGTCATCGGTGACATGAACGACCGAATGCTTGATATTCAGAGTCAATGCCTCGCGCTCCAAGAGAAGCAAGCGGCGCTGGCCGATAGCGAACGTGATCTCAAAGAAAAATTGCGAAAGATGGAAGAAAAAGCGGCGGACCTTGATCAGTACGAGCTGCACCAGAACACTCATGGTGCGGTCATGTATCAGTCCAAGGGATCGCTCGACTCCTCGAACAAACCCGTATATCTGTGCGCAAACTGCGTGGCCGCCGGCGTAAAGACATTTCTTCAACTTAGAACGAGCGGACTCGTGACCGTGCTCTTTTGTAAAGAGCACGGCGAAATCAGATCCGAAATTCCGGACAAAGTGATGCAGCCGCTGCAAATTAGGTTTTAACTTCATGCTGGCTCCTTCCGTTGTTTCAGGCATTCATCGAACTGCACACCTGGCGGTAACTGGTGCAAATCGAGCAGCGGGATACGCACGAAATCGTCCGCCGGGCGCGGCGGGGAAATTGGGATCAGGCGGATCATGGAATTGCCCTCGCATCGATGCCGACAGCAGCGCGGTCCGGCACGGTGTCGAAAATGGCGTTGGTGGTGGGCGGCTGGCGGCCGACGTGGCCGGGCGCTAGCGCCGGATCGGTAGCGCGGCGCGGCGCTGGCGCATTGACCAACTCCGGCCAGATCTTGTGCCAGTCCTTGGGGCGCAAATCCTTTCGGGACACCCCCCCAGCAGCGGCCGTTTCGATAGCGAGGCAGTATTCGATCGGCACGCTGCGCAGCCGCCAATTACCGAGCCGTGCCGAGCTGACGCCAATTTCCTTGGCCAAGGCTGAGAGGCCGCCGCACAGCTGGATTGCTTTATCTAGTGAATTCATGAAGATCATATTACACGACTTGTGTATTTTGATCAAACATTTTGTGTAACACACTCTGTGAATGTTTAGCTATTCTTTGATGATGAACAAAAAGGCAAACAACATTCCTTGGGAGCGCATTGAAGCGCGACTGGAGGAATTGCAAAAAGACCAGCAATGGCTTCGCGAAACGCTGGGCATTGCTCCCGCCGTATTGACCAACTGGAAATCACGCGGGACACCAGTTGGAAAAGCCGTGCCGGTAGCGCGCGCCCTTGGCCTGACAACAGATCAACTCCTGGGGCTGGACAGTTCGCCTCATATTGCAGGAGCAAGCCCCGTTACTGATGATGAGGATATGGCGCCATCCACTGTCGCCATTCGCATGGCCCCAGAGCATGTGCGCGCCGGTATTACTGGATTCGGCGCGGATCACGTGTTCGAGGACGGTGGGCACTACCACCTGCGGCGCCTGTGGCTCGAAGAGCGCGACTTGGCGCCAGGCGCATTGCTGGCCATAAAAATCAAGGGCGACAGCATGCGCCCGCTGATGTTCGAGGGCGACGTCGTTGTCGTGAACGTCACGGACAAGAGTCGGGTGAACGGGAGCATTTTTGCGTTGAATTTCAAAGGCGAGTCAGTAGTGAAACGCCTCAAGTACGAGCGCCGCGAATGGTATTTAACTTCCGAAAATCCAGATTTCCCACAGGAGCCATGCCGCCCTGGTGACTGTGATGTCATCGGCCGAGTGGTGTATTTTGAGGCTCGTAATTTCAAGGATCGCCTCTAATGAATAACTCACACGCCTTATTGGCACTGCTCTTAGGATTGACCACACAGCTATCGCACGCAAACTGTGTGGTGCTTGACTATCAAGAAATGAAGGACATGCCTGCAGCTGAGTTGTCCGCCGAGTATTGCGCAGCCAAAAAGAAATCACTGTCATATCGAAACGATAGTTGGGCAGAAAGCAAGTTTGCCAGTGAGATGGGCACTTGGGCAACATCTTCCGCAGATGCTGCAGAAGTAGACAGCGCTCGAAGCAAAGCTGATCGTCTGCAAGAATCATCAAATCAGTGCAAAGATCAAATGAAACGTATGGGTCGCGTGCTCGAGGCGTCCGGTAGTTCTCTGGCGACCTTAGACGCAGCGTGTAATATCAAAACTTGATACCCTACTCGCACACTGTACGTGCAAGCCCCTAGGGCAGCTTTTACCTACTGATGGCCGCAACGCATGCTGATATGAATTCGTGCCTGGAAGGCGCCGCAAGGGAGATCATGTTCTATCGCAAAGGCAAGTTGATGGGGATTGTGTCGCCGGCGGCGGGTGTGCGGCTGGTAAAGTAGCGCAACAATTGGAGAGATTCCCTGTTGGTAATTTATATATAATTGCGCGCGCAGTACTTGTGATATTTAGCAATCGCAATATGATTGCTCATCAGGTATAAATTGAAACCTCCTTTGCAAAATCGTAGCTGCTGCAGTTATATAGCCTGAATTACCGACAGAATGAATAATAAGAAAGAGAAAGATGTTCGCAAGCTTATTGGAAGCCTTAAATTTCATGCCAAGCCAGCCACCACTAACAATTATATTGCCAAAAGTTTTTAGCCGTGACACGCTGTATTTATTTGTCAAAGCAATTATTCGCGGCATTGAAGGCCAACATCGAAAAGTTATATTGGATTTCACCAAGCTAGAGAGGCTTGAAGTTGGCGCTATCACAGCACTGAGCAACATGATTGAACTTTATAAGTCATCTAAAATAAAAGTAGAATATATTAATGCACAGTCTTGCGTGGCAGCTGAATTTTTAGAGGGTGTTGGGTTTTCCGCATTGTACTTTGGAGCGTCACCAAAGAAAAACTCTCTTAAAAATGAGTTTTGTGCTTTGAAATTGGTCGAGTATGCTAGAAGTCACTCATACCTTGAGAACGACTTAATCCCATGGCTCGCAAATACTTTGAATCAAGATGTCCGCGCTTTATCCATGCTCAAGGTCTGTTTTGAGGAAATATTCAATAACATCCAAGATCACTCAACCGTCAATGTTGGTTGTTGTTGCGCGCACTATGATCGACTGGCGAAAAAAATAACAATTTGCATGTCGGATTTTGGAGTGGGCATCCCCGAGAAGGTGAAGTCAAAAATCAGAATCGGCAGCGATCAGGCCGCGATCGCAATGGCTTGCCAGCAGGGATTTACGACGCGTAGCACTCCTGGCAACATGGGTGCGGGACTTCACGTTTTGATACAAAATGTAGTGGCGAAAAATTCAGGCTCTGTCATAATTTTTTCAGGTAGCGGCATCTACTCCTGTGTGCCTGGAGCCAAAGGATCGGGTCGCTCTGCGCCGCACGGCGGCGTCTATCCCGGAACTATGATATACATAACTATCGACACGAAAAATTTTGTGCCGAGTGAAATTGATGAGGAGGCATTCGTATGGGAATGATACGGGTTCTAGATTACGTTGATCAGTGCTACAACAGTGCTGACGGACAGATCATTCATGACGTCATCGCGTCACACCTCAAGAGTGAGAGTACTCTAACAGTCTCATTTGCTGGGGTCGATTCCGTGCCGTCTTCATTTGTTAACACGGCACTAATTACGTTATTGAAACTATATGATTTTAATCAAATCAAAAAGCTGCTCCGATTTGTCGATACCAATTCGCAAATTAACGATATGATCCGTACGAGATTTACGTTTGAGGCCAACCGAGCAGCTCATACTACTCACTAAGTTGCCTTGCGGCACGGTAGAGCCCGCCTCGCGCGGGCTTTTTAGTCTCATCGCATTTCCAATCACTTTCATCTTAGCAATATTCGACGCATAATGCATTCATGCAACTATGCGCCGCCATCATCAAGATCAAGCAAATTCAGTTGGCCGTGGTCCAAGTCGAGCCAGAGCATACCTGGCCGTCTACTGGCCCTGCCGCACTGCTCCACGCGCAAAGGTTCTTCCCTACCCTACCTATTTTGCTGCTGTCGCCGCGCGTCGGCGGCTTCTCGCGAAGCTACTCCACGTTCGACATCGGACCGCTGATCAACCAGATCAACGCTGACGAAATCGAGTGGCAGACCTACCAGCCGCCACCGCCGCCGGAACTACCCTTCTAAGTACACATACCAGCCTCGACGATTCGGGGCTTTTTTTCGCCCGTTAAATCATGTCTCCTCG
>CAUSDR010000023.1:0-27901 GCA_963530105.1 uncultured Janthinobacterium sp.
ACCTGTGCCCGCGCCAGTCGCCGCGCCCGCGCCCGTGCCGGTGGCCGAGACAGCGGCGGCGCCCGAGCCCGTGTTCCAGGCAGAGGAAGCGCCTGCGCCTTCCAAGGCCCGGCCCGCCGAATTACGCCGTATTACGGGAAAGCCCGCCAAGCCTGCCATGGCGCCGCTGCCGAGGACGGCAGCGCCCGCCGCCAGCGAACGCATCGTCGACGGCAAGCAGGTCACGCCGCAGCAGCGCGTGGAAAATGACTACCGGCGGGCGCTGGCGCAGTTGCAGGAGGGCCGCGTGTCCGAAGCCATGCTGGCCTTGCAGCAGACGCTGCAGCTGGACCCGCGCCACCAGGGCGCGCGCGAAACCCTGGTGCGCCTGCTGCTCGAAGCGCAGCGCCCGGACGAGGCGGCCCGCCAGTTGCAGCTGAGCCTGGCGCTTGACCCGAAACAGCCGGCGCAAGCCATGATGCTGGCCCGCTTGCAGCTGGACAAGCCCAACGGCGGCCCGGCCGCCTTGGAAACCCTGATGCGCAGCCTGCCCTACGCGGCCGACAATGGCGACTACCGGGCCTTCCTGGCCGGCGTGCTGCAGCGCGAGCAGCGCTACCGCGAGGCGGCGGAACACTACCAGCTGGCCCTGCAGGCGGCGCCCGACAACAGCGTCTGGTGGATGGGCCTGGGCATCGCCTTGCAAGCCGACAATCATCCCGCCCAGGCGCGCCAGGCCTTCGAGCGGGCCAAGGGCTTGCAAACCCTGTCGCCCCAGCTGCAGGCATTCGTCGAGCGCAAGCTGGTGCAATTGACGGCGGCCACGGCGAAATAAACGCCGGCCGGGCGCGCCTGTGTCATCCAGAAAGAGACCATGACGATACGCAAGCTGTTGCCGACCTCTGCCGCGGCGGCGGAGAGCGCCACGCCCGTGTATTTTTTCGGCAGGCGCTTGAGAGAACGCCGCGCGGCAAGCGGCGGCCAGCCACGTTAAGCTGGTTGCGTCCCCTGCGCGTGGCGGAGCTTGCCCATGCATGGAATTGAAAGGAAATGCCGTGAGAAATGAACGTGTAGGGGCGAAAGAGGCCAGAAGGGAAATCCGGCGCTACCAGGAACACATCAATTCGCCGCGCCTATGTCCGGACCAGTGCTACCGCATGGCCAGCCCGACGTATGCCCTGGTGTGCCACGTCAACCAGGTGACGGGACTTTTCCTGAGCAAGAACTATGACGTGATCCCCATTTTCCTGCAGCGCGCCCATGCAACGCTGCTGGAGTTGACAGGGGAGCGTGTCAGCGAACCGTATCGCCATCTGGTCGGGCAGTATCTGAGCCACGTCGCGCATTTCATTGTTAACTTTTCATGCCTGGCGGAAGACGAGCGGCAAGTGGCGCGCAGTATTCCGCTAGCGCTGCTGGCGATCCTGCCTGAGGCCTTGCCGCAAGACCTGGTCGTGACGGGGGAGTTTTGACTGCCTCGCTGCCGGCCTCGCCCGGAAAACGCCGCGCGGCATTCATGTGCCTGTCCCCAGCCCACCGCATCAAGGAAGGAATCCACTTGAAAACTGTTCGCCTATTGATCGCCTTCTGCTGTGCATGCTCCGGCGCCCTTGCCGCGCCTGCCAGCGCGCCTGCCAGCTACGTTCTGGAGAATACGGAAGTGCGCGATATCCGTGCGCAAGTCCTGAAACGCGATTATCAGCTGTATGTCGCCTTGCCCGATTCCTATCGGCAGGGGAATAAACGCTATCCCGTGCTGTTCGTCGTCGATGCCAATTACGCCTTTCCCGTGGTGCGCAATATCGCCCAGCGCCTGAACAAGCATGCCGGCATGGAAGAAGTGGTGGTGGTCGGCTTGTCGTACGCCAACGGCGATGGCGGCGTGTACAGCCGCCGCCGCGATTACACGCCCACCACGCCGCGCAAGCATGATTATCGCTCGGACATGCCGGGGCGGCAGCCGGCGTTCGGCGAAGCGAAGGCGTATGGCCAGTTCATCGCCGACGAAGTGTTTCCCTTCATCGCGCGGACCTATCGCGTGGACATGCAGCGCAAGGTCTTCATCGGCCACTCCTACGGCAGCCTGTTGGGCCTGCAATTGCTGCTGACGCAGCCGCGCACCTTCGAGCATTACATTCTCGGTAGCCCGTCGCTATGGTATGACGCTGGCGTGATGTTCGAGCGCGAGCAGGCGTATGCGGCCAGCCACAAGGACTTGCCCGCGTCCGTATTCTTTGGCATCGGCGGCCTGGAAACATTGTCGCCAGGAAAGAAGCGCTCGCGCTCGGAGGAAGACGCCGACATGGTGGCCGACTTGCGCGAGTTCGACGGCAAGCTGAAGGCGCACAAGTTCCCCAACCTGAAGACGCGTATGCGCGTCTTCGCGGACGAGGACCATGCGAGCGTCTTTCCCTTTGTGCTGACGCATGGCTTGCGCGCGTACTTGAAGGCGGCGAAGTGAAGGAGGGGCGTTGCGGCCAGTGTCCTCGTCCTACAGCCTCGCCTCGTTCCCCCACACATGCCGCATGCTGAAATGCAGGCCCGCATCGTCTTCGTGCAGTGAGGAAACGATGGCGAACTGGCTGTTGCCCGTCTCGCGCGGCGGCATCCGCGCCAGGTCGGCGGCGGCCAGCGGCACGCCTTGCGGATCGCTGAGCGGGTGGACATGGCTGGCGCCCCGTTGTGTGACGACGCCCAGTTCGCCGCTGCGCAGGCGCACCAGGGTGCCGGGCGGATATTTGCCCAGCAGGTGGACGAATTGCTCGCCCAGCAGCGGGTCGATGGGCAGATCCTGGTCGAGGAAGATGTGCTGCAGCGCCTGGTCGGGCAGGATGGAGCGGCGGTAGTTGCGCGCCGAAACGCGCGCGCAATAGCGGTCGGCCAGGCCGATCAGCTTGGCGTTTTGCAGAATTTCATCGGCCGTGCGCCCTTGCGGGTAGCCGCTGCCGTCGTCGTTTTCATGGTGCAGCAGCACGCAGCTGAGCCATTCCTCGTCATCGACACCGGCGCAGCGCAGCAGTTCCGCGCTTTCCTGCGGATGCTGGCGCACGATGCGCATTTCCTCGTCGTTCAGGGGGCCGCGCCGGTCCTGGAAACTGTCGTGGTGGCGCAGCATGCCCACGTTCATCGTCAGCGCGGCGGCGCCGATCAGCAGCAATTCGTCGTGGGACTTGTGCATGCCGCATCCCACCAGCATGGCCAGCAAAGCCGTTTCGATGCAGTGGCGCACGGCGTAGCTGCCGGCGATCTGGTTGAGCATGATGCTGGCCAGGGCGATGTCGGCATCGTGTTCCAGCGCGCGCAGCAGTTCGCGGGCAATGTCGCGCACGTCGCGCTCGGCATTGTTTTCGCTGCGCAAGGCCAGCAGCAAACGCTCCAGGCGCTGCGCCGCCTCATTGAGCAAGCGCAAGACGGACGGCTGCTCCGGCGCGCCCACGTACAGGCCCAGCTGCATTAGCCGCCCCAGCTGCGTGCCATCCGTGATGATCTGGCCCTTGCGCAGTTGCGGGCCAGCACTATGGTCCGCCAGGAATAAATCCCAGGGCAGGGGTTCGCCGGGAACCAGGTCGGCCGGGCCGATGCGACGCTGTACCATGCTGTCATCCTTTGCTCCGCCGCGGCGAAGCCGTGCTCAGTGCTCGGTTATATGCTGCGCAGGCGCTCCAGCGCCAGGCGCAAGGTGTCGTCCTTCTTGGCAAAGCAGAAGCGCACGATGCCGGACTCCTTGCCCTGCGTGTAAAACGCGGACACGGGAATGGCCGCCACCTTGATTTCCGTCGTCAGCCATTCGGCGAACTGCGCTTCGGTGTCTTGCGAAATGGCATCGTAGCGCACGCACTGGAAATACGTGCCGTCGGCCGGCAGCAGGGTAAAGCGGCTGCCCGCCAGGCCGTCGCGGAACAGGTCGCGCTTGTGCTGGTAAAACGCGGGCAAGTCCAGATAGGGTTGCGGGTCCGCCATGTAGCCGGCCAGGCCGTGCTGCATCGGCGTGTTGACGGTAAACACGTTGTACTGGTGCACCTTGCGAAATTCCGCCGTCATCGACGCCGGTGCCGCCACGTAACCCACTTTCCAGCCCGTCACGTGATACGTCTTGCCGAAGCTGGAAACGATGAAGCTGCGCGCCGCCAGTTCCGGGTGGCGGCTCAGCGATTCATGGCGCACGCCGTCGTACACCATGTGCTCGTAGACTTCGTCGGACAAAATCAATATTTGCGTGCCGCGCACGATGTCGGCCAGCGCGGCAATGTCGGCCGGGCGCAGAATCGTGCCCGTTGGATTGTGCGGCGTGTTGATGATGATCAAGCGCGTCTTGCCGCTGACGGCGGCGGCCAGCCGCTCCCACGGCACGCTGTAGCCGTGCTCGCCCACTTGCATGGACACCAGCACGGGCACGCCGCCGGCCAGCGCGATGGCGGGCAGATAGCTGTCGTAGGCCGGTTCGATGACGATGACTTCGTCGCCCGTGTGCACGCTGCACAGGATGGCCGTCGTCAGCGCCTGCGTGGCGCCGGCCGTGACGGTGATTTCCGTGGCCGCATCATAGCTGTGGCCGTACAGGCTGGCGACCTTGGCGGCGATGGCTTCGCGCAGCGGCGCGGCGCCCGTCATCGGCGGATACTGGTTGTGGCCGGCGCGCATGGCGTCGCCGACCAGGTCCACCAGCGCGGGCGCGCAGTCGAAGTCGGGAAAGCCCTGGCCCAGGTTGACTGCGCCATGCTGGGCCGCCAGGCTGGACATGCGGGTAAACACGGTGGTGCCGACAGCCGGCAAACGGGTGGTCAGGCTGGGAGTCGGGTAGGGCAGGGACGGACTGTTCATGAACGGTAGTGGCGCAAGGCAAGAATGGAATCGTTGCCTATTCTAGCGCAGCGCGCCCCGTTGCGGTGGCCGCCTTGCCGTCTCAGCCGGGCAGCGCCCAGCCTTCCGGCACCATGATCTTGAACATGCCGGCCTTGGCCGTCTTGCGCGCCAGTTTCAGCAGCGCCTTGTCCTTGGTGATGAGGATGTCGGCGTTGGCGTCGCGCGCCAGTTCGAGGAATTTCTGGTCATCCTTGTCCGTGCAGACGGGCAGGCGCACGCCGGAGACGGCCGGCGCCACGACGGTGATGTGGGCGTCGAAGCGGGCGGCGGCGATGGCGCGGCTGGCTTCATCGAGCGGCAGATGTTTGTAATGCAACACGACAAGATATTCCGCGCGGCAATCTTCGCGCGTGATGGCGTGCACGGCGCCGCTTTCCATGGCGGCCAGCAGGGGCGCCCAGCGCGGGTCGTTGAAGACGAAGAGGTCGAGGCAAACGTTGGTGTCGAGGACGAGTTTTTGTGGAGCAGGTATCATGTCGGCAATTCTATTCTGTAGTGATAATTTATGTTGATCGTGCTTTCGCCCGCCAAGAGTCTCGACCTGGAGACGCCGCCAACAACCTCGTTGCACAGCACCCCCGATTTTCTCGACCATTCCGCCCAGCTGATCGAGCGCATGCGCGAATTTTCGCCCGCCGAAGTGGGCAGCCTGATGGGCATTTCCGACACGTTGTCGGCGCTCAACGTGGCCCGCTATGCGTCCTGGACGCCCAGGCTCGACGACGCCCGCCAGGCCATCATGGCCTTTAATGGCGATGTCTATGCCGGCTTCGAGGCGCGCAGCCTGCAGCCGGCCCAGCTGGCCTATGCCCAGTCGCAGGTGCGCATCCTGTCGGGCCTGTACGGCTTGCTGCGCCCGCTCGACCTGATTCATCCGCACCGCCTGGAAATGGGCACGCGCCTGTCGACGGCGCGCGGCAAGGATCTGTATGCGTTCTGGGGCGACACCATCACCAACGGCCTGAACCGCACGGCCAGGGAGCAGGGCGCGAAAGTGCTGGTCAATCTTGCTTCTGAAGAATATTTCAAATCCGTCAAGCCGCGCCAGCTGGACGTGCCCATCATTGCGCCCGTGTTCGAGGACTGGAAGAACGGCAAGTATAAAATCATTTCCTTCTACGCCAAGCGCGCGCGCGGCATGCTGGCCCGCTACGCGGCCGTCAACGCCATCCGCGATCCCGAGCAGCTCAAGCACTTCGACGTCGACGGCTACGGCTTCGTGCCGGAAGCGTCGAATGATACTAGCTGGGTGTTCAGGCGGAAAGTGGGCGCATAAGCGCGCATGGACCGGTACAGCCTCCCAGCTGCAAAAGCTGGGGTCGTACCCTGAGGGTACGACCCCGATTCTTGCTTTTGGGGTTGAAGCAAGAAAAAAACCGGGCGAGCCCGGTTTTTTTCTTATCTTACTGCCAGAATTTCCACCACTTGCGTTCCTTGTTCACCCCTTCCGGGCTGAGGAATGCCGTGTTCGGGTAGTTCTTGGTCAGCACGCGCAAGGTGTCGTCGCGCAAGTCGGTCAGGCCCAGCTTGTCGTACGAGCGGTACATGATGAACAGCGCTTCCTCGATCGCCGGCGAGGCGGCAAAGTCGCTCACCGTCGTTTGCGCGCGGTTGGCGGCGGCCAGGTAGGCGCCACGGCGGTAGTAAAAGCGCGCCACGTGCACTTCGTATTTCGCCATGGCATCGATCAGGTAGTTCATGCGGTCGAGCGAGTCGGGCGCATACTTGCTGTTCGGGAACTTGTCGACCAGTTGCTTGAAGGCTGCAAACGCTTCGCGCGTGGCTTTCGGGTCGCGCTCGGTCGGATCTTGCTCGTACAGGAAGTTCAGGAAGCTGATCTGGTCGTTAAAGCTGATCAAGCCCCGCAAGTAGTACATATAATCCACATTCGCGTGGTTAGGATGCAACTTGATGAAGCGTTCGACGGCGGCCAATGCCTGCGCCTGGTCTCCCGACTTATAATACGCGTAAGCGATCTCCATCTGCGCTTGCAGGGCATAGTTGCCAAAAGGATAGTTAGCCTCCAGCTTCTGGAACAGGCCGATTGCAGCTTCATAGTGCTGCCCGGCCATTTCTTCACGCGCCTCCGAGTATAATTTCGTAACGGACCAGTTTTTGGTCTCATCCACTTTTTCAGGCAACAAGCTGCAAGCGGACATGCCGAGCAGAACGACTGAAGCGACTACCAACGATAATTTTTTTTGCATGACGTTTTGCAAGAAGGTTTTAACCAAGATTTTACAATAGGCTGATTATAGCCGATGGGAATGCTGTGATATTAACTCCGAAGCCTAATTTGGCTGACCCCGCGTTTGACTCCCTTTCTGACCATGCTGCCGAAGCGGCGTTTGACGGCGATTTTGCCGGCGACGACGTCTTCGAGGAAATGGCCCCGATTACATTGGAACTGACGCCGGACGCCTGCGGCCACCGCCTCGATAAAGTGATTTCCAAGCTGGTGCCGCAATACTCGCGCAGCCGCCTGCAATTGTGGCTGGAAGCCGGTTTCGTGACCGTCGACGGCAAAGTTGCCAAGCGCAACATGACCGCCTATGGCGATGAAAAGATCGTCATTCTGCCGCAAAGCGCGCCGGAAGACGAGGCTTTTAAGCCGGAAGCGATGGATTTGAACATCGTGCACGAGGATGAGCATATCATCGTCATCAATAAACCGGCCGGCCTGGTCGTGCATCCGGGCCCCGGCAACTGGTCCGGCACCCTGCTCAACGGCCTGCTGCACCACTGCCCGCAGCTGGCTGGCGTGCCGCGCGCCGGCATCGTGCACCGCCTGGACAAGGATACCAGCGGCCTGATGGTGGTCGGCAAGACCCTCGCTTCGCAAACGGACCTGGTGCGCCAACTGCAGGCGCGCACCGTCAAGCGCGAGTATTTCGCGCTGGTGTGGGGCACGCCGAAACAGGCGGGCACCATCGACGCCTCCATCGCGCGCCACCCGCGCGACCGCGTCAAGATGGCCGTGTCGGAGAATTTCACCGCCAAGCCCGCCATCACGCACTATGAACTGATCGGCAGCGGCGAACTCGACCGCCGTCCCGTGAGCCTGATGCAATGCCGCCTGGAAACAGGCCGCACGCACCAGATCCGCGTCCACATGCAGCACCTGGGCTTTGCGCTGGTCGGCGACTATGTGTATGGCAAGCAGCACCTGGTGTCCGTCTTCTCGCGCCAGGCGCTGCAGGCGCGCCGCCTGGGCCTCGTGCATCCGGGCACCCTGGAAGCGTGCGAGTGGATCGTGCCGCTGGCCGATGATTTCGCCGAGCTCATCGCCAAGGCAGGCATTCCCGAGCCGGAACAGGTCTGATGACGGCGGCCTTGCCTTGCATCGTGCCGCACTGGCCCGGCTTGCCGGCCGGCGTGGGCGCGCTGTCGAGCGTGCGCGCGGGCGGCGTCAGCCAGGAACCGTATGGTGACGGGCAGGGCGGCGGCGGCTTGAACCTGGGCACGCACGTGGGCGATGAGCCCGCGCACGTGCTGGCCAACCGCGCACGGCTGGCGGCCGTCCTGCCGGGCGAACCGGCCTGGCTGTCGCAGGTGCACGGCGTGGCCGTGGCCGACGCGGCCAGCCTGGCGGGCAAGGTGCCGGACGCCGATGCCAGCATCGCCACGCAGGCCGGTGCCGTGTGCGTGGTGATGACGGCCGACTGCCTGCCGGTGCTGTTCTGTTCGCAGGATGGCGCGGTGGTGGGCGCGGCCCATGCGGGCTGGCGCGGGCTGGCCAACGGCGTCTTGCGGCGCACGGTGGCCGCCATGCGGGCGCAGGGGGCGACGGACATCCTGGCCTGGCTGGGACCGGCAATCGGTCCGCAGCAGTTTGAAGTGGGGCGCGATGTGCTGCAAGCCTTCCGGGACGGCGCGCATGATGATGCAGAGCGGCAAGTTCTGTCGGCGGCCTTCACTGCCATCGCTGGCAAGCCGGGCAAGTACCTGGCCGATATTTACGCGCTGGCGCGCACCATGCTGGCGCGCGATGGCGTAACGCAAGTGGCGGGCGGGGAATATTGCACCGTCAGCGATGCGGCGCGGTTTTACTCGTACCGGCGCGATGGCGTCACGGGACGACAGGCCAGTTTGATCTGGCGCAAATAATCTGCGCGGCAGACACTTATGTGTCTGCCGTTTTTGTTTTATCGTCTGCTGAGGCAAGGGCGCGCGCTTTTAGCCCGGCCTTGCGTTTGCGTCGCCGCGAGCCCGTCAGATAGAATAGGATGGACAGGGGGATGACGCAGTACAGCACGAAGGTCATCACCCCGGCGACGATGGACGGTTCCGTCAGCGCCATGAGGCCGACGACATAGATCCAGGCAACAGCAGTCATGAGCATCATGAGTAGTGGCAGTCAGTAAAGGTTTGCATGCAGGTGATCAAAAAGTTATTCTTCGACTACGTTTCGACGCGGAAAAAACCGTAGCGAGCGGATGGGTGGGGGGCAGCAAGCGCCACCGTACGCAAGTAAGGTGCGCATCGCGGGCCGCCTGTGCCGACGCGCAGCAGGGTTTGTTTTGCGTCCCAATTCTTGAATGGACTTACATATAGCTATGAACATGCCCGATCCTCAAATGATGACCAAAGAATGGATGGCGCAGATCAGCAATCCTGAGCAGTGGAAAACGTGGTTCAACATGGTACCGCAGCCGGCCAGCAATCCGATTGCCGGCATTTTGCAGGATGCGGGCGCCAGCATCAAGCCGGAAGTGATCGAACACCTGAAAAATGCCTATGTCGCCAAGCTGACGGGCTTGTGGGCCGACTTCATGGCCGGCAAGACGCCGGAGCTGAAGGACCGCCGCTTTGCCGCGCCCGCCTGGCACGCCAGCCCCTTGTCGGCCTTCAACGCGGCCGCCTACCTGCTGAACGCCGAATTCCTTACCGCCATGGCCGACGCCGTGGAAGCGACGCCGCACCAGAAGCAAAAAATTGCTTTTGCTGTGCAGCAAATCGTTGACGCCATGTCGCCCGCCAATTTCCTGGCCACCAATCCCGACGCCCAGCAAACCCTGATCGAGACCAAGGGCGAGAGCCTGGCCAAGGGCTTGAGCAACATGCTGGCCGACATGGGCAAGGGCCGCATTTCGCAATCGGACGAATCGGCCTTCGAAGTGGGCCGCAACGTGGCCACCACGCCGGGCACGGTGGTGTTTGAAAACGCGCTGTTCCAGCTGATCCAGTACGCGCCAAGCACGCCCACGGTACACCAGCGGCCCTTGCTGATGGTGCCGCCATGCATCAATAAATTCTATATTCTTGACTTGCAGCCAGAAAACTCGCTCGTGCGCTATGCGGTGGAGCAGGGCAATACCGTGTTCCTCATGTCGTGGCGCAATCCGGACCTGAGCATGCAGCACCTGACGTGGGACGATTACGTGGAGCAGGGTGTCATCGAAGCCATCCGGGTGACGCAGGAAATTTCCGGCCAGGACAAGCTGAACATGTTCGGTTTTTGCGTGGGCGGCACCATCGTCTCGACGGCGCTGGCCGTGCTCAAGGCGCGCGGCGAAAATCCGGCCGCCAGCCTGACCCTGCTGACCACCTTCCTCGATTTCTGCGACACGGGCGCGCTCGACGTCTTCATCGACGAGCCGCAGGTGGCGCTGCGCGAGCAGACCCTGGCCAAGGGCGGCCTGATGTCGGGGCGCGACCTGGGCAGCACTTTCTCCAGCCTGCGGCCGAACGACCTCGTGTGGAACTACGTGCAGTCGAATTACCTGAAGGGCAAGGAGCCGCCCGCATTCGACTTGCTGTACTGGAATGGCGACGGCACCGGCTTGCCCGGTCCCATGTTCTGCTGGTATCTGCGCAATACCTACCTGGAAAACAGCCTGAAAGTGCCGGGCAAGCTGACGGTGGCCGGCGCGCCGGTGGACCTGGGCAGCATCGACGCGCCCGCCTTCATCTACGGTTCGCGCGAAGACCATATCGTGCCCTGGGGCGCGGCCTACGCCAGCACGGCCGTGCTGAATCCGAAAAAGCCGAAGGCCAACCGTTTCATCCTGGGCGCGTCCGGCCATATCGCCGGCGTGATCAATCCGGCATCGAAGAAGAAGCGCAGCTACTGGAGCAACGATGCCGGCAAGGCTGCCCGCGGGGCCAAGGCCAAGCCATTGACCGCCGAGCAATGGATGGAAGGCGCCACCGAGCACGCGGGCAGCTGGTGGCCCGAATGGGCGGCATTCCTGGCCGAACATGGCGGCGCCGAAGTGAAAGCGCCAGGCAAGCCCGGCAACAAGCGCCATGCGCCGATCGAAGCGGCGCCGGGCCGGTATGTTAAAGTCCGGGCGGATTAGGGCACAAAGCGATTCGCCTGACGAGACCGGCGTAATCTCCGGTCTTGTCAGGAATCTACTTTTAGTTGCGTTGCAATAAATGCGGGAATCTACTACCCTGATGTGCAATGGAGCCGTTTTCCACTCTATAATGGAAAAAGTAGGCAGGTGCGAAAGCGGACCCACGTTCGCTTTTTTTTCGGATTAACTCAGTACGCGCTGCGGCGCAATAAGTGGAACTTGTGATGAGTAGTGCAAAAAAAAATATAGACCGCCTGATTAAAAAATATCCCAACCGCCGTCTGTATGACACGCAAACCAGCTCCTACATCACCTTGACGGATGTCAAGCAACTGGTGCTGGATAACGAAGTGTTTACGGTCGTGGATGCCAAATCCAGCGAAGATCTGACGCCCAGCATCCTGCTGCAGATCATTCTGGAAGAGGAAGCCAATGGCGCGCCCATGTTCTCGAGCAGCGTGCTGTCGCAGATCATCCGCTACTACGGCCACGCCATGCAGGGCATGATGGGTTCCTACCTGGAAAAGAACGTGCAGGCGTTCACCGATATCCAGCACAAGTTTACGGGCACATCGGCCGGCAGCTTCGAAGGCAAGCCATTCAGCCCGGAAATGTGGACCCAGTTCATGAATGTCCAGGGACCGATGATGCAAGGCATGATGAACAACTACATCGACCAGAGCAAGAGCCTGTTCGTGCAGATGCAGGAACAGATGCAGAGCCAGAGCAAGAATCTGTTCGGCACCTTCCCGTTCGTGCCGCCAGTGCCGCCAACGGACAAAAAATAAGCTGATCCGGTTTTTACGTCGCACAACGGCACAGGAGTTCCTGTGCCGTTGTGCATTCAGGCGCCATATCGCCTCGGTGTGCCGGGTTTTGACCGGAGCATGGTGCAACCATTTTTCCTTGATGGGCAGACGCTGTCCGGCAAGGATGACATCGCAGCGTTCGTTTGATATGCAACTGCAGGTCCACGAGGAGTATATATGGCGCTGCTTGAGCAATTGCAGGCAATGATTGCAGCCGATAATGAGCGCATGCATGTCCTTCGTCTTGTCAGGGAACTTGATCTGCCCGATTGCTGGGTTGCTGCGGGATTTGTGCGATGCTGTGTCTGGGATCATTTGCACCAACGTTCGCCTTCGCCACTGCCTCACGATATCGACGTCATCTGGTATGACCCAAGCAAGGCGACACAGGCGCATGACGCCATGCTTGAGTCGAGTTTAAGAGCACGGGACGGCACGCTGGGCTGGTCGGTAAAGAATCAGGCGCGTATGCATGAACGCAATGCGGACCTGCCTTACCTGACCGCTTCCGATGCCATGAGATACTGGCCGGAAACCGCCACTGCCGTGGGTGTGCGACTCAATGACCTTGCAGACATCGAGATAGCGGCTCCTTTCGGCCTGCATGATCTTTTCGATCTGGTGGTCCGGCCGACAGAGCGATTTCTGACAGCGAAGCAATCGGTCTACGCAGGCCGCGTGCTTGGCAAGAATTGGCAAGGTACCTGGCCCAGGCTACGTATTGAATTCCCAGGTGCTGCTTCCTGCCTCGCTTTGGAACCGGACTGAGCAAGCTCATCGCCTGCATTTGATGATAAGCGATGCAGGAGCCTGAGAATCGCACATGCAATCCATTGCTACCTATGCGCGGTCAACCCGGACAGCGTAGCAACCGCGTCTGGCGTTGTGGACGTGGATATGGCTGACTTCCTGATTGCCAAAGATCTGCCCAATCAGGGTTTCAATCGACGTGCCTTGCACCACATGTTCAGGCGCGTCCGCCATCCGGCTCTTGCTTGGCAAGTCGATCCAGGCAGACGGCACGGATGCCGTCTGGTCGTCATCGATCACATCGGGTGGGCATGGCATTGTCGACTGATGGTCAGAACTTTCACTTCATGCTTTCGGCAGTCCAGCTTTTACCGCCGTCGTTCGATATTTCAAATTGCGCCGGCACGCTCCAGCGCGTTATTTTTCCCAGAATCGCACCCGATTTAAGCGGGGTCAACTCGCGTGATTTCGGTTTGGCGTCCACCAGTGTCCACGTTTTGCCCATGTCGCTACTGGCATGTAAGGTCGTATCGCTCATCAGACTGCTTTCAAAACGCAGCAGGGTGCCATCGGTACGCTGAACCAGCGGAATCTGGCTAGCGGTGACCTGTTGCCAGGTTTGACCTTGATTCACTGAAACGAAAGCATCTCTGGAGGTGATCGCAAATGGCCCGTAACCTTGTGTTATGAGGCTCCACATGCCGCTGCCGCTGATGCGCATCGCATCCACACGGCGATCGGGCATTGCCCGCTCTGACCACTGGCCACTGGCATAGTCGTAGAGGTGCAGCGTTCCTTTCGTCGACGTGTAGGCAAAGCCTGTGCCGATATCGCGCAGCCAGAACCAGGTGTCCTGGTTCAGGAGCCACTTCCCCAGCTTCTCACTGCGTACCTGATTCCACTCGCCGCGCTCGAGACGGACGGAATGATAAATCGTGACTTCATTGTTGCGCTGGACGGCGACATACCAGCCAGCGTCCATATTGCCAGCCAGTCCGACCAGATTGCCATAGGGAAGGTTGCCAGTGTCAATCGGTTCAAGCTTGTTCTGTCCCGGCGCATGGCGCAGCAGGGTGCCGAACTCGCCGAAGGCCAGCAAGTCTGAATCCGGCATTTGCACCGGCTGCACGCAGTTCAGCGTCTCTATTTTGTCGCTGGCCAGTTGTTTCCATGTTCCCTCAGGGCTGCGCCACAGCACTGTGCCCATGCGGGTTGCGGCCGCCACGCTGCCGTCTGGCAGCTCCGTCACGCATTCGGCGCCGGTGGGGCGGGCCATGGCGACTTCCTCAGCGCGATCCGTATCACTGCGCGATCCGGACCAGCTGACTGTCTTTTCGGGTGCAAACAGCTTCAGGTGCTCGGGAGAATAGCGTTCGAGCAGGGTGCGGTTGTCTTGCACCCGCACGCTGCGGCCGACCAGTACACGCTCGCCATAAAGAGGAGTGACGATCAGGCGGCCCAGATCGACCGGCTTGCCTTCCTCCACAGTAAATAAGCCCAGGCCGCTGCCCATTTTGATGTAGCGGTTTGATTTGCCGGCGTCGGCCAGTTGACTGAAGTAGTATTTCCCCGGTGGCAGGGTCCCCATGAAAAGAGTCGTGTCGCGCGCCATATCCTTGGCAACCTGGTTCAGGATATATCGCTGCAGGACCAGGCTGGATACTGCGTCTCCGCTACTCAGGCGGCCCAAGGTGATCTGGCCCAATCCGTTCACCTCATCAGTGTTGGCAGTAATGCTGACAGTAACGGCTGTACCTTCGGAGGGCACGCCGACGCTGAGAGGGCGCTGCACATGCGTTGTGACACAGCCACCGAGCATCAGCGCAGAGACGGCCCCTGCAAGAACGTTGGCAACGAAATTTTTGATGAGCATTCTATTTCCACAGAGCAATAAAATCTTATTATAGCGAGACTGTGTATGAAATAACAAGTACATTAGTCAACTATGGGCTGCAGCCAGATATGCAATGCGTGAAAGAATATGCTCAGGGCAGGTCGCCCGTGGCTCCCGCCGTTGCATATCACGCAGCAAAACCAGACCGCCACTGACAGCTAAGGGCGGCTCGGGGTACAATAGCCGATTCGCCTCACCATTTTACTAGCTGCCAACTATGTCTGAAATTCACCGTATTCCCGTTCCTTCCGCCCAGCCCGAGGCCATGCTGGCCATGCCAGGTGCGGCGCCGAAAGTGGGCTTTGTCTCGCTCGGCTGCCCGAAAGCGCTGGTCGACTCCGAGCAAATCCTGACCCAGCTGCGCGCCGAGGGCTACGAAACGGCGAAATCCTACGCTGGCGCCGATCTGGTGATCGTCAATACCTGCGGCTTTATCGATGCTGCCGTGCAAGAGTCGCTGGACGCCATCGGCGAAGCGCTGGCTGAAAACGGCAAAGTGATCGTCACGGGTTGCCTGGGCGCCAAGAAAGATGCTGCCGGCGACGACATCATCATGAAGGTGCACCCGAAAGTGCTGTCCGTCACGGGCCCGCACGCGCTGGCCGAAGTGATGGATTCCGTCCACTTTCACCTGCCGAAACCGCATGCGCCGTTCCTCGACCTGGTGCCGCCGCAAGGCGTCAAGCTGACGCCGAAGCACTATGCTTACCTGAAAATTTCCGAAGGCTGCAACCACCGTTGCAGCTTCTGCATCATCCCGTCCATGCGCGGCGACCTCGTGTCGCGTCCGATCGGCGAACTGATGATCGAAGCGGAAAACCTGTTCAAGGCCGGCGTCAAGGAATTGCTGGTCATTTCGCAAGACACCTCGGCGTATGGCGTGGACGTGAAATTCCGTTCCGGCTTCTGGAATGGCCGTCCCGTGAAAACCCACATGACGCAGCTGACGGAAGCGCTGGGCGAACTGGCCAAGTCTTACGGCGCCTGGGTGCGCCTGCACTATGTGTACCCGTACCCGCACGTGGACCAGATCATTCCGATGATGAGCGGCGGCCACATCCTGCCTTACCTCGACATTCCGATGCAGCATGCGCATCCTGACGTGCTCAAGCGCATGAAGCGCCCGGCCAGCGGCGAGAAAAACCTCGACCGCATCCAGGCCTGGCGCGCCATCAACCCGGACCTGACCATCCGCTCGACCTTCATCGCCGGTTTCCCAGGCGAAACGGAAGCGGAATTCGAGTATTTGCTGGACTTCCTCAAGGAAGCGCAGATCGACCGTCTGGGCTGCTTCGCCTATTCGCCCGTCGAAGGCGCGACCGCCAACGCCATCGCCAACCCCGTGCCGGAAGAGCTGCGCGAAGAGCGCCGCGGCCGCGTGATGCTGCTGCAGGAAGAAATTTCGAAAAAACGCCTGCAAGCCAAGGTTGGCAAGACCGTGCGCGTGCTGATCGATGAAGTCACCCGCTCCGGCGGCGTGGGCCGCTCGTCCGCCGACGCGCCGGAAATCGACGGCGTCGTGTATGTGAAGCCGCCATACGAGCCGCACCGCAAGCTGGCCGTGGGCCAGTTCGTCGACGTGACCATCACCTCGGCCGACGCGCACGACCTGTGGGGCGCGGCCGAGTAAAAACGGCCATGCCGGCCGTGCGCCGCCTTGCCGTACCGTAAGGTACTGTCTGCGGCGGCACGCCCCGGCTGGAAGGTTTTTTTGCGGTGAAGATGATATTCGACAAGGTGTAACACTCTGTCAGACGTACGGCAGGCAAGGGCAGAAGCCCTTACAATCAAGGCGGACCAGCACAGGCTGGGCCGCCTTTTTTTATTTGCCGACGACGCCATGACCACAATCAAATCCCCGCAAACCGCGCTGATCCACAGCGATTACCAGGCGCCGCAAGGCTTTGCGGCGTTTCCCAACGCCATCCACCATGCTTCGACCGTGCTGTTCAAGGACGTGGCGGCCATGCGTTCGGGCGATTGGAAAGAAAAGAACGCCTATACCTACGGCTTGCACGGCACGCCCACCACCTTCACCCTGGAAGCGCGCCTGGCCGAGATCGAAGGGGGCAATCACTGCCTGCTGGCGCCGTCGGGCTTGGCGGCCATCGCCATGGCGGACTTTGCGCTGCTGAAAACGGGTGATGACGTTTTATTGCCGGAAAACATCTACAACCCGAACCGCGAGCTGGGCCGCTGGCTGGCGCAGGATTTCGGCATCACGGCGCGCTATTACGATCCGCTCATCGGTGCCGGCATCGCCGCCTTGATCCAGGACAATACCAAGCTGATCTGGACGGAAGCACCCGGTTCCGTGACGATGGAAGTGCCGGACTTGCCCGCCATTTGCGCGGCCGCCCGTGCGCGCGGCGTGCTCGTGGCCCTGGACAACACCTGGTCGGCGGGACTGGCCCTGCGCGGCTTTGACCTGGGCGTGGACATCATCATGCAGGCGCTGACGAAATACCAGTCGGGCGGCTCGGACGTGCTGATGGGCGCCTTGATCACGCGCGAGCGGGCTCTGCACGAGCGCCTGGCGCAGGCGCACATGCGTCTGGGCATGGGTGTGGGGGCGGACGACGCCTACCTGGTGCTGCGCGGCCTGCCCACCATGAAGCTGCGCTTCGACGCCCACGACGCCGGTGCGCGCACGGTGGCAAGCTGGCTCAAGGGACGCGGCGAGATCGCCACGGTGCTGCATCCGGCCTTCGCCGATTGCCCCGGCCACGCCATCTGGCAGCGCGATTTCACGGGCGCGGGCGGCCTGTTTTCCGTGCTGTTCGATGCCCGCTACACGGAGGCGCAGACGGACCGTTTCGTCGATGCCTTGCAGTTATTCAAGATTGGCTACAGCTGGGGCGGCGCCAACAGCCTGGTGATGCCGTACCGCATCGCGTCCATGCGCAAGGGCTGGAAGCTGCCGGGCCAGCTGGTGCGCCTGAACGTGGGACTGGAAGACCCGCAGGACTTGATCGCCGACATCGAACGGGCGTTCGCGGCGCTGTAGCGGCAAGTGGGCAAGCGCGACGGCTTGCCCAACGGCCACTAGGCCATTACATGGGCACGGGCGTGTTGTTGCTCAGGTCGAGGAAGCCGCGCAGCAGGCGGTAGGCTTTCCACAGCCAGGCCACGCCCCAGACGACGAACGCCAGCGGAATGCCGATGATGGTGATCCACAGCACGGCGCCGACGACGATCCAGCACACATACCACCAGAAGGAACGGATCATCCAGCTGTGATGGCTGTACACGAAGGTCCCGGCCGCTTCATCCCGCTTCACGTAATTGATGATGAGCGGAATGAAGGAAAAGGCGCCCAGCGAAAAGACAAAGCTGGCGCCATGTATCAGATACAGCCACCAGGCCAGGTTCTTGGTCTGCTGGATTTTAATGTCGGAAATAATATCTTGTGACATGTAGTTTTCCTCGTTTGCTCAATTTTTAATTGTAACAAGTGCAGCGGCGAGGGGGCGCAGGCCACGCATCGAGAGGCTGCTCAATTGTTGAAACTTCACAGATTACATAAGACCTTGGGGCAGGGCCGCGCATGGCTGCGGCGCGCCGTGCCGGCGCTGCTGCTGTGCTGTGCCACGGCGCACGCCGGCGCCGCCACGCTGGACGCGGAATTTGCCGCCGGCCTGAAGGAAGAGGGCCTGGCGGGCGCCGTCTGGAGCGAAGTCATGCCTGATGGCACGATACGCACGGGCGCCGCGGGTCTGCGCGATGCCACGAAGCAACTTCCCATGCAGGCGGACACGCGCGTGCAGGTGGGTTCCGTGGCCAAGGTGGCGCTGGCGCTGGGCATCCTGCGCCTGGTCAGCGAAGACCGGCTCACGCTCGACACGCCCCTGCAGCAGGTGCTGCCGGAGCTGGCCCTGAAAAACCCGTGGCTGGCCAGCGATCCCGTGCGCATCCGCCACCTGCTGGCGCATACCTCGGGTCTGGACAATGTGCGCTTCTGGCAGGCATTCAGCCTGCATCCGCAGCCCGATACGCCGCTGGCCGCAGCCTTTGACGGCGGGCGCAACCTGCTGCGCGTGCGCGCCCGTCCCGGCAGCCGCTATGCGTATTCCAACATGGGCTACGGCTTGCTGGGCATGGTGATCGAGAGGGTCACGGGCCAGCCGTATGAGCGCTACCTGGACACCCATCTGCTGCAGCCGCTGGGCATGACGGACAGCACGTTTGCCTTCGTTACGCAAATGAGCACGCAAACGAGCGCGCAGGCCGATCCGCGCCTGGCCATGGGCCACTTCGAGCACGGCGTGGCGCAGCCGGCCGTGCCGCAGTACCTGCGCCCGGCCGGCCAGTTCACCACCACGGCCGCCGACATGGGCAAGCTGGCGCAATTTCTGATGGGCGACGGCCGGCTGAAGGGCGCGCAATTCATCGACCTGGCGCTGATGGGCGCCTTGTCCGAACCGGCCGGCACGGATGCGGCGCAGGCGGGCCTGGCGACGGGCCATGGCCTGGCCCTGGCCGTGCGCGACCGCCACAATGTGGTGGGCGCCTGCCATCCGGGTACCACGGCGGGCTTCCGCGCCATGCTGTGCATCTACCCGGAGCAGGACAGCGCCTTTTTCGTGGCCTTCAATACGGATGCCGAACAGGCCGACTACGAGCGTTTCAACCGTTTGCTGCTGCGCGACCTGGACGTTCCCCTGCGCGCGCCGGCCGTGCGTGGCACGCCCGTGCCCACGGTGGAAAACTGGCAGGGCGTCTATGTGCCGTCGCCCAGCCCTATGGCCAGCATGGCCTGGATCGACGCCGTCTTCGGCTTTACGCGCCTGAAATGGGATGGCGAGTCGCTGTTCCTGATTCCGTTCCAGGGCGAGCCGACGGAGCTGGAACCGGCCGGCGGCTTCCTCTTCCGCGCCAGCGACCGCAGCACCGCGTCGCACGTGCTGATGCAGGAGGATGGGCGGCATATCCTCAGCGACGGCTTGCGCAGCTATGAGCGGGTGTCGATGCTGCGCATGCTGGTGCTGTGGGGCAGCCTGGCGCTGGGCGTGGCGGGCTTGCTGTACGTGCTGCTGGCGGGCCTGTACCGCGCCGCGCGCCGCATGCTGGGGCGCGGCGACCACCTGTTCGCGCCCGTGCTGTCACTGCTGGCGCTGGCGCTGCCCTTGCCCTTCTTTTTCTTCCAGTCGTATCTGCGCCTGGGCGACGTGACGGTGGCCAGCGTGCTGCTGGCGCTGGCGACGGGCGCGCTGCCGCTGGCCATGGCATTCGGTCTGGCGCGCTGCTGGCGCAGCCGCGGCACGGCGGCCGAGGCAGGCTCGCTGGCCAAATGGGACTGGGTAGCCTTGCTGGCGGCGCTGCAATTGCTGCTGGTGCTGGCCTGGTGGGGCTTGTTGCCGTTGCGTTTGTGGCAGTTGTAGGGGAGGGGCAGGTCTGCTATTTGGACACGATCTCAACCGCAGTAGGAGAGGGTCAGGTCTGCCATTCAGACACGACCTCAGCCTTAAATGTCCTGGCCGGGCTGATGCGGAGTACAGTTTCGCTGCTTATGAGCACAAGGGAGAGTAAGGGAGGGTCAAGTAAGGGAGGGTCAGGTCTGCCATTCAGACACGATCTCAGCCTTAAATGTCCTGGCTGGGCCGATGCGGAGTACAGTTTCGCTGCTTATGAACACAAGGGAGAGGGGAATACAATGGAGGGGGTCAGGTCTGCCAATTGGACACGATCTCAAACGTGAATTTACTGCCTAGGCTGATGTGGGGTAAAGTTTCGTTACTTAAGAGCTGCTGCTTCGGGACTCATGTCACCAGCATTGCCATTGTGTCCAAGGCTGAGGTCGTGTCTGAATGGCAGACCTGACCCCAGCCCCGTGTCTGAATGGCAGACCTGACCCCAGCCCCAGACCCCAGCCCCAATTTCATGGCGATCAGTTCAGAATATTCAAAATACCATCCAGGCCCACGAAATTCAGCGCCACGTCCGCCTGCGAGCGCACCACGGGCTTGGCGCGGAAGGCCACGGACAGGCCGGCGATGCCCATCATCTTCAAGTCGTTGGCGCCATCGCCCATGACGATGGCTTCGGACGGCGAAATGCCCAGCTCCGCGCACACGCGCTCCACCGTGCGCTGCTTTTCCTCGGCGTCGACGATGCCGCCCAATACCTTGCCCGTCAGCTTGCCGTCGACGATTTCCAGTTCGTTGGCGTGCGTGTAATCCAGGCCCAGGCGCTGTTTCAGGCGCTCGGTGAAGAAGGTAAAGCCGCCCGACACCAGCAGCGTTTTCAAGCCCGCCTTCTGCACGGCTTCCAGCATGGCTTCCGCGCCCGGCGACAGTTTCAACCGTTCATCGTAGACGCGCCGCAGCGCCGACGCGTCGAGGCCTTCGAGCAGGGCCACGCGCTGCGTCAGGCTGGCGGCAAAATCGAGCTCGCCGCGCATGGCCGCTTCCGTGATGGCCGCCACCTGCGGCTTCAAGCCCTGCATGTCGGCGATTTCATCGATGCATTCGATGGTGATCAAGGTCGAATCCATGTCCATCGCCACGAGCTTGAATTCGGCGAGTTCGCGCTGGCCCATCATGTAGGTGGCGTCCAGCTGCGCCGCCTGCGCCGCCACTTCGATGGTGGGGCGCAGCGCGGGCGAATAGGCGATTTTCTCGCAGCGCACGGCGTTCGGGCCCAGGCGCGTGATGGACGTGGGCGCGGCCAGCGCGGCGATGCGCTCGAGGCGCGCGCTGTCGCCGTCCAGGCCTTGCAGGATCAGATTCATGGTGATGGTCTTGGTATTGGTCATGGGTCTAGCCTGCATAAATGGGATGAATGGTCTACACCGTCAATTGCTTGATGGTGGTCTTGATCTGCGTCACGCGCGCGGCCAGGTCCGGCATGGCAGCCGTGATTTTCAGCTTGTCCTGGCCATGCAGCTTGATGTGGCGGTTCTTCTGGATCAACGCGATGATGCGCATGGGGTCGATGGGCGGCTTGGCCATGAATTGCAGCGTGGCCGCTTCGCCATGCACGTCGATCTTGACGATGCCCACGGTTTTCGCGGCGATGCGCAGCCGGTGCGTCTCGATCAGCGCTTTCACCGGGTCGGGCAGCTTGCCGAAGCGGTCGATCAGCTCTTCCTGGATATCGTCGATTTTTTCCTGCGTGGCGCAGTTGGCCAGGCGCTTGTAGATCGACAGGCGCTCGTGCACGTCGCCGCAGAAGTCGGCCGGCAGCAGGGCCGGCACGTGCAGGTTGATTTCCGTGGTCGACGCCAGCGGCGCCGCCAGATCCGGCTCCTTGCCGGCTTTCAACGAGCGCACGGCTTCGTTGAGCATGTCCGAATACAGCTGGAAGCCGATCTCCGTCATCTCGCCGGACTGGCTCTCGCCCAGCACTTCGCCGGCGCCGCGGATTTCCAGGTCGTGCATGGCCAGGTAAAAGCCGCTGCCCAGTTCTTCCATCTGCTGGATGGCGTCCAGGCGGCGCTGCGCCAGTTTCGACAGGCCCTGCACGTCGTGCACCAGCAGGTAGGCATACGCCTGGTGGTGCGAACGTCCGACCCTGCCGCGCAGCTGGTGCAGCTGCGCCAGGCCGAACTTGTCGGCGCGGTGCATGATGATGGTGTTCGCCGTCGGCACGTCGATGCCGGTTTCAATGATCGTCGTGCACAGCAAGATATTGAAGCGCTGGGCGACGAAGTCGCGCATCACCTTTTCCAGGTCGCGCTCGTGCATCTGGCCGTGCGCCACGGCGATGCGCGCCTCGGGCAGCAGCTCCGTCAGCATGGCCAGGCGGTTCTGGATGGTTTCCACTTCATTGTGCAGGAAGTAGATCTGGCCACCGCGTTTGAGTTCGCGCAGGCACGCCTCGCGGATGATGGCTTCGCCCTCGCTGCGCACGAACGTCTTGATGGCCAGGCGCTTTTGCGGCGCCGTGGCGATGATGGAAAAGTCGCGCAAGCCTTCCAGCGCCATACCCAGGGTGCGCGGGATGGGCGTGGCCGTCAGGGTCAGCACGTCCACTTCCGCGCGCAAGGCTTTCAAGGCCTCCTTCTGGCGCACGCCGAACCTGTGTTCCTCGTCAATGATGACCAGGCCCAATCGGGTAAATTTGACGTCGTCGGACAGCAGCTTGTGCGTGCCGATGACGATGTCGATGGTGCCGTCGGCCATGCCCTTGAATGCCTGCGTGATCTCCTTGCCGGTGCGGAAGCGCGACAGCTCGGCGATGCGCACGGGCCAGTCGGCGAAGCGGTCGGCGAAGGTTTGCGCATGCTGCTCGGCCAGCAGGGTGGTGGGCGCCAGGATGGCCACCTGCTTGCCGCCCATGACGGCGATGAAGGCGGCGCGCAGCGCCACTTCCGTCTTGCCGAAGCCGACGTCGCCGCACACCAGGCGGTCCATCGGTTTGCCCGAGGTCATGTCCTTGATGACGTTGTTGATGGCCTCGGCCTGGTCCGGCGTCTCGTCGAAGCCGAAGCTGTCGGCGAAGCGCTGGTAGTCGTGCGCGGAGAATTCAAAGGCATGGCCCTGGCGCAGCGCGCGGCGCGCATACAGGTTGAGCAGCTCGGCGGCCGTGTCGCGCACCTGTTCGGCCGCGCGCTTCTTGGCTTTTTCCCACTGGCCCGAGCCGAGCGAATGCAGCGGCGCGTCTTCCGGCGAGGCGCCCGAGTATCGCGAAATGACGTGCAGTTGCGATACGGGCACGTACAGTTTCGTGTCCTTGGCGTACTCGAGGTGCAGGAACTCCGTCTCGCCTTCGCCCAGGTCCATGCTGGTCAGGCCCATGTAGCGCCCGATGCCGTGGTTGATGTGCACGACGGGGTCGCCGATCTTCAGTTCCGACAGGTCGCGCACCATCGACTCGACCTGCGTCACGCCTTCCTGTTTTTTGGTGCCGACGCGGCGGCCGGAGCCGGCGTACAGCTCCGTTTCCGTGATGAACGCCAGGTTGCCTTCGGGCGTAAACAGTTCGAAGCCCGCATGCAGCGGCGCCACGCCCAGCATCAGCTTGGCGTCGGACTGGAAGAAGCCGTCGCAGCCTTCCACCGGCGTCAGGTGCAGGTCGTATTCGGTGAAATACTGCTGCAGGGTTTCGCGGCGGCCGTTCGTTTCGGCGCAGATCATCACGCGGCGGCCCGGCTGCAGCAGGTAGCTGCGCAGGTTGGCCAGCGGATCGTCGGCGCGGCGGTTGACGGCGATGTTCGGCACGGGCGCCGACAGCTCCGACGCCAGCGCGTCGTTCGCTTTGCTGATCGCCAGGCGCGGGTACGGCTTGGCCAGGGCGAAGAACTGTTCGTCGGACAGGAACAGCGATTCGGGCGGCAGGATGGGGCGCTCGCGGTCCGCCTTTAAAAAGCGGTAGCGCGACTGCGTATCCGTCCAGAAGCGGCCGATGGCCGCGTCGATGTCGCCCACCAGGGCCAGCGCGGCGTCGTCGGGCAGGTAGTCGAACAGGGTCGCCGTCTGCTCGAAAAACAGGGGCAGATAGTATTCGATGCCGGCCGAGGCGATGCCGCTGCTGATGTCCTTGTAGACCACCGAGCGCGATGGATCGCCCTCGAACTGCTCGCGCCAGCGGTTGCGGAAGGTGGTGCGCGCCGTTTCGTCCATGGGGAATTCGCGCCCCGGCAGCAGCCGCACTTCGTGCACGGGGTACAGCGAGCGCTGGGTGTCGGCGTCGAAGGTGCGGATGGTTTCGATGGTGTCGCCGAACAGGTCGAGCCGGTACGGCAGGGCCGAGCCCATGGGGAACAGGTCGAGCAGGCCGCCGCGCACCGAGTATTCGCCGGGCGACATCACTTGCGAGACATGGCTGTAGCCGGCCAGGGTCAGCTGCGACTTCAATCGCGCCTCGTCGAGCTTTTCGCCCTTCTTGAAGAAGAAGGTGTAGGCGGCCAGGAACGAGGGCGGCGCCAGGCGCACCAGCGCCGTGGTGGCCGGCACGATCAGGACGTCGCACTGGCGCGTCTGGATTTCGTGCAGGGTGGCCAGGCGCTCGGAGACCAGATCCTGGTGCGGCGAAAAGGCGTCGTAGGGCAGGGTTTCCCAGTCCGGCAGCAGATGGCAGCGCAGTTCCTTGCCGCCAAACCACGGTATTTCATCGAGCAGGCGCTGGCCGTCGCTGGCCTGCGCCACCACCACGGCCAGCATCTGCCCGCGCGCTTTCAATTCCAGCGCGGCCAGCGCCAGGGCATAGGCGTCGGATGAACCATACAGGGCGGGCAGCGCGAAGCGGCTGCCGGGTTTGGGGAGGGATTTTTTTAAGTCTAAGGACATG
Source organism: uncultured Janthinobacterium sp. (assembly GCA_963530105.1). Lineage (GTDB taxonomy): Bacteria > Pseudomonadota > Gammaproteobacteria > Burkholderiales > Burkholderiaceae_D > Janthinobacterium. The sequence goes on from CAUSDR010000023.1 coordinate 24,828, forward strand.
CAGGCGACGACGCTAGTGGCAGAGGCAGTTGAATGGAACAGCTGTGGTACGCGCCGCGCCGCCAGTGACGGCGCTGACAGGCAAGATTATAGACCAGGGTCCCGGGGGGCGCGCCGCCCACGGCCAGCGCGCGCGGCAGCGAGGCGCGGCGCGCCCCCGTGGCCAGGACGCGCAAGCGTGCCGGAGCCGGGCGCGCATCGCCGGCCGCCAGGCCCGCCGCGCGGCAGGGTTTATCCGGCGCGGACATTGGCTATGCCGAACGGCACGTGCACCATCGGTATCGTGCCGCCCACGGATTTCAAATGGCTCAGCTGGTCGTCGAAGAAGATATGCGGCTTGAACACGGCCAGCACGCGCGCCTTGTCCATGCCGCCGAGGAAAAACGTCTCGTCGGCCGCCACGCCCCAGCTTTTCAGGGTCGTCACCACGCGCTCGTGCGAGGGCGCGTTGCGCGCCGTGATGATGGCGATGCGCAGGATCTTCTTGTAGGCGGGGTCGCGGCGCTGGGCCTTTTCTTCCAGGCGCTGCATGGCGGCCAGCTTCTGGAACAGGCCGGCCAGCGGGCCGGGGCGGTGCGGCGTGCCCACGTTCAGGGTTTCATGGGCGTGGAATTCATCGACGTCGTTGTTGCGCTTGAAGACGGTTTCCGCCTCGTCGTCGGCGATCACGCCGTCGAAGTCGAAGGCCACGCGCAATTCCTCGTCGCTTTCATCGTCTTCCGTGCGCGAGGGCAGCACCAGCCCGGCCGGATAGCCGCAGGCCAGCGCGCTGCGCACGTCGTCTTCATTCGCGCTGAGGAACAGCGAGGCGTTGAAGGCGGGCAGGTAAGGGTAGGGCGGCTTGCCCGTCATGAAGGCGGCGCGGGAAATGTCCAGGCCGTAGTGGGCGATCGAGTGCATGACGCGCAAGCCCGTTTCCGGCGAATTGCGCGAAAACAGCACCACTTCCACGGGCGACTGGCGCGGATAGTGTCTGTTGATGGCCAGGAAGCGGCGGATGAAGGGGAAGGCCACGCCGCGCGGCAATATCGCGTCGATGTGCGCTTCCTGGTACTTGCGGTATTCCTCGGGGCCGCTGTCGAGATAAACCTGGTGCGACTCCGACAGGTCGAACAGCGCGCTGGACGCGACGCCGATCACCAGTTTGTGTTCGATAGGATAAGCCATGGTGTGCCTGTTGTTTGCTTGTTGACCATCTTAAACGACTATTAACTGCGTAGCCAATAGGGGCGCACGGCGATTTTTTGCACCAAAGCAGGGCATGCCAGCGCATTTAGATGCCGATGTGCAAGGCGCGCCACAGTCAGGAAAGAAATATTGTTTTGTATCAAGTATGTAGCAGTCAGCGCGCCTATTTTCCTCTATGCTTCTTATTATGAAATCTCGCCAATTGTAACGAAGCGTACGCCCCATCCCCGCCACCTTTATACAAGTGTCAGCTGTTTTACTCGAACATGCCAGCCCCAACCTCGCCAGCGGTAATCGTGACTTTATAAAGGACTTAGCCATGTTTAAGAATTTACTGATCAAATGGAAGCTGGCGACCCTCGTCGCCGTGATGATGGCGGCCCTGCTGGTGGTCGGCATCAGCGGCTATGCGGGCATCGCCACCGTGGGCAACGCCGTCAATGAAATCGGCGTGGTGCGCCTGCCGTCGATCCAGGGATTGCTGATGATAAATGAAGGCCAGACTGCCGTCGCCGCCGCCACCCTGACGGCGGCCATCTATGAAAACAATTACCAGGCGCAGGATAAATTTGCCGAAGCGCTGCAGCTGCGCACGCGCGCCTGGAACAATATCGAGGCGGGCCGCAAACTGTACGAGCCGCTGCCGCAAACCCCCGAGGAAAGCGTGCTGTGGCAGCGCTTCCAGGGCGAGTGGACGGCCTGGAAGGCCGATGACGACAAGGTGCGCGCCATCCTGCGCCAGCTGGCGGACAACCGCGACGAAGCGCGCCAGAAGGCGCTGTTCGTGGATTTTTACAGGCAGTACCAGGATTCGCGCGCGCTGTTCAGCAAGGCCGAGGCAACGCTCAACGAGATCATCAAGCTCAATAACGGCGTGGCCGACGCCAGCGTGAAGGCGGGCGGCGCGGCCGTGATCCGCTCGGAAAGCCTGATGGTGATCCTGGCGCTGCTGGCGTCGGCCGTCGGCATCGCCTGCGCCGCCTACATCACGCGCGCCATCACGCAGCCGATCAATTCGGCCGTGAAAGTGGCGCAGACGGTCGCCTCGGGCGACCTGACCAGCCAGATCGAGGTGCACACGACGGAAGAAACGGGCCAGCTGCTGCAGGCCCTGAAGGACATGAATTCCAGCCTGGTGAATATCGTCGGCCAGGTGCGCGGCGGCACCGAGACCATCGCCACGGCTTCGTCGCAGATCGCCAGCGGCAACCTGGACCTGTCCTCGCGCACGGAAGAGCAGGCCAGTTCGCTGGAAGAGACGGCGTCGTCGATGGAAGAGCTGACGTCGACCGTGCGCCAGAACGCCGACAACGCGCAGCAGGCCAACCAGCTGGCGCTGAGCGCCTCGGGCGTGGCAGTCAAAGGCGGCGAAGTGGTGGGCAAGGTGGTCGAGACCATGGATGCCATCAACGATTCGTCGCGCAAGATCGTCGACATCATTTCCGTCATCGACGGCATCGCCTTCCAGACCAACATCCTGGCCTTGAACGCGGCCGTGGAAGCGGCGCGCGCGGGCGAGCAGGGACGCGGCTTCGCCGTCGTGGCGACGGAAGTGCGCAATCTGGCGCAGCGCTCGGCCGCCGCGGCGAAGGAAATCAAGACCCTGATCGGCGACTCCGTGGTGGCCGTGGACGCGGGCAGCAAGCTGGTGGCCGAGGCGGGCAGCACGATGGCCGAAATCGTCTCCAGCGTGCAGCGCGTGACGGACATCATGGCCGAAATCAGCCTGGCCACGCAGGAGCAAAGCTCGGGCATCGACCAGATCAACCAGGCCATCGGCCAGATGGACCAGGTGACGCAGCAGAATGCGGCCCTGGTGGAAGAGGCGGCCGCCGCGGCCGAATCGCTGCAGGAGCAATCGGGCCAGCTGGCCGAGGTGGTCAGCGT
>CAUSDR010000024.1:0-27663 GCA_963530105.1 uncultured Janthinobacterium sp.
GTTGTGGCATCATGCCGGCCGCCGCCCTGCGACGCGCGGGCGCGGACCGCGTGCTCGACCTGCCGCAGATGGCGGCCAGCCTGGCGCTGCTCGGTGATGGAGGGCACAAGTGAATGGAGACATGACAGTGCGTGTAATATACGCACAGACTGAAACAATAATAATTTCTATACAGAAACACGATGGCATTCTGCCGTTGCAATGCCAGAAAATGACTCCGTGACCGCACCTATCCATATCCTCGTCGTTGACGACATCGCCCAGAACCTGATCGCCGCCGAAGCCGTGCTGGCGCGGCCCGGTATTGTCATCCTCAAGGCCGCCTCGGGCGCCGAAGCGCTGGAGCTGCTGCTGACGCACGAAGTGGCACTGGCCCTGATCGACGTGCAAATGCCGCAGATGGATGGCTTTGAACTGGCCGAGCTGATACGCGGCAGCGAACGCACGCGCAGCATTCCTTTGATTTTCCTCACGGCCGCATCGCGCGAACCGAGCTACAGTTTCCGTGGCTACGAGGCGGGCGCCGTCGATTTCCTGTACAAGCCCATCGATGTGAAGGCCTTGCAAAGCAAGGTGGCGGTGCTGGTGCAGCTGTACCAGCAGAAGCGCGAGTTGTCGGCCCAGCTCGACGAACTCAAGCATGCCTTGCATTTGAACGAATTGTTTACCGCCGTGCTGGGCCACGACTTGCGCACGCCGCTGTCGGTGGTCATGAATGGCGCCATGCTGTTGCCGATGATGAGCGACCACCCGAAAGTGGTGGTCACGGCGCAGCGCATCGAAAGCAGCGCCAAGCGCATGGCGCGCATGGTCGACCAGTTGCTGGACCTGGCCCGCATCCGCTCGGGCACGATGGAATTGCGCAGCAGTACGCACGATTACCTGGCGCTGGCGCGCGCCATCGTCGACGAGTTCGATACGCCGGGCCAGTCCACGCCGATCGAGGTCAGCAGCATCGGCGAATTGCATGGGCAATGCGATGCGGGCTTGCTGTCGCAAGTCATTTCGAACCTGTTGAACAATGCCATCACGCATGGCGAGCCGGGCGCGCCGGTGCAGGTGGCGCTCGATGGCCGCGCGGCCGACAGCATCGAGTTGCGCATCGTCAATCGCGGCCAGATTCCTGCCGCCTTGCTGCCCACGCTGTTCGAACCGTTCCAGCAGGCGGGCGAGAAACGCAAGACGGGGCAAGGCCTGGGGCTGGGCTTGTACACGGTCAACATGTTCGTCAAGGCCCATGGCGGCACGGTCGAGCTGAGCTCGACGGACACGCAGGGCACGGTGGCCGTGGTGCGCATTCCGCGCCAGTGCCAGGTCTGCGTCCACGCCGAAGCGGCGGCCACATGAGCGTGCCGGCATGGCCGCGCGGCGGCGGCATCATGGGCGAACTGGTGCGCCAGCACGACTGGGCCGCCACCAGTCTGGGCGCGCTGGCCGGCTGGCCCGCCAACTTGCGCACCAGCGTCGATATCGTGCTCAATTCGCCGATGGCGATGGTGCTGATGTGGGGGCCGCAGCACGTGATGGTCTACAACGACGACTACATCAAGATTGCCGGCGCGCGCCATCCGCAAGCGCTGGGCGGCACGGTGCCGGCCGTCTGGCCCGAGATATGGGAATGGAATGCGCGCATCCTGGAAGCGGGCCTGCGCGGCGAGACTCAGGTGCACCGCGAGAGCTGCCTGCCGCTGCTGCGGGATGGCAAGCCCACGGAGGTGTGTTTCGACCTGTTCTACACGCCCGTGCATGGCGCGGACGGCCAGGTCGATGGCGTGCTGTGCACGGCGCTGGAATTGACGGCGCGCATGGAAGAAGGGCGCCAGCTGAAGCTGGCCACGGCGGAACTGGGTGAGCTCAACAGCAGCTTGCAGGCGGAAGGCGAGGCCGTGCGGGCCGCCAACCGCCGCCTGGGCGAAGAGCGCGCCCTGCTGCGCGCCCTGTTCCAGCAGGCACCAAGCTTCATGGCCATGCTGCGCGGGCCGCAGCATGTGTTCGAGCTGGCGAACGAGCACTATCTGCGTCTGGTGGGGCGTCCGGAAACTGAGCTGCTGGGCAAAACGGTGGCGCTGGCCCTGCCTGAAGTCAAGGCGCAGGGCTTCATCGATTTGCTCGACCAGGTGTACCGCACGGGCGTGCCTTTCGAGGGCCGCCAGGTGAAGGTGGACTTGCAGACGGCGAACGGACAGACGGCGCAGCGCCATATCGATTTTGTCTACCAGCCCATCAAGGATGACGATGGCAGGGTCACGGGCATTCTCGTCGAAGGCATCGACGTCACCGAGCGCATGGAAGGCGAGGAGCGCTTGCGCCTGGCCCAGCAGGCGGGCGGCATCGGCACCTTCGAATGGTTCCCCGAGACGGGCGCGATGGTGGTGTCGCCCACGTTCCGCCGCCAGTGGGGCATTGCCGAGGAACAGGAAGTCACGCAGCAGCTGCTGGTGGGGCTGGTCGATGAACGCGACCAGAAAAAGGTTGGACCCAGCAAGATCGAGCTGGCGCCCAATCCGCTGGAATACGTGGAATACCGCGTGCGCCGTCCCGTCGATGGCCAGGTGCGCTGGATCGCGCGCCAGGGCGAGGTGGTGGCGGGCCGCGTGCCGGGCCAGCGCCGCTATGTCGGCGTGTCGTTCGACGTCACGGAGCGGCGCCAGATCGAGGAGGAATTGATGGCTAGCCAGGAGCGCATGGCGGCCATTTTCGGCCAGGCTTCCGTCGGCCTGTCGGAGCTGGGCCTCGATGGCCGCTTCCAGCGCGTCAACGGCGCCCTGTGCCGCATGCTGGGCCGTACCGCCGAGGAATTGCTGAGCTTAAACATGAACGACATCATGCATCCAGATGATGTGCCGGGCAACAATGTGCTGTTCCAGCGCCTGGTGGCGACGGGCGAGTCGTTCTCGCTGGAAAAACGCTATTTGAAACCCGATGGCACGCAAGTGTGGGTATCGAGCAGCGTCAGCCGGCTGGTGGATGAGCAGGGACACACGCGTTCGTTGATCGCCGTCAAGACGGACATCACGGACCGGCGCCGCGTGGAAAAAGCGCTGCATGAATTGAACGAAACCCTGGAGCACCGGGTCGAACAGGAAGTGAGCGAGCGCACCAAGGCGGAAGACGCCTTGCGCCAGGCGCAAAAGATGGAAGCCGTGGGCCAGTTGACGGGCGGTATCGCGCACGATTTCAATAACGTGCTGCAGATTATCTCCGGCAACTTGCACTTGCTGCACCATCTGGCTGGCACGGATGGTTTGATGCGCCAGCGCCTCGACACGGCGATTGCCGCCGTCGAACGCGGCGCCAAGCTGTCGTCGCATCTGCTGGCCTTTGCCCGGCGCCAGCCCTTGAAGCCCGTGGTGGCGGATCTGGCGCGCGTGGTGCGCAACATGGATGCGCTGTTGCGGCGCGCGCTGGGCGAGGCCATCGATATCGTGCTCATCGGTGGCGGCGGCTTGTGGAATACCCTGGTCGACCGCAGCCAGATTGAAAACGTGATTCTCAACCTGGCCATCAATGCGCGCGACGCCATGGATGGCGTGGGCAAGCTGACCATCGAGCTGGGCAATGTCGTGCTCGACGAACAGTATGTGCACAACCTGGTCGACGTGCCGGCCGGCCAGTACGTGATGCTGTCCGTCACCGATACGGGCCACGGCATGAGCGGCCCCGTGCTGCAGCGCGCGTTCGAGCCATTCTTCACCACCAAGCCGGAAGGGGCGGGCACGGGCCTGGGGCTGTCGATGGCGTATGGTTTTGTCACGCAAAGCCGCGGCCATATCCGCATTTACAGTGAACCTGGCGTCGGCACGGGAGTCAAAATCTATTTGCCCCGCTCCCTGATGGCGGAAGCGGACGAAGAAGTGGAATTGAGCGGCGTCGTCACGGGCGGCACGGAAACCGTGCTGGTGGTGGAAGACGACGTTGGCGTGCGCACCACCGTGGTCGACATGCTGGGCGCGCTCGGCTACACGGTGCTGAAAGCCGAGGATGGCGAAAGCGCGCTGGCCGTGCTGCACAGCGGCGCGCAGATCGACTTGCTGTTTACGGACGTGATCATGCCCGGTCCCGTCAGCAGCACGGAAATGGCGCGCCAGGCGCGCGAGCTGCAGCCCGATATCGCCGTGCTGTTTACCTCGGGCTATGCGCAGGATGTCATCGTGCACGAGGGGCGCCTCGATGCGGGAGTGGAATTGCTCAGCAAGCCGTACCGCCGCGAAGAGCTGGCGCGCAAGCTGCGCCACGTGCTGGCCAACCGCCAGCAGCAATTGCGCGCGCGCCAGTTCGAACGGTCCGGCGCACCGGTGGCGGGCAGCCTGTCGGCCAGCGCCTTGCGGATGGGCACGCCGGGGCTGGACTTGACGGGCCATGCGCCAGAGCCGCAGGGGGACATGCCGACATCCATGAAAATACTCGTGGTGGAAGACAACCTCGATTCGCAGCTGATGGTATGCGAGCTGGTGGGCATGCTCGGGCATACGGTCAGCGGCGTGTCCGATGGCGAGTCCGCGTGGCAATTGCTAAGCGAGCAAGATTTCGATATCCTGTTTACGGATGTGAGCCTGCCCGGCATGTCCGGTATCGCGCTGGCGCGCATGGTGTTGCGCGACAAGCCCGACATGCGCATCATCTTTTCCACCGGCTATGGCAAGGAATCGATGGATGAGCTGGGCTTTTCCGCCAGCGTCCTGCGCAAACCGTATGACTTGCTGGAGCTGCAAGCGGCACTCGACCAATCCTGACGGGCGCGCCATCCTGGCCAGCCGGTCCCACCCAGAGGCGAACCCATGACTCCTGAACTGACGATGCTGGCCTGTACCCTGGTGCTGGCGCTGGTGCAAATCCTGCTGCCGGCCCTGTTCCGCACGCGCGAAACGGGCACTGCCTATAACGTGAGCGCGCGCGACGGCGCCGGCCCGCCCGTGGGCAAGATCACGGGCCGCTTGCAGCGGGCCCAGGCCAACCTGTTTGAAACCCTGCCCCTGTTTGCCGCCGCCGTGCTGATCGCCCACGTCACGGCGCAGGAAAGCGCGCTCACGCTGTACGGCGCCGCCCTGTACCTGGCCGCGCGCGTGCTGTACCTGCCCCTGTACGCGTTTGGCGTGCCCGTCGTGCGCACCTTGGTCTGGTGCGTCTCGGTCGCCGGCCTGCTGATGCTGTTCTGGGCAATCCTCCTGCCTTCCTGAAGTCCTACGCGGGCGCTGGCAGCCGTCCTATGGCGGCGCGCCAGGCCCGGCCGTAAAGTAGCTGCACGCTGGCGCAAGGGCGCCGGCAGCGCGGTTTTACTTTCGGGACTTTTTCGGGATGGCAATGATGAATGGTGCAGCGAAACAATCCGGCCAGCCCGGCAAACCTGGCAAACCAGGCCAACAGAAACAGCCGATTCAGCGCCTGCTGCGCACCGTCTTTGGCGTCACGCGGCTGCGCGACGGCCAGCAGGAAGTCATCGACAGCGTGCTGGCCGGGCAGGATACGCTGGCCATCATGCCCACCGGCAGCGGCAAGTCGCTGTGCTACCAGTTGCCGGCCGCGCTGCTGCCCGGCGCCACCCTCGTCATTTCGCCGCTGATCTCGCTGATGAAGGACCAGCTGGAAAAGCTGCGCGCGCTGGGCATCACGGCCGTGCAGCTCAACAGCAGCCTCACGCGCGGCGAGGAAGACGACGCCCTGGCCAGCATCGCGCGCGGCGGCAAAATCATTATCTTTTGCACGCCGGAAAGGCTGGCGATGCCGGAATTCCTCGCCCTGCTGTCGCAGACGCCGCCCGTGCTGGCCGTCATCGACGAAGCCCATTGCATTTCCCAGTGGGGCCACGATTTCCGTCCCGCTTACCTGGAAATCGCGGCCGCCCTGCGCGCGCTGGGGCGTCCGCCCGTGCTGGCGCTGACGGCCACCGCCACCGAGGAAGTCATCGGCGATATCCGCGCGCAACTCGATGCGCCGCGCCTGCACGTCGTCAATACGGGCATTTACCGCGCCAATTTGCGCTACCGCGTGATCCAGGTGACGAATGCCGAAGAGAAACAGGATGCCGCCTTGCGCCTGCTGCGCGAAACGCCGGGCGTGGGCATCGTCTATGCGGCCACCGTCAAGGCCGTCATGGCATTGACGGCGCGGCTCGAAGCGCTGGGGACCAGCGTCACGTGTTACCACGGCAAGCTGGCGGCGCGCGAGCGCCAGCAGAACCAGGAACTGTTCATGGGCGGCGAACGCCGCATCATGGTGGCCACCAATGCGTTTGGCATGGGCATCGACAAGCCCGACACGCGCTTCGTGCTCCATTTGCAAGTGCCGGCCAACCTGGAAGCGTACTACCAGGAATCGGGCCGCGCGGGCCGCGATGGCTTGCCTGCCGACTGCACCTTGCTGTACTTCCAGGAAGACAAGCGGGTGCAGCAATTCTTTCTCGCCAAGCACTATCCCACGGCCGAGGAGCTGGCCGCCATCGTCGCCGCCGCGCAGGAGCTGCCCGCCATCTTCCGCGCCGATGCCCTGCAGGCTGCCTTGCCGGAATTTTCCGGCGGGCACCTGAAAGTGTGCCTGAAACTCTTAAAAGACGGCAAGCTGCTGCGCCAGGACCGCAAGCTGGGCTACAGCCTGAAGCCGCCATCGGCCAAGGCGTCCAAGGCGCCCACGTATGCGCAGCTGGCGCAGGTCTATGTCGACAAGCAGGAGCGCGACAAGCAGGCGCTGGAGCAGATGGTGGCGTATGCGCAAAGCGGCCTGTGCCGCTGGAAGCTGCTGCTCGATTATTTTGGCGACGCCGGCGATTTCGAGCGCTGCTGCACCTGCGACAATTGCTTGTCGCCGCCGGCGCTGGCCATGCCCATGGCCATCGGCGAGCTGGGCGTGCCAGAAGCGCCCGCCGCCGCGCCCGCCGCGCCGCCTGCCGCGCAGATCGCCGTTGGCAGCCGCGTGTGCGTGCCCCGCTACCAGATCGGCACCGTGCTGTCGGTGGCGGGCGACCAGGTGACGATTGCCTTTCCAGAAAACACCACGCGCACCTTCATGGCGGAATTTGTCGCCCCCGCATAATGTCGCAGTAACCTCGCAGTAACCGCTGGGTAACTTGCCAGTGTGCGCCTGCGTACAGTGATTTGGCGCAAGAGCGCTAGAATCAGCCCATCCAACGGGGATGTTGAACCTAGGGAACAGGGCATGGCGGACATGGTGGTGGTGCGCAAGGAAGGCTTGTATTGTGTGCCGGGTCAGTTTTACATCGACCCGTGGCGCCCCGTCGAGCGCGCCATCATCACGCATGCGCATGCGGATCACGCGCGCGTGGGCCACCGCCACTACCTGTGCGCGGCCAGCGGCGTGCAGGTGCTGCGCGCGCGGCTGGGGCCTGTCTCCATCCAGGGGCTCGCGTATGGCGAAAGCATCGCGCACCACGGCGTGCGCGTGTCGCTGCATCCGGCCGGCCACGTGCTCGGCTCGGCCCAGGTGCGCATGGAGCATGGCGGCGCAGTGTGGGTGGCGTCCGGCGACTACAAGCTGCAGCCCGACCCCACCTGCGCGCCGTTCGAGCCCGTGCGCTGCGATACCTTCATCACGGAATCGACGTTCGGCCTGCCCATCTACCGCTGGCAGGCGCCGCAGGACATCTACGACGACATCAACCAGTGGTGGCGCAGGAATGCGGCCGAGGGGCGCACCAGCGTGCTGTTCTGCTATGCCTTCGGCAAGGCGCAGCGCATCCTGGCCGGCCTCGATCCCGCCATCGGTCCCATTATCTGCCATGGCGCGGCGCAAGGCTTGACGCAGGTCTACCGCGAGTCCGGCGTGGCCCTGCCCGCCACCGCCATGGTGGGCGACGTCACGGACAAGGCGGCCCTGAAGACGGCGCTGGTGATCGCGCCGCCGTCGGCCGCCGGCTCGCCCTGGATGAAGCGCTTCGGCGACTACAGCGATGCATTCGCCAGCGGCTGGATGCTGCTGCGCGGCGCGCGCCGGCGGCGCGGCGTCGACCGCGGCTTTGTCCTCTCCGACCACGCCGACTGGCCCGGCCTCATGCAAGCCATCACGGCCACGCAGGCGCCGCGCATCATCGTCACGCACGGCTCGATCCCCGTGATGGTGCGCTGGCTGCAGCAGAATGGCTGGCAGGCGGGCGGCTTCGAGACGGAGTATGGCGACGACGAGGCCGACGACCATGCGCCTGGCGCAGCTGCACCGGAGGAAAGCCCCCATGCGTGAATTTGCCCAGCTGTACGCCGAACTCGACGAGACCACCGCCACCAGCCGCAAGCTGGCGGCCCTGCAGGCGTATTTCCAGCGCGCCACGCCGCAGGACGCGGCCTGGGCCGTGTACTTCCTGGCGGGCGGCAAGCCGCGCCAGGCCGTGCCCACCAAAATGCTGCGCGAGCTGGCGACCGAGCGGGCCGGACTCGATGCCTGGCTGTTCGACGAAGCCTATCACGCCGTCGGCGACCTGGCCGAAACCATCGCCCTGATCTTGCCCGCGCCAGGCCGGCGCAGCGACGTCGGCCTGGCCGAGTGGGTCGAGCAGCGTATCGCGCCCCTGCGCGGCGCCGCGCCCGAGACCATCCGCGCCGCCCTGCTGGCGTACTGGGACGAGCTGGAAACGCGCGAGCGTTTTTTACTCATCAAGCTGATCGGCGGCGGCTTTCGCGTGGGCGTGTCGAAATTGCTGGTGACGCGCGCGCTGGCCTCCATCGCCGCCATCGACGGCAAGCTGGTGGCCCAGCGCCTGATGGGCTGGACCGATGGCAAGACCAGTCCCACGGGCGCGGGGTTTTTAAAGCTCGTCAGTGCACAGTCGGATGGCGAACACGCGCTGCGCGGCGCCCAGCCGTATCCCTTCTTCCTGGCCCATCCCTTGCAGGCGGCGCCGGCCACCCTGGGCGACATCGGCGCCTGGCTGGTGGAGTGGAAATACGACGGCATGCGCGCCCAGCTGCTGCGGCGCGACGGCGCCAGCTGGCTGTGGTCGCGCGGCGAAGAGCTGATCACGGACCGCTTTCCCGAACTGGCGCGATTGCCGCTGCCGGAAGGCACGGTGCTCGATGGCGAAATCCTCATCTGGCAGCCGGGCGACGTGCCATCCGCCTTTGCCGACCTGCAAAAACGCATGGGCCGCAAGACGGTGTCGCCCAAGCTGCTGGCCGAACTGCCGGCCGTGCTGGTGGCCTACGATGTGCTGGAACTCGATGGCGTGGACATCCGCCACCTGCCCCAGCTGGAGCGCCGCGCGCTGCTGGAAAACGTGGTGGCGCAAGCGGGGGCGCCGGCGCTGCGCCTGTCGCCGCGCATCGAGGCGGCAAGCTGGGACGCGCTGGCGGCCATCCGCGCGCAATCGCGCGCGCGCGGCGTGGAAGGCATGATGCTCAAGGCCGCGTCGGCCGCGTATGGCGTGGGCCGCACCAAGGACGTGGGCACGTGGTGGAAGTGGAAGATCGATCCGTATTCCGTCGACGCCGTGCTGATCTATGCCCAGGCGGGCCACGGCCGGCGCGCGTCGCTGTACACGGACTATACCTTCGCCGTGTGGGACGGGGAGGGGGAGGGCGAACGCAAGCTGGTGCCGTTCGCCAAGGCGTACTCAGGCTTGACGGACGTGGAAATCGGCCAGGTCGACGCCGCCATCCGCAAGACCACCATCGAAAAATTCGGCCCCGTGCGCAGCGTCAAGCCGACCATGGTGTTCGAGATCGGCTTCGAAGGCATCGCCGCGTCCAGCCGCCACAAGGCGGGCATCGCCGTGCGCTTCCCGCGCATCCTGCGCCGGCGCGAAGACAAGAGCATCGCCGACGCCGACACCCTGGCCACCCTGCAAGCCATGCTGGCCGGCGCCGCATGAAAGGCGCCCCATGAGCAAAAGCGCGCTGGCGCAGCGCATCGACGCCTGGTTCCTCGGACGGGGCTGGAAAGTGTTTCCGTTCCAGCGCGGCGTCTGGCGCGCGGCGGCGCAAGGCCAGTCCGGCCTGCTGCATGCAAGCACGGGGTCGGGCAAGACCTACGCCGTGTGGTTCGGCGCCTTGCTGCGCGCCGAGCGCCTGCAACGCAAGGGAAGGAAGCAGGGCTTGCGCGTGCTGTGGATCACGCCCATGCGCGCGCTGGCGGCCGACACGGTGCGCGCCCTGCAGGCGTCCGGCGCGGATCTCGCACCGGGCTGGCGCATCGAAGCGCGCACGGGCGACACCAGCGCCGCGCAGCGGGCGCGGCAGGCCAAGGCCTGGCCCGACGTGGTCGTCACGACGCCGGAAAGCCTGTCCCTCATGCTGAGCCAGGCGGACGCGCAGCAACGTTTCAGTCTGCTGGAAACGGTGATCGTCGACGAATGGCACGAATTGATGGGCAGCAAGCGCGGCGTGCAGGTGCAGCTGGCGCTGGCCCGCCTGCGCCGCTGGAACGGCGGCCTGATGACGTGGGGCCTGTCGGCCACCCTGGGCAACCTGCGCCAGGCGCAGGACGTGCTGCTGGGCGAAGGCAACGCTGGCGTGCTGGTGGAAGGCAAGGTAAAAAAACGTATCCTGGTCGACAGTTTGATCCCCGTCAATCCCACGCGCTTTCCCTGGGGCGGCCACCTGGGCATCCAGATGCTGCAGCCCTTGATCGCCGAGATCGAGGGCAGCGCCACCACCCTGGTGTTTACCAATACGCGTTCGCAGGCGGAGCTGTGGTACCAGCATGTGCTTGATGCGCGGCCCGACTGGGCGGGGGTGATTGCGCTGCACCACGGTTCGCTGGACCGCGAAGTGCGCGAATGGGTCGAGCAGCACCTGAAGACGGGCGAGCTGAAAGCCGTCGTCTGCACCTCGAGCCTGGACCTGGGCGTGGATTTCTTGCCCGTCGAGCGGGTGCTGCAGGTGGGCAGCGCGAAAGGCATCGCCCGCCTGGTGCAGCGGGCCGGGCGCAGCGGCCACGCGCCCGGACGCATTTCGCGCGTCACCCTGGTGCCCACCAACAGCCTGGAATTGCTGGAAGCGGCCGGCGCCCGCGCCGCCCTGGCGCAGGGCCATCTGGAAGCGCGCCCCGTGCCCGACAAGCCGCTCGACGTGCTGGTGCAGCACCTGGTGACGATCGCGCTGGGCGGCGGTTTTGACTCGCCGGCGCTGTATGCGGAAGTGCGCGCGGCCTGGTCGTATCGCCACCTGAGCCCGGGCGAGTGGCAATGGGCGCTCGATTTCGTCGCGCGCGGCGGGCAAAGCCTGACCGTGTATCCCGAATACCGCAGGGTGCTGCCGGACGACGACGGCGTCTACCGCGTGCCGGACGCGGCGCTGGCCCGGCGCCACCGCATGAGCATCGGCACCATCGTCTCGGAGGCGGCGATCCAGGTCAAGTTCATGAGCGGCGGCAGGATAGGCAGCATCGAGGAATCGTTCATTTCGCGCTTGCGCCAGGGCGACCATTTCCTGTTTGGCGGGCGCATCCTGGAATTCGTGCGCGTGCACGAAATGACGGCCTACGTGCGGCGCGCCACGGGCAGCCGCGGCGCCGTGCCGCGCTGGCAGGGCGGCAAGATGCCGCTGTCGTCGGAACTGGCGCATGCCGTGCTGGACCAGCTGCAACTGGCGCAGGAAGGCCGGGCCAGCGGCCCCGAGATGCGCGCGCTGGCGCCGCTGCTGGCCATCCAGGCGCGCTGGTCGGCCCTGCCCACGCGCGCGACCCTGCTGGTGGAAACCCTGTCCAGCCGCGAAGGGGCGCACCTGTTCGTGTATCCGTTCGCGGGGCGCTCGGTGCACCTGGGCCTGGCATCGCTGCTGGCCTACCGCATTGCCCGCACGCAGCCGGCCACCCTGTCCATCGCCGTCAACGACTACGGCTTTGAATTGCTGGGCGCCAGCGAGCTTGACTACGCGCCCCTGTTCGATGCGGCCACGGGCGCGGGACTGGCCCTGTTCAGCACGGAGCACTTGCTGGAAGACGTGCTGGCCAGCCTGAACGCGACGGAACTGTCGCAGCGGCGCTTCCGCGAAATCGCCCGCATCGCCGGATTGGTCTTCCAAGGCTATCCGGGCCAGCCGAAAAGCGCGCGCCAGCTGCAGGCGTCGTCTTCGCTGTTCTTTGAAGTATTCCGCAAGCACGATGCGGCCAATTTGCTGCTGAGCCAGGCGCAGCGCGAAGTGCTGGAGCAGGAGTTGGAACTGACGCGCTTGCGTGATACCTTGCGCGAGCTGCATGCACGCGCGCTTGCCCTGCAGCCACTGGAACGGGCCTCGCCATTCGCCTTCGGCCTGATGGTCGAGCGCTTCCGCGAACAGCTGACGACGGAAAAGCTGTCGGATCGCGTGGCGCGCCTGGTCAGCGCGCTGGAAAAGGCGGCCGCATGAACGGGCAGCGGCAGGCGTATTGCATTGTGGAACTGGCCGGCGAGCAAGTGTGGCTGCTGGCGCAGAAGGCCATCTACTGGCCGGCGCGCAAGATGCTCATCATCGCCGACATCCATTTCGGCAAGGCGGCCGCCTTTCGCGCGCTGGGCGTGCCCGTGCCACGCGGCACCACCACGCAAAACCTGCTGGCGCTGGACGCCTTGCTGGCGGCCCACGCTTGCGAGGAAATCGTCTTTCTCGGCGACTTTTTGCATGCGCGCGCCGCGCACGCGCCCGCCACCGTGGCGGCCATGCTGGCCTGGCGGGCGCGCCATCCGCGTCTGCGCCTGACGGTGGTGCGCGGCAACCACGACCAGCATGCGGGCGATCCGGCGGCGGCGCTGGACATCCGCATGGCCGATGAACCCCATACGGTCGGCGACCTGTCATTTTGCCATCACCCGGAAACCGCGGCGCCCGGCCACGTGCTGGCCGGCCACGTGCATCCCGTGTTCCACTTGCGCGCCGGCAGGGGCGGCCTGCGCCTGCCGTGTTTTTTGCTGGGACAGGTGCGTAGCATTTTGCCATCGTTCGGCGCCTTCACGGGCGGCCACGCCGTGCAGCCTGCCGCAGGCGAGCGCGTGTACGTGACGGCCGACGCGGCGATTTTCGCCATGCCCGCTAACTGCTGAGTACTTGGTACTTTTGGTGGAAAACTGAAAGTAACTATGCCACCAGGGGCGGGACTCTTCCTACATCAGGGCTTGCCATTCTCCTATTTGGTGTGGCCCATGCGCGCACTAAGATGACGACTCCCTTGCCATGCGCGGGGAAGAATTGCATGGTTTGCACTGTGTTCTGATTCTATCGACCAAGGAGATCATCATGGCCACATCGAGCGACAACAAACAGCAAGGCAGTCAGGGTAGCAAAGGCAGCGCTACCGGCAGCGGCAGCGGCAGCAAGCAAAGCGATACCAGCAAGCGCGGTTTCGCTTCCATGGATCCGGCGCAGCAGCGCGAAATCGCCAGCGAAGGAGGACGCGCCGCCCATGAAAAAGGCACGGCGCATGAATTCACGTCGGAAGAAGCGCGCCGCGCCGGCAGCCAAAGCCACAAGAACGACGCCAACCGGCAAAGCGCCGCCAGCTCAGGCGGCACGCGCGACAATGCCAGCATGAACCAGGAAGGCAATCGCGACGCTGGCAACAAGCAAAGTGGCGGCGCCGGTTCCAGCGCCGGCTCCAGCCCCGGCGCGGGGTCGCGTAACAAGTAAGGCGCAGCAAGAAGCGCTGCAAGAGGCGAAGTAAAAAGCGCAGCAAGCAGCGCAGCGAGCGTAACTGGCAGCACCGTGCGCATGGCTGGCGGGAGAGTGACGCCCGCTGGCCATGCGCCGTCGCGTGGACCGGGATGCAAATTTTTGATGCAATGCAGCAGGCATGGACTATGATGAAATGGCTGCGCAGGCGATCAGAGGCGCGCTCTGGCGGCAAGCCAAGTCCGGCCGTGCGCGCAGTGTGGGCGCACGCGTAGCCTGGCCGCACGCAATCGCAGGATCGCACGCAATCGCTGGTAATCGCAGGCAATCGCACGTAATCGCGGATGTTCGCAGGTAATTGCATCGCAGGCACTTGCAGATAATCGCCGGCAATCACGGCAATCACGGCAATCACGGCAATCACGGCAATCAGTACGCAGTACGCCATACGCAGCACGCATATTCACTCAACGATCAGGGAGAAGATGATGGGCAACTCCACCACGCCACAGCCAGGCAATAGCCAGGGCGGCGCGCCGTCCGCGGCAGGCAGCAAAGCACGGCCGAGTCGGCTGAAAGCTTTGTGCTGGTCGATAGCGAGCAGGGACTCGATATCGGCGACGATCTGTTTTCCATCGGCGAAGTGCGGCGTGCCGACCGCTTGCCGCATCACCACCAGGGCGGCGCCGCCAGCCAGAGCCGGCAAAGCGCCGACGATGCGCCCGACACCACCGGCAGCACGGGCGTCTGAAACGCTGACGCCGGCATGACGGGCCGATGCTTGATGCTTGATGTGTCATGCCGCATGCCGCATGCCGCATGCTTCATGCTTCATGGCTGATGGCTGATGGCTGATGGCTGATGGCTGATGGCTCATGGCGGATGGCTCGTGCCGCATGCCGCATGCGTGATTCTTGATGCTGATGTTTGATGTTTGATGCTTGATTCCTGACTCCCGGGTTTCTAGCCGCCGTCGTTCCACCCCCGTTCGGCCAGCTGCAAGACGTGGGTTCGCACGTCGGCTGGCCAATCCTGCACGCATGCCGCGAATGCTGCCTGCCGTCCCGCGAACAGGGCGCGGCTGGCTTCCTCGAAGCCGGGCGCATCGCCAGCCAGCGCGCTCATGAATTTGTACGCCGCTTCGCGCGCCTGGCGCTGCGCATCCAGCGCCTTGCTGCCCCGTTGCGCGTATTCCACCAGCTTGCGCAAGGCCACGGAAGGGCCGCCCGGCTGCGTGGCCAGCCAGTCCCAGTGCCGCGGCAACAGGGTGACTTCGCGCGCCACCACGCCCGGCCTTGGCCGGCCCGCCGTGCGCACGGGCGCCGCCGCAGTGGCATCGGGCGCATCGGGCACCTGGGCAGCGGCCGCCGCGCTCGGCTTGGGCTTGGGCAGGCGCTGCAGCACCTCTTCCAGGCTGCCGCGCAGGTTCAGGTCCACCTGGCTGCCGCTGGCGTCATCGAAAATCAGGATTTGCGCCTCGGGCTCGCGCAGCACCAGCGCCTTCAGTGCTTGCGCCACGGCATGCAAGGTGCCGGCCGCCACTTTGCGTTGGCCGGCAAAGGCCGTGAGCTGGGGGGCGGCCGCAGTATCGGTATGCATGTATGCCTCCATGGGTATGCAGGCAATTTTACCCGGGTGAATCATGCGTCTATCACCCGGGCAAAAATAGGGCGATCAGTCGATCAGTCGATCAGTCGATCAGCGGATCAGTAAATCAGCTACAGGTGGACCCGGCCGTGTTCGCCCACGTCTTTCGGTGGTTCGCCCGTGATGGCGGCCTTGGCCATTTCATAGAATTGCATCATCTTGCTGGCGCTGCTATCCCAGTATTCGGCCGACTGGATGGTGACCTTGATCAGCGACAGCTTCGGATCGTCGAGTCCGCCTGGGAACCAGGCTTTCACCAGCGGACTCCACAACTCTTCCGCCTTGGCGCGGTCTTTCAGCAGCTGCGCATGGCCGCAGACGGACACGTACAGGCTGTCGCCCGTATCGACAAAACTGACGTTGACCTGCGGATTGTTCAGCAAATCGCGCGTGTACTGGGCGTCGTCCGAGACAAAGAACCAGATCTGCCCCTCGCTGTCGACCTGCTGCTGCGTCAGCGGCCGGCTGGTCAGGGTGCGCGTGTCGTCGCTGGTGGTGAGCATGCCGAATTTCACGCTCTTGATCTTGGCCGCGATGCTGGCCAGTTGTTCGCTGGAATACTGTTGCATGGTGTGCTCCCGTGGTGATTGTCCTGAACAACAGCATAGGCGGGCGCGGCAAGACGCTCTGTACGGCAGCTTACTTACGCGGCCATTCAGGCACGACATGCACGCCCGCGCCATGTTTCAAACTTGTTACAAAACGCCGGCTTGGCGAGGCCTTCCATGTATTGACTTAATAAATGATAATCATTATCATTTGTTGGATAATATAGGCAGGAACTCGGATTGAAGGATGGGAATGAAGCACACTGACTTGTCGCGCCACCCGGCGCGCTGCTTGCCGGGAGCGGTCCATGGGTAAGGCGGGCACCGCAGACAAGGCCAAGAACAATGCCAGCCGCGCCGTCTGGCTGAAAAATTTGCATCAGTGGCACTGGATCAGTTCAGCACTTTGCCTGCTGGGCATGTTTTTGTTTGCCATTACCGGCATCACCCTGAATCACGCCGGCCAGATCGAAGCCAAGCCGTCGATCACGCGCCAGAAGGCGGAGCTGCCGGCGCCGCTGGTCACGGAATTGGCGGCCTATGCCGCCAAGCACGATGGCGCCAACGCGCCCATGCCGGCCGCCGCCGAGACCTGGCTCAAGCAGCAATGGTCGCTCAATGCGGGCGGCCGTCCCGCCGAATGGAGCATCGACGAGGTGTATTTGCCGCTGCCCAAGGCGGGCGGCGATGCCTGGGTGCGCATTGGCCTGGAAGACGGGGCCGCCGAATATGAATTGACGGACCGGGGCTGGGTGTCCTGGCTCAACGATGTCCACAAGGGCCGCAACACGGGCGTGGCCTGGAGCTGGTTCATCGATATTTTCGCCGGCGCCTGCATCGTGTTTTGCCTCACCGGCTTGCTGATTTTGAAGTTCCATGCGGCCAACCGGCCATTTACCTGGCCGATGGTTGGCCTCGGTATCTTGATACCCTGCGCGATCGCCTTGCTGTTTATCCACTGATCGTTTTTATTCTCTTTTTTACAGGCACACCATGAAATTACGCTACTCCCTGGCGCTTGGCCTTCCCCTGATCGGCACTTCGGCGATGGCGGCTGACTTGTCCCTCAAGCTTGAAATCCCGCAACTGAACGTGGCGGAATACCACCGTCCGTACGTGGCGGCATGGCTGGAAACGGCGGACCAGAAGGTCGTTGGCAACCTGGCCGTGCTGTATGACGTGAAAAAGAAGGACAAGGCGGGAGAAAAATGGCTGAAGGACATGCGCCAATGGTGGCGCAAGAGCGGCCGCGACCTGGCCATGCCGGTCGATGGCGTCAGCGGCGCCACGCGCGCGCCGGGCGAACATACCCTGACCTTCCCCGGTGCCAAGGCCTTGCTCGACAAGCTGCCGGCCGGTGAATACCAGGTCGTCGTGGAAGCGGCGCGCGAAGCGGGCGGACGCGAACTGGTACGCGTGCCGTTCCAGTGGCCGCTGAAATCGGCCCAGGCCGTGCCGGCCAAAGGCAAGGAAGAACTCGGTAATGTCGTCGTCCAACTCAAACCATAAAGGCGCACCCCTCATGTTCAAGACAATGAATAAGACCCTCATCGCCCTGGCCCTGGCCGGCCTGGCCATGAATGCCCACGCCCACCGTGGCTGGATGGTGCCATCGAGCACGATGGTGGAAAGCAAGGACGCCTGGGTGACGGTGGATGCCGCCGTTTCCGACGGCCTGTTCGAGATCGACCACCAGCCGCTGCGCCTCGATGCGCTGCAAGTGACCGGCCCGGACGGCGCGAAAGTGACGCCAGCCAATACCCTCACGGGGCGTTTGCGCAGCGTGTTCGACGTCAAGATGGAAAAGCCGGGTACCTACAAGGCCGCCATCGTGTCGCAAAACGTGATGGGCAGCTACACGGTCAATGGCGAGCAGAAACGTTTCCGTGGCAATGAGGAAACCTTCAAGAAAGACGTGCCGGCCGACGCGAAAGACGTGAAAATCACGCGCACGGCAGCGCGCCTGGAAACCTTCTTCAGCAATGGCGAGACCAGCACGGAAGTGTTCAAGCCGACGGGCACGGGCCTGGAATTCGTGCCAGTGACCCATCCGAACGACTTGCGCGCGGGCGAGAAGGCCACGTGGCGTTTCCTGATCGACGGCAAGCCGGCGGCAAACCAGGCCTTCAGCCTGGTGCCAGGCGGCGTGCGCTACCGTGGCGTGCTCGGTGAAATCCGCCAGAGCACCGACGCCAAGGGCGAGATCACGTTTACGGTGCCGGCGGCCGGCATGTATTACCTGAGCAGCACCTGGCCTGCGGCCGCCCCGGCCGTGCCCGGCCAGCCGCCGGTGATGCCTGAGCGCCGTGCCACCTACGCCGCTACCGTGGAAGTGCTGCCGCAGTAAGCGGCGCATTTTCGCGAACGACAGTGCCGATGCGCCGGGTCCTGCTGCCCCAGCATATTTCAGACCAGGTCGCGCCGCCCGGCGCCGCGATGCGGGAGTTGCGCGGCCTGTCGATGGGCACCAGCTGGTCCGCGCGCCTGCTGGAGCCCCCCCTGGCGGGACGCGCCGGCAGCGCCGATTTGCAGCAGGGCTTGCAGCAGCAGCTGGACCTGGTCGTGGCGCAAATGAGCCACTGGAGCGACGAATCGGACCTGGGGCGCTTCAACCGCGCCGAAGCCGGTAGCTGGCATAGCCTGCCTGCGGCGTTTTGCGAAGTGCTGGCCTTTGCCCTGCACGTGGCGCAGGCGTCGGGTGGCGCCTACGATCCGTGCGCCGGCGCGCTCGTCAACCTGTGGGGCTTCGGCCCCCGCAACCGGTACGACCAGCCCGGTTTTCTTCCGCCCAAACACGATACGGTGGCCTTGCTGCTGTCGCAACGCCAGCGGCGCCGCCTGGAGCTGGACTTGCCGGCCCGCCGCGTGCGCCAGCCCGGCGGCTTGCAGCTGGATCTGTCCGCCATCGCCAAGGGCTATGGCGTGGACCGTCTGGCCCGCTACCTGGAAAGCCAGGGCATCCATCATTACCTGGTGGAAGTAGGGGGCGAGCTGCGCGGCGCTGGCAGCAAGCCCGACGGCCAGCCCTGGTGGGTCATGCTGGAGCAGGTCGATGGCGCGGGTATGGACAGCCAGCCGGCGGAAATGATGCTGGCGCTGCACGGCTTGTCGGTGGCGACCTCGGGCGACTACCGGCGTTTCTTTGAAGACGGCACGGCGCGTTTTTCGCACACAATCGACCCGCGCAGCGGCTTGCCCATCGCCAATCAGCTCGCTTCCGTCACGGTCGTGCATGCCGAGTGCATGGCGGCCGACGCCTGGTCGACGGCCTTGACCGTGCTGGGCGTTGATGCCGGCATGGCGCTGGCCGAAGAGCAGGGCCTGGCCGCGCGCTTCCTGCAGCGCGACGGACGCGGCTACCGCGAATTTCTGAGCAGCCAGATGCTGGCCATGCTCGACGAATGAATATTGATTCCCCATGATTTTTACGCACGATACGACGCGGCTGGCCTTGCTGGCCGCCATGTCCCTCAGCTATGCGGGCGTCTGTCTGGCGCCCTGGCTGCGCGCGCGCAGCAAGCGCCGCGCCGCCGAGGCCGCCAAGGCGGCGCTGGCCGACAGCCGTCCCTGGCTGGTGGCGTATGCGAGCCAGACGGGCAACGCCGAAGAGCTGGCCACGCAAACGGCGCAGAGCCTGCAACTGGCCGGCATTCCCGTGCGCCTGTGCGCGCTGGCCGAGCTGACGGACCTTGATCTGCAGCAAGCCGAACGGGCCTTGTTCCCGGTCAGCACCTATGGCGAAGGCGATGCGCCCGACAATGCGGCTGCCTTCATGGGCCGCTGCATGACGCGCGGGGCGGGAGAACTGCCGTTGCCGCAATTGCATTATGCCGTGCTGGCGCTGGGCGACCGCAGCTATGGCCAGTATTGCGGCTTTGGCCGCGCGCTCGACGCCTGGCTGGCGGGGCAGGGCGCCTCGCGCCTGTTCGAGCGCATCGAAGTCGACCGCAGCGCCACGCCCGCCATCGAACAATGGTTCCAGCACCTGAGCCACCTTGCCGGCACCAGCGATGCGCCGGACTGGAGCGCCCCGGCCTTTGGCGACTGGCGCCTGACGCAGCGGCGCCTGCTCAATCCGGGCAGCGCGGGCGGCGCCATCTATCACGTGGAGCTGGCGCCCGTGGCGGGCAGCTTGCCGGAATGGCAGTCGGGCGACCTGGTGCAGGTGGCCGCGCCGGCCGATCCGGCGCAGCCGCGCGAATATTCGATCGCCTCGATTCCGCACGATGGCGGCGTGCACTTGCTGGTGCGCCAGCATGCGCATCCCGATGGCAGCCTGGGCCTGGCCTCGGGCTGGCTCACGGCGCAGGCGGCCGTCGGCGACGTGGTGCAGCTGCGCCTGCGCCAGCACCGGCGTTTCCGCCTGGAAGACAATGCCCAGCGGCCACTCATCTTGATCGGCAACGGCAGCGGCATCGCCGGCTTGCGCGGCCACCTGAAAAGCCGCGTGCTGGCTGGCCAGCGGCGCAACTGGCTGATCTTTGGCGAACGCAATCTTGCCCACGATTTTCATTATCGGGAAGAAATTGAAGGCTGGCACGCCAGCGGCAACTTGCCGCGCCTGGACCTGGCATTTTCGCGCGACCAGGCCGAGCGCACCTACGTGCAAGACCGCCTGCGCGGCAATGGCGACGAAGTCAGGCTGTGGCTGGCGCAGGGCGCGGCCATCTACATCTGCGGCAGCCTGGCCGGCATGGCGGGCGGCGTCGACCAGGCCTTGCAAGAGCTGCTGGGCCGGCCCGCGCTGGACGCGCTGGCGGCCGAAGGACGTTACCGCCGCGACGTCTACTGACTTTTTTCGCGCCGCCAGCGCGTTCGCGCGCGGGCGGCTATCATGATTGTTTCATCCAAGGAGAGCCATCATGAGCGACAGTATTTACGACATTCCCTTGCGCCGCATCAATGGCGACCCCACCAGCCTGGAAGAATATCGGGGCAAGGTGGTGCTGGTGGTGAACGTGGCGTCCGCCTGCGGCCTGACGCCGCAATACGCAGGACTGGAAAAACTCTACGCCGACTAGCAGGCCGAGGGCCTGGTGGTGGCCGGTTTCCCCGCCAATGAATTCGGCGCGCAGGAGCCGGGCAGCAACGCCGAGATCGCGGACTTTTGCCGTGGCACTTTCGGCGTGCAATTTCCCATGTTTGAAAAGATCGTCGTCAAGGGACCGGGCCAGCATGCGCTGTACCAGCGCCTGGTCGAGCAGCAGCCGCAGGCGCAGGAAAAGCCGGGCAGCGATTTCCGCGCCAAGCTGGCCGGCTACGGCATCACGCAGGCGCAGCCCAGCGACGTGCTGTGGAATTTCGAGAAGTTCTTGATCAGCAAGGAAGGCAAGGTGGTGGGACGTTTCTCGCCCGACACCACGGTCGACGATGCGATCTTGCGCGACGCCATCGCGCGCGAACTGGCGGCATAAGGCGTAAGGCATAAGGCATAAGCGGCGCAGGCGGCGCCGCCCTTGCCTGTTCCCGGCGGCATGAGCGGGCAGCGTGCCGTCGCGGCGGCGCCTGCTGCGCCACCCGCTCGCCACGCTGCCGGTTTTGTCTATTCCGCCGCGTTCAGCGCGGCCGGTTCCATCTCGCCGCTCACTTCCTGCAAGCCGCGCGCCAGGCTGGAAATGCTGGGGTTGTCGATGAAGACGCAGCGCTTGCCCGTGCGCTTGCAGTAATCCTTGACGCGCCAGTAGGCGCTGTGGCTGATGCAACCGGTCTGGCAAATCACCAGGTCGGCCGCCGCCAGGCTCGAGTCGAGCAGGTTGGCATTGTCTTCCAGGCCGCCGTCGTGGTGGGCAAACTGCGCGCCCACCCGTTCGATCAGGGCGCGGTAGGTGGCGACATTGCCGCTGCGTCCGCCCACGCACAGCACGCTTTGGTCGACGAGTCGGATCGGCATTTTCAGCTTGCCGCCAGTGGGTACTTCCAGTTTTGGCGCCGGCGGCGGCACGGCCGTGGCCGGACGTGGCTGGGCCTGCTTCAATTCCGTGATCTGCTGGCGCAATTCCTTCTCGCGCTCATCCATTTGCGCCAGGCGTTCGACCAGGCGCGTGCGCGATTCCAGCGCCGGGATGGCCGCCTGCAGCTGCGCCAGTTCCGCGCGCAAGCCGTCGATGACGCTGTCCTTGCCGATCGCTTCGGCCCGCGTGCGCAGCAGCACGGCTTCCTGGCGCTCCAGTTCGCCCGTTTTTTCCATCAGTGCGGCCTGGCTGCGCTGTTGCAGCTTGGCCAGTTCGTGCGTCAGGCGCGCATTTTCTTCCTGCAAGGCCGTGAATTTGCCCATGTCGGCGCGCACGCACGCGCCTGCCTGGTGCTGGATCATGTGCAGGTCGCGGCACATCTGCTCTTCCAGTTCCGCATCGCAGCGCGGGTGCGTCAGGCCGGCCCAGAAGGCGCCGGAGACGTCGCCGTTGGCGACGGCCGTGCGCCACAGCTGGGCCACCTGTTCCGTCGTCTTGGCGCCGCGAAAGCGCAGGATGACGGGCGCGTAGCGGCGCTCGAGCTCCTTTTGCAGCGCTTCCGACAGGCGGTTGCGCACGCCGCATTCCGTGACGGCGCCCACGTGCACTTCGTAGTCGTCGGCCAGCACGCGCCCGCCCGTCATCTTGCCCACCAGCTTGCGCAAGTACCCCAGCGGCAAGCCCACGCCGACCAGCGGGCAATGGCAGGTATGCGACAGTTCCCACAGGCGCCGGCGGCGCGAGGCCAGCGCGGCCGTGTCGGCCTCGGCACTGGAACAATTGCTGATGACGGGCAGGGACTTGTCTTTGTCACACATGGCGATATCCTGTAGGGCGGTGAAAGGGAGTGGGGCGGGGCGATTACTGGGGCAAAGGCGTGGCGGTACGCCGGGGGCCGAGCAGGCGGGCCAGGCGTTCGATGACGCCGGCTTTCGGCGGCGCGGGACGGTGCAGGGCCACCAGCGCGGCCCACTGCTGCGACAATTGCTGGCAGGTGGCTTGCAGCACGGGGCCCAGATCGGGCAGGCTGGAGAGTGCCTGCAAATGGCGTTCGATGACGCCGGCCAGTTTCGGGCAGGCGCTGTCGGCATGGTAATGCGACATCAGGTGCAGCACGGCCGACAGCATCAACTCAGGCTGTTGCCCGTTCACGGACGAAAACTTCGAAGAAGGTCGGTCGGTCGCCATCAAACGCTCCTGTGCGGTGATTTGGCTGGCTGGCGCCCGGGGAGGGCACGACTGGCTGGCGAGTGGGGTGGCTGGCTGCCGTACTGCTTCAGGCAGTCAGGATCAGCTTGTTCAATTGCGTGACGCGCAAGCGATAAATCTTGCCGCTGTGTTCAATCTCCACTTCGCGTCCCTGCTGCAGCAGCGCTTCGCTGGTGATGCGGCGCGCCGGTTGCGCCATGCTGACGGGAGGACGGACGTGGGCAGTGGCGGCATCCTGGATCAAGGCTGGTTTTGAGCTTTGCATGTTGGGCTTTCTTTGTCTCAGTTGAGAATGATTCGTATTTGCATTATTGTTGAATGTGGCCCGAAAAGCAAGGCTTATTTGCGTGGAAGATGCGCTTTTTTGGTGCGGCCTGGCGCGCTAATTGGATGCAGTGGAGAAATGCGGCGTGCGCGGGGAAGGGACGGCAAAAAAGGCCCGGCAAGGCGTTTGCGCGCCTTGGCCGGGCCAAGCCTGTGCCAAGCTTGAGTAAGCGGTAGGTTTCTTAAATGGTGGCCAGCAATTGCGTCGAGGCGGTGGCGGCGGCGGCCGTGTCGGCCTTCAGCTTGGCGGCGGCCAGCTGCTTGGCGCGCGAACGCGACGGCGGCAGGCGGCGCAGGCCAGCATTTGTTAGTGGTGTATATAACATTCGTTAATTCCTAGGCACGTTCCGACGTTAATATCATATTATGGTTTTGAGAAGTGGGTTACGACCTTCTCAATCGCAGTTGCAAAGCCTGCGCGGAACACTACTTGACCAGTGTCAGTGACCACGCGGCCGGTCTCATCTATTGTCCAGGCCCAGTGCAATAGAGTTGACGAACAGGTTGCTGCCCGCAGGGCCGATATTTCCTGCAACGTTAGCATCATGGTTTCTTGCTGAGAGGAGGCGCTAGCTACTCCAGGGCTTGCCAGGTCAAGAACGGTGCATTGGTTAGCCAAGTGACGGGCGGCTAGGAGTTGTCCACGTAAAGATTCATTTTCAGCAAGTATCAGTCTGATCCGTACACGTAAAACTGCATCGGTAACTCCTTCTAAAAGCTCATCCGCTGCGGTTGTAGGCAGTTTCCGCACCTTACGGTCCCTGCCGTTCTTAAACGCTGCATACGCTTTTATTAATGCTCGATAATCCTCACCCGGTTTATTTCGAATGGCCGCTGCGGACGGACCACCTCTTTCACCAGACAATCTTCCAATTGTTGCGACTGAATAGTCATCACTTCCTCTGTCAGCCTGTTCAGCGCAAATGGAAAAAATTAGCTGCAATGACTGTATTTTTCTCTCAGAGGCACCGTAACATAATTCTTTTAAGAATTTCGTAGGATCAATTTTCATGCTGGCCTCCACTATTTCCGCCTGTAGATAATCGATCATCGAACTCGGCAAGGGTGGGGAGTGTGACACCTTGATCAGTTCTTGCCGATAGTAATTCATCCAGTTCCTTATGAATTCCCACTGCTTTCAATAGTCTAGTCCCTTCTATAAGCCGATGCGTTTCTTGGCGACCAATACGCATATACAAAAAATTCACCAGCTCATTTCCTACTGAGATAGCTTCTTGATCTGTAAGCGCCGAAAAAATAGGCTTACGATCATTTCTTGATAGCATGGCGTCAAGTAACCTGCCACGTCGTATGGCAGCAACTGGAATGTTTGACGCTGGGTATACTGTGGCATGTTGACAGAGGCTGTTGTAGAGATCAAACGAACTTCCCTCGCCAATTGCTGTGGCAAGGTCTGAAACATCTCCAGTGGCCAGTAACCTAACTTCTTTTCCCATAGGTTTTGCTTGAAACTCTTTGTTGCTGATAAGGGATTTGGCGCGCTCAATCATTATATAAGTGGAATGCCAATTATTAGCTAGCATATCTAAATTACCTAAAGCGGTTTCCCGTCGCGCATACAGAGTGTCGAGCCTGCGATTAAACGAAACAGTCGAGTTGTTCGATTTAAAAATTCTATCTTCGAATTTAGATA
Organism: uncultured Janthinobacterium sp.; assembly: GCA_963530105.1. Lineage (GTDB taxonomy): Bacteria > Pseudomonadota > Gammaproteobacteria > Burkholderiales > Burkholderiaceae_D > Janthinobacterium. Next base: position 24,857 of record CAUSDR010000024.1, read on the forward strand.
TTTCGTCGTCCATTTTTCGCATTTGCTCACTTGCGTCTATTAAATCTAGGCCGATGGAGTTGAAGCTTGCAACTAATCCTGCTAAAAACGCTGGCCCTGATAAGAAAAATCTACATCGGATGCAGTTTCTGGGGCCACCCGGAGTTGGTTGGTAATCATTTCTTCCGTTCCCGCCAGTTAATTTTGGTCCACCCTGCCCACATAAAGCGCCGCCAACCGGACAAATTCCCAAATCACTGATCATCCACCCAGAAACTCGTTTTTCCTGAGCAGAGCGTATGCCCACTAAATCGTTAGACGCTATAATTGACTTAAAATTTTCGATTTCAGAATTCTGGAGAAAACGCAAATAATTTTCTTGCTCACTCTCCATCATTTTAGCCTGAGCCTCAGCCAGTTTTTGAGAAATGTAAGCGGGTCCCTGTTTTATATAATACAAGGTCATCAATATGGTGGCGTGACCGGCCACACACTTACTGAGGATTGACAGTGGCACGCCACCCTCGACAGATAGAGCAGTGAGAATCGAGACGCGTAGCGAATGAAGATCGAAAACAGGAACAGCAGGCTGTCCATTATCCTTTCGTTTTTCAATAAATTTAATGGGTCTGCCGTCGGGTAGTCTTTCACCACGCGTAGCAACTCGGCGTTCCAATTCATCTAAAAGTTTGTGCCAGTATTGTTGAATTCTTCCTAATCCGATGGGATGAGCCTTACTTGAGCGAACGTAGTCCCTAAACAAAAAACAATTGGTTCCCCTAGCCTTGAGTTGAGCACTGGTGTGGCTGCGAAGTACAGATAAGTTTGTTAGTTCTGTCCAGGGCGTTGGTCTGAAAATTGGATTGTACTCAGACTGCCACTTGACTAAATCAGCGACCAGCGTAATAACTTCGTCATGCTGCCAGGGAATTTCGTATCCCTTATCAGAAAGGTCTTTAAATCGATCCGCTGTCTTGTTTGTATTGACATAGAATCCTGTGAATTCAGAATTGGTTCCATGATCGCGGTATTTTCTTAAGAAACCTTTCTTCACTAAATATCGTGAATTTGGCTTAAGTTCTGATAGATTTTCCTGCCATTGGTTTTTGTAATATACATAGGTATCTCCTTCACCGCTGTCCAGCATGGTTATTTGATAGGTGCGTAAAGGTAGATAAAGTTTCAATAGCATCGCGTAGGCGCGAATCGGATTCCATATTCTCTCCCAAAGTTGCGTATCTGAATTGAAACGCTTAATATAATCTTCAGAAACTTTTTTCGGCCAAGAGAAATCGTCGTGAGTAATTATATGCACGAGTTCTCTAAGATACCGGATAGGAATGGCTTCGCGCGCGGTTTCAGCTGCTTTGGGCGCCTCTTTTCTTCTTGTTATAGGGTTATACAATGCCGGGTTTCGAACGGGTCGACCTAAGTCGTCTTCGAGTGATAGCTTTGAATCAATTAACCAATTGAAGAAGGATGCTATCTGTGCAATACGTTTTGATACGGTTTCTTTATCCAGATCCTGCTGATCGAGCCATTCCTCAAAACCAACAGATTGGACGTAGGAGCGAGATGCAAACTCAATTGGATTCCGTGAAGCCGATGGACATGTTAAAAGATATCTAAAAAATACAGAAATTGCATCACGTTTTGTCGCAACACCACCAGAGACACTATTTCCTAGCCATTCTATGAAAAACTCTCTCCAATGCGTCAAGTTGGGATCCGCCTTTAGTATTGACTCATACTCAAAAAATCCTGTTGGCTTACCTCTCCCGACACCCCAGTCATGCTCTGTATATATAGCTTTCTCGCCATAGTGTTTTTTCTGGACAGCTAATATTGGACGGATTGCCGTTACCGCTAGTCCCTTGTCGTTAGTTATAGCATCCGTTCGCACTGTCTCAGGTGTTATATCTCCAATCTCTTTTACTCCTGCGCAGGTCATCGCAAGCTTCCAGGCGCAGAATGAGGCGCGGCGTTGCATTTGCTCGTTTTGACTGTTACTTGCCTCTGAAATTTCGACCAACCAATTTAATCGTTTACTTGCTGCTATTCGACCGAAGTCTAGAGATGTACGTTGAGTAAAAGGTTGTATGAAAGGTGCGGCTAACTGGCCAGCTTCCCAAAGTTCTGAAGTTAGTTCGACAAAACGTCTTCGTAATCCCGTACGAACTAGAATTTCTTTTTCTGCGGAGTTTTGTATGTCATTAATCGCGACAAGCAAGCCTGTTATGCCTTCGATGAATTGCTGCTTTGTTCGAATATCTAAGAGTGCCTTGCTCGCCACCTCATATTTTGTGCCGACGATTCGGCGCCAAGAATCCTCCAAGCTCCACCGCACAATTTCGCGATTGCAAATCATCCGGATCTGCGAAATTCTATAAATCGGACTTAGGAGATATTTGTCAGAGCTATCGTTCCGATAGAGCGTATTGCCGCTTATGCGGGATGTAACCTCAGCGTAATCTGTCTCTTGTACAAGTAGAGATGTGGTTTTCATAATCCAAGTCGGTCGATTTGGTTTTGGAATGAATTCATATCAAGTAGGTCGCTGGCAGATTTCAATGCTGAGTTTACTCTCTCAGACGTAGGCTCTTTGTAGACTTGTTGAGATTTAAGTGATTTGTGATGCAGTGCTGCCTGAATTATTTCGTCATTCACTTTGAGATCGGTTAATTGCTGAGCATACGCGTGGCGGTGGCCGTGCGGTGTGGTGCCCAATTCCTTTCTTGCTATCAGACCAATGCGATTAACTGCTCTGGCGTGGGATTGACGATAAGAGTCAATAGTATATGGATCACCTGAAAAATTTTCTTTGTGAC